>PHGD01000011.1 GCA_011090425.1 Nitrospira sp. LK70 | reverse complement strand
AGCAGGCAATTGGGACCACTGATGGTCGGTCGCCAAAAACCCGACGCACACAGTTGGCCCAGGAGCGACGATCGTCGAGCGACGCGACCCACAGGTCGAGTCAATATAGCTACAACAGTGTCCAAGAAATCGGGAGCGGTACACCCGGCATTTAACCCTGTTACTGGCAATCAAGTTTTGGGCTGTGCAAGTCGTTGTGGGTTCGGTGCAGGCCACTTCGAAGACTACCCTGGTGTCAATCGCGATCATTGGCATATTCAGATTTATCCTGGAAATGGTGTTCCAGCACTTCCTCTCCCGCCATCATCGTCACCAATTCAGCCTGGGCAAACACCATGAACCCATATTCTTTCCAAGTCGTTATGAAAGTTGGGCTACTGGTTTTCCTATTTCATATCCTTCCGCTGGAGCAAACCTTAGCGGCCTCAGATTCGACAGCTTTGTTAAAGAAGACCCTGGGAGATGCAATTAACGTTCGCCTAGATAGTACGGGTGTCTCGGCTGAGTATTGTCCAGATAACACATGCGAAGTCTTTCGGAGTCCTAACACGCAGGCCAAATCTCCCCTGGCTGATTTTGTGGTCTTGTATTTGTATTATGTCTCCGACTACGCAGCACTGTCCGAATTTCGAAAAATGCCCGAAGCAACCCAGGCGGCTGAACGCTTGCTCAGTCAGCTAGGAAAACGTGTTTGTGACTCAGCCTCACAAGTTGAGACCATTAAGTGTGCAGTAAGACATCTCTGTAAACATCATAATATTTCGCTTTTATTCGTGAGATATGATGAAAACGTTCGGAGCGAGGTTCCCAAAAGTCTTGAGCAAGATCTATCCCGCCTTAAACAACCTGAGAAATAAATTCCATACAAATGGTCAGCACTCACGATCAAAGATCCCTCGAACAACATCACGACCTTTACGTATCAGCTGGGTGATCTCGTGAAGGTGAAGGATCCTTTGAATCGTGAAACCCAGCGCATGCTGGATGCCGCTGGGCGGCTTCGCAGCATCATTAATCCGCTGGAACAGAAGACGGTCTACCAACCGGACGCTCTCGATCGCATCACGCTGCTCACAGATGCCATCAACGGGGTGACGCAGTTCGGGTACGATCCGAACAGTAATCTCCTCACCGTCACTGATGCCAAGAGCCAGCAGACGGTGTACACCTACTCGAATATGAATCGGACGAGCACGAGAAAAGATCCGTTGCTCAATACCGAGATCTACACCTATGACAACAACGGTAATCTGGCGACGGTGACCGACCGAAAGAACCAAGTCACGACCAACACCTATGATCCCTTGAATCGACGAACCAAGACGACGTTCCAAGACGGCACGAGCACGAACTACACCTATGACGCCGGAAACAGAATTATGCAAGTACAAGAGAAGAATGCTGGTGGGACTGTCACCGCTACCATCACCAGGGCATATGATGGGTTAGATCGACTCACACAGGAAGTCACCCCTGAAGGGACAGTGAACTACACCTACGACAATGCCAGCCGCAGAGCCACGATGACGGTGGTCGGCCAGCCGCAAGTCACCTACACGTATGACAATGCCAATCGGCTGACCGGGATAACCCAAAACGCGAATACGGTGACGATTGCGTATGACGATGCGGACAGACGAACGTCACTTACCCTGCCGAACACCAACAGCGTCACCTATGCCTACAATGTGGCCTCGGAATTGACGAACCTGACGTATAAGCAGGGCGCGACGACCCTCGGCGACCTCGCGTACACGTATGATACGGCAGGCAACCGCATCAAGACGGGTGGCAGCTTTGCCCGGTCCAATCTCCCGCCTGTCCTGACGACCACCAACTATAACGCCAATAACCAGCAGACCACGTTCGGAACCAGTACCGAAACGTATGACCTCAATGGGAATCTTGCGACCGTCACCGATGCCAGCGGCACGACGACCTACACCTGGAACGCAAGAAATCAGCTCACCGGCATCAGCGGTCCTGGCCTCACTGCCTCCTTTACCTACGATTCCTTCGGTCGTCGCACTGGAAAAACCGTCAACGGCACCACCACAAATTTTGTGTACGACGGGCTTACTCCCATACAAGAAAAGAACGGCGCGACGGTGACAGCGAATTTGCTCACCGGCCTTGGGATCGATGAATTCTTTACCAGAACCGATGGAGTGGGCGTTCGTGCTCTGCTCCCCGATGCCCTCGGCTCAACGGTTGCTCTTGGAGATGGAACAGGCACGCTGCAAACGCAGTACACCTATGAGCCGTTTGGATTCGTCAGTCAGACCGGAGCGGCGAGCACAAGCAGCTACAAATACACAGGCAGAGAGGATGATGGGTCTGGGCTTCTGTACTACCGAGCTCGGTATTACCAGCCGAGGTTGCAGAGATTCATTGCGGAAGATCCGATACGATTTGCAGGTGGGAGTATAAATTTCTATTCGTACGTGGGGAACAACCCCGTCAACCTCCGTGATCCGCTGGGACTTAAACCAGCTTCTTGCGGATGCCCGCGGTCAGATTTCAAGACGACCTTTGCCAATAATCTCTCGACGACTAACGACTTTTTCTTTGGGTTCCCGGAGAACTTCACGAGGACTGGGCTTGGGCTTCTTTTAGGGTCCAGCACTACCATTTCCAACACAGTCGGTACGGTCACCTTAGGCCAAGCCCTCAAGTCGGTTATTCTGCAGGGACAAGGGGTTGCTCCCATGACAATTCCAAACACGCTTGCCTCAGGCGCGATTAATTCTGCGTTAGGTGCACTAGCGGTTGGAGTTTCCTTAGAAGCAGGAATTATCACAGGGTCGGCCATCGACGCAGGTGTGAAGAGCCTGCTTGATCTTGGATGTGACTGATGGCCGCCGGGTTCAAACATTATGTGGCTGACGAAGACTGGACAGCGGTGGAAGGCGATCCTGTTTCTGCTTCTCGCGCTCGTGGATCTGTGTCTCTTTGGGATGCTGATCTGGCGAATCAATCATCCTGGAACGATCTCGACCATTGTGCCCGATGAAGTGACTTTAAGTTTAAGCGTTGTTGGGCTCGGCATCGTCGCCTTCGGGTGGTTTTGGTTATCGATTCGATGTGCTGAATGCAAGACGAGCGTGGCGGGCCATGTCTTGAAGCACTCACCAGCGAGCAACTGGTTTACCACGTTGTTGGCTCTCCCGCGTTGTCCGAACTGTGGATCACCAGGCAACGCGCATCCACTCCACTGATTCTTTTCCCAGCTCACCGACGCTGACGTGGTGCCCGGGTCGCCGTGCTCGGCTCCAGCCGACGGCGTCGGCTTCCGTCCCTGCGCACGGCGCCCCGCGTTGTCTTATTCTGATCACCCCCGCCCACCCGAGGATGCGCGCGAGGAGCACCGGCCGTGGCCGCCCCGCCCCCGCCTTGGTGGCCCTCTCTGGACACTCCCCGCCGAGGCGCCCCCACCAGACAAGGTGTCCCAAAGAGGGCCCCCCATCCTTCTCCACCGCGTGAGTGGGTAGCGGTGGAGCCTCTTTGGGGGCGGGTGGCGCGGCCCCCGACCCTGGGCCGCCCTTCGGGTCACGACCGGTGCAGAAGGCGTGTGCCCCATCTGCCCCCTCCTAGGGGGCGCCCGTCAGAGGCGAACGGGGACGGCACGGTCGAACGGACGTTGCCGTTCCACCGCGCCGCAGACCGGACGGCGCCACCGCTGCCGGTCGCGCCGAATCGCACAAGTCGTTGATCTGCACCCCGGCCCGTGGGTCGTGTGGCTCGACGATCGTCGGTCCTGCGCCAACTGTGTGCGCCGGTTTTCTTCGCGGCGTCCGTCATTCTGTTTCCCACCGCGCTGGAGTGATCAGGATGCCTTGGCGTGATGGGAGACGTACGGTTCCAGCAGCTCGATGATCTTCTCTTGCTGCCGACGCGGGAGGCGCGCCACGTTGTCGAAGAGCTGGCCGAGTTTGCCGGGTGGCGGACCGGTGCGTTTCCGGCTCGGCGCGTGGCCGAGGAGTTCTTCCACCGTCACGCCCAGGGCTTTGGCCATCGGCATCAACACATCGGATCGCGGCAAGGTCCCGCTGGTTTCCCAGTAGCGGACGTTGGATTGCTCCTGCCCGATCAACCGCGCGAGTTCCCGTTGCGAGAGTCCGGCGGCTTCACGAAGCGCACGAAGCGGGGTCAGTGAGGCGACGCTCTTCTTACTCATGAGCGCAGAATACCACGCAGTTGACAGCCAGCCGGTCATGTGAGTAGTATACTGTTCACATCTGAGCAATGCAATTCCCTCTTGACGAGAGTGGCCAATAACCCCATGTCGCACACGTCCACGAGTCCTGACCTCACCCATCTCAAGCGGGCCGTCGATCTCGTGGCGTTGGCCCAGACGCGCGGCGTCGTGCTGAAGAAGCAGGGGCAGGAGTACGTCGGCCTCTGTCCATTCCACCCGGAGAAGACACCCTCGTTTCACATCTCGCCGACCAAGCATCTGTTTCACTGCTTCGGCTGCGGCGCCGCCGGCAGTGTCGTAGATTTTGTGATGAAGCAGGACGGCCTCTCGCTGCAGGAGGCGATCGACTGGCTCACCCGGCAGACAGGCGGGCTCGTGGGTCGCGGGACGGCGGGCCTCAAGCCGATTCCGTCGAGCGAGCCGACTCCGCCGCTTGCGGCGGCCACGCTGCTGCAGCGCGTCGTCACGTTCTATCAGAAGACCTTCACGACGGATCGCGACGGCTGGGCCTATCTCAAACGGCGGAACCTGGTGGACCCGACCATGCTGGAGGTCTTCCAGCTCGGCTACTGCAATGGAGCGCTCCGGCAGACCTTGCCGACGAGTGGGCCGCTTCTCGAGGGCCTGACGGCGCTCGGCGTGCTCACGAAGTCCGGGCGTGAGCACTTCGAGGGCTGTGTCACGATCCCGATCGTCGATAGCGCTGGTGCGATCTGCGGCTTGTATGGGCGACGCATCACCGACCGTGCGCCGTCGCATCTCTATTTGCCGGGTCCTCATCGTGGCGTCTGGAACGGCGCGGTCGCGAAGAATCATTCTGCGCTGTTCCTCACCGAAGGCATCCTCGATGGGCTCAGCCTCTGGCAAGCTGGTCTGCGCAACGTCATCGCGCTCTACGGTGCGCAGGGCTGGACGGCTGATCACGAGACGTTGGTGCGCACGCACGCCGTTCACGAGATCGTGCTCTGTCTCGACCACGATGACGCTGGTCATGCCGCCGCGACGAAACTCAAGGAGCAGACTCTCCCGTCGCTGGTCAAGGCCGTGTCCGTTGTGCAGTGGCCCGAGGGCATGAAGGACGCCAACGACTTTTTCCTGACCCACACCGCGGCCGAGTTCGAGCGCCTGCTCACTGCGGCGCGGCCCGCGGAACCGGCGAGGGCGACGCTCCCGCCGCCGGACGAGCAGGTGGCGATGCAGGCGGACGGCTTTGTGGCGACGTACGGAACGCGACGCTACGAAATCCGCGCGATCGAGCGGCAGCACGCGGCGCGGTTGCGGGCGACGATCAAAGCCGTGAGTGGCGAGCAACATCGCTTTCACATCGATACGGTGGATCTTTACCTCAGTCGCGCGCGCCGGAGCTTTCTTGGCGAAGCGGCCCGGCTCTTCCGCGACTCGATCGACGTCATCGAACTGGATCTCAATCGGTTGATCGCTCAAGTCGAGACCTACGTGGAGAAGAAGATGCACGACACCGGGCCGGCGGTCGCGCTGGTGAGCGAACCGTTGCAGCGTGAGGCGGAACGGCTTGGTCGGCACCCGGATCTGATCGGCGAACTCCGTCGGGATCTCGACCGGCTGGGTGTGGTGGGCGAGACGACCAATGCACTCGTCGGCTATCTCGTGATGACGAGCCGCAAGCTGGAGGAGCCGCTGTCCTTGCTCTTGCTGTCCGGCAGTGGCGCGGGCAAAAGTCATTTGCAAGATACCGTGCTGGCGCTCTGTCCCGACGAAGACATGATCAAACTCACGGCGCTCACGGGTCAGGCGCTCTTCTACAAAGGCGAGCAGGCGCTCCGGCACAAGGTCCTCGCGTTGGCCGAAGAGGCCGGCGCGCCGGAGGCGCAGTACGCGATCCGTAATCTGATCTCTGCGAAGGAGCTGATCATCGAAGCCACGATCAAGAATCCACTCACGGGCCGATTGGAGACGCAGGTCAATCGGGTCCAGGGCCCGACGGCGGTGATGCTCACCACGACCAATCCCAACGTGGACGCCGAGACCCGCAGCCGCTTTCTCGTGAGCAGTGTCGATGAATCGTCCGCGCAGACCCGCGCGATTCTCGCCGCGCAGCGGCAGCGGCACACGCTCGACGGCCGGCTCCAGGCGCAGCAACGGGCGAGCATCCTGGCCCGGCACCACGCCTTGCAGCGCCTGCTCAAGTCTCTCCTGGTCGTGAATCCCTATGAGCCCCTGCTCACGGCGACCGAAGATCGGCTCCTCATGCGTCGTGAGCAGCCCAAGTATCTGCAACTGATTCTTGCCGTAACGGTGCTGTACCAGATGCAACGGCCCCTCAAGCATCACGAACGGCTCGGCCCCTACATCGAGACGACGCTCGACGACATTGCGCTCGCGCATGAGCTTGCCGTAGGCGTGTGGGGCCAAGCGCTCGACGAGCTGGCCCGGCCGAGCCGGGACCTCCTGCGCGTCATCCATCGCTATGTTGAAGGCCGGGCGGTCCGTGAGCAGAGCGACGCGGCAGCCGTCGCATTCACGCGCCGGGACATCCGGGAGTTTAGCGGCTGGAGCGATTACCAGATCAAGACGCATGTGCAGCAGTTGGAAGATCTCGAATATCTCATCCCGCTTAGTGGGCGGCGCGGGCAGCAATTCACCTATCGCCTCGCGTGGAACGGCGAAGAGTCACGGTTTCTGCCTGGCCTCGTCTCGGTGGAGGAGTTGCGTCGTCGGGCTGCACTAGTCGGGCTCCCAAGCGAACAAGGAGGGCGATTACAGAACGTGGCGGGTCCCAGTCGGGCGCAAGGTGGAATGAACGGACATGCGGTAACACTGCAGAATGGCGAGGCCTTGGAGCAACAGCGGGCCGACAAGGAGGAGCCTACCGCGATGCCTGTAGACGACGCACAGCTTCCTCCGCACGTAGAGTCAGGAGTGAGGCCATGACGACGTGGCCGCCGGTGTTCGAGACACCGCGCCAGCAGTTTCTGGAATCGTTGCGCGTTCGCGCCTACGCGCCCGGTACGCTCAAGTCCTACGCTGAATCGCTTTCCTGTTTCTTTCGCTTTCTCACCACCGTCGGCATGGCCGATCTCCGCGACATGACCCGCGAGACCATTCGGGCCTATCAGCAGTGGCTTCACGAACAGCCCTATACGATCTGGACCCGCTCGGCGCGGCTCCAAGCCCTGCGCCGGTTCTGCGAACATCTCGAAGCGACCGATCAGGTCTTTCTCAATCCCTGTGCGGGCCTGATCCTGGTCCAAGCCGATCGTGGGCTTCCGCGCACGGTACTCACCCGTGCTGAGGCGCGGGCGATTCTCAACGCGCCGGATACGCAGTGGCCGAAGGGCATCCGCGACCGGGCGATCCTTGAAGTGTTCTACGCCACCGGTATTCGGCTGGAAGAACTCACGCGGCTCACTGTGCTGGATCTTGATTTGCGACAGGGCTTTGTCCGCATTCATCGCGGCAAGTTTGCCAAGGATCGCGTGGTGCCGATGGGCCGTCAGGCCTGCGATGCGTTGCGGGTGTATCTCACCGTCCGAACGCGCTGGACGGAGCGGCAGCGTGAGGAGCGGGCGCTCTGGCTCTCGTCGATCGACCCGCACCGGCCGATCCGGGCGCAGGTGATTCAAGTGCTCGTGCGAACTTATGCGAAGCAGGCGGGCGTCACGCGACGGATCACGCCGCATGTCTGGCGGCATACCTGTGCGACCCATCTCGTAGCGAATGGCGCGAATCTCATCGCCGTGCAGCGGTTGCTCGGCCATCGCTCGCTGGCCACCACCCAACGATACAGCCGCGTCGCGATCCCTGAACTCCACCAGACCTTTCGCCGCGCCCATCCGCGTGCGCGGCTTGAGCCCGCGTCATGAGCACGCCCGCCCGTGCCTTGGACGATTGGATCGCGCGGTACCACCAGCAGCTCGAGATCTTGAATTTTTCTGACCGCACCTGGCTCACCCAGCGCAGTTATCTCCGCGTCTTTTAGCGGTTTCTCGACGAACTGCAGATCCCTGACGTGCAGCTGGTGACGGCGAACATCCTGCAGGACTTTCAACGCTGGCTCTTCTACCAGCCGTCGGCGCGGGGGATCGCCCGCGCGGTGGGCTCGCAGAATAGTGCGGTGAGCACCGTCAAAGCCTTCTTCACCTTTCTCCACACCGAGGGCGCGCTCGCCACCAATCCGGCGAAGGAGCTGCGCTACGCGCGACAACCCGATCCGTTGCCGCGCAACATTCTCACGGTCCAGGAGGCGCGGCGGATCATCGAAGCGCCGGATACCCACACGCTCCTCGGCTATCGCGATCGCACGATCCTGGAAGTGTTGTACGCGACGGGGATTCGCAAACAAGAGCTGATGAACCTCACGGTGGAGGACGTCAATCTCGATGAAGAGCTGCTGCGGATCAACGCCGGCAAGGGCGGCAAGGATCGGGTGGTGCCGTTGAGCCGGATCGCCTGCCGATTTCTGGAGAGCTATCTCAAGGTTATCCGGCCGGACCTGCTCCGTGGCGCGACCAGCTCCCGCCTCTTTATTTCCCTCCGAGCCCGCCCGATGGACAAGAACACCGTCGGCGCGGTGGTGGAGAAGTATGCCCGGCTCGCGCGGGTGAAGAAGCCGGTGACCTGTCATCTGTGGCGGCACACCTGCGCCACGCATCTGTTGAAGAACCACGCCAACCTCCGCCATGTGCAGGAGATCCTCGGCCATCGGTCGCTTGCCACCACGGAGCGCTATCTGCGCCTGACCATTACCGATCTCAAGGAGGCGCATCGCAAGTATCATCCCCGCGAGCATTCCCTTGCAAAATCCGAGGGAGACGGGCAGACTCGCCGATGAGGCCAAGGCGTTCTTTGAGAATTGAATCGTGGGAGGTGGGCGGAGGCGGAGTGGGCTTTATACATTTGGAAATCCCATCCGCTTTCGAGATCCGGCTGGGAAGAATGCGATGCTTGTTGGGCCTTTGGTGTTGTCACCTCCCGCATTATTGGCAACAACTGTTATCATTGGCGGTGTTGCCGCATACTATTACTACCAGCAGCAGAGTCAGGTTGCTTCCCCTGACGACTACTTGATTTCTTCCAAACCCAATAGGTCTGCCAAACCTAAGAACTGTCCGTCTGGGACGAAACCCATTGATGATTTTCCTGACCTAGATAGTGATGACATACATGAGATCAAGAAAGGACTCGGCGCAAGGCCTGACGATTGGGTCGGCATCACTCCGGATGGCGATGTGATTACGGGCGGTGACGGAGGCCAAGCCGTAAACCAAGGACCCTATAAAGACTACCTACCTTGGAACAAGTGACAAAAGGAACGATGAACCCAAGTAAATACAAAATAGCTCTTCGTATAAATCATCCAAACATGGATCCAGAGGATATCTCGAGGCAACTGCGTCTCAGCCCGTCCAGGAAATGGAAGGCAGGAACTCCAAAAACCACTCCGACAGGTAAACAGCTCACTGGGACCTATAAGGAAACGTATTGTGTGTTTGATCTGGACGAGAAGTCAGGTGATGACCTTGAATCAACGCTGTGCACGTTAACGAAACAGTTCCGTAGCTTCGAGCATTTTCTTAAGAAAGTTCGGTTGACTGGTGGGAGTATCGAATATTTTATCGGACTATTCGTCAAAAAGAATACGGGCTTAGAGTTGAGCGGTAGCTTAATGGCTCAGTTGGTTAACCTGGGCATAGACTTATCCTTCGATATCTATGAATCACAACATTTCCCAAAGAAGACGGTTCGCCGGACTGCTAGATAAGATCCCGTCATCAATTCTTTCATCTCCACTCTCGACGGTCCTTGACCGCAAGAGTCAAACAACGACCTATGGAAGGTCTGATTAATTCCTGATTTTAATCAGTTGGCACTCAAAACACGGGGAATTGAGCTGATTATTTGTCGGAACTTTGAATAAATCAGACCTTCCCTATATTTATGATCCGTTGAATCGACGGACGAAGACCACGTTCCAAGATGGGACAGTACCAACTACACGTACGATGCCGGCAACAGAATCACGCAGGTGCAGGAGAAGAATAGCGGTGGCACCGTTACCGCGACGATCACGCGAACCTATGACGGCTTGGATCGACTCACACAGGAAGTCACCCCTGAGGGGACCGTGAACTACACCTACGACAATGCTTCCCGCCGTGCGACGATGACCGTCGTGGGCCAGCCGCAAGTCAGCTACACGTATGACAATGCCAATCGTCTTACAGCCATTACCCAAAACACAGAGGGGGCTTCGGAAATTCGGACAGTGTGATAAGTGGTAGCCTGGCTTCACCAAGGCCACCGAGCGGTGGTCAACGAAAGGAGCGAGGCAATGAAACGAACGAGACGGAATCACGGAGCAACCCTCAAGGCGCAGGTGGCGTTGGCCGCGGTCAAAGGTGATAAGACGGTGGTGGAATTGGCCGAGCAATTTCACGTCCATCCCACCCAGATCACCGAATGGAAGCAGCAACTGCTGGCCCGGGCCCCAGATGTGTTTGGCGGGACGAAACCGCCAGCGGAGGCCCTGGATCTCAAGACGCTGCACGCGAAGATTGGGCAACTGACGCTGGAGAATGATTTTGTAGAAGGGGCGCTCATCAAGGCCGGCTTGCTGAGCGCAACGCGATGATCGACCACACGCATCCCTTGCCGGTTGTGCGGCAATGCCAACTCCTGAAGCTGGCCCGCTCGGCAAGGACAGAAAAAGTGTCGGGAGTCATTTCACGACACATCGACAAAGCGATAGGCTGAGGATCCTCCGGCGTTTCTGCATGTGTGTGCGACTCACTCGTGGTACGCTCAATTTGATAGGTTGGCACCGGCCTCAAGCTCCCTCCTTCAACAGAGACGCACTTCTTCACCAACCCCGACTTGCAGTTTTTGGGCCGCGCTGTCTTCCTGGAGAAAGATTTCCAAGCTCCCGCTGCTGTTGATCAACGCCGAGGGAGCCTGACGATTCCCTTGGCTGTAGCTTTCGACCAGTTCGTTAATGACCTGCGTACCGATATGGATCTCCACCGTTTGTCCCATTGCGGCTCGGAATTCCCGGACCTGCCGCGCCGTGATATTGGAAATAAGATTCCCGAACCGATCGACGGAGATGATCTTCCCGACCAGCAACTCTTCATGCCAAACCGGGATCGCCACGGAACGTCGGATCGGATCTTGAACCACCGGTCCAAAAAACGTCGGTGGGACTCCTTTGCTCAACCAAGCGGCAGCCGGCGCAAATAGGTCCCGACCATCAAAGGTCGACCCAACTGTTTCCAAACGATATTGTGGGCTGTTGATCTGCCACACCTTCGCCCCGACCTCCTGCTCCAAGACTTCGGTGAACAACCCATTGTCCGGGCCGACAAAGAACGAGCCGGCAGCAGAAATGAGCAACGCCCGGCGTTCCGTCCCGACTCCAGGATCGACAACGGCCACATGGATGGTCCTTTCCGGGAAATAGCGATAGCAGGACCTCAGGAAGTATCCGGCTTCTTGGATCTGGTGAGAGGCGATTTGGTGTGAGAGATCGACGATGGCAGCAGAGGAATTGATCGACAGAATGACCCCCTTCATGCTCGCCACAAAACAATCACGCTCGCCGAAATCCGTCAAGAGCGTGATGATGGGGCGCGCGTCCGGCACGTCAGACTTCCTCGAATTTGATCTCCAGAACCTCGTATTCGACCAGTTTTACGGGGGTCTTCACTTCCACAAAATCTCCGACACGCCTGCCGATGAGCGCGCGACCGACAGGAGACTGTACGGAGATCTTGTTGAATTTCATGTCGGCCTCGTCCTGTCCGACCAAGGTGTATTGCTTCTTCGCTTGGGATTCCTGCTCGATGACCAACACAGTTGCGCCGAAGACGACCGTCTCGGTGGTGCGGCCGGCGGTTTCCACCACGCGGGCATCTGCGAGCTTTGTCTCGATCTCGGAGATGCGTGACTCGATAAATCCTTGGCGCTCTTTGGCGGCATCGTACTCGGCATTCTCACTGAGATCGCCATGTGCCCGGGCTTCCGCAATCGCTTCGATCACTCTCGGTCGCTCGATTTTGCGCAAACGATCCAATTCCGCCTTCAACGCATCATAGCCCTTCTTCGTAATTGGGGTCGGCATGCTCCGGGTGCTCCTGAACAGTTTGAGGATGCTGCAAAAGTCGTCCAGCTGCGTTCTCGCATCGCTCAAGGCTTCAACGTACCAACCGCGTACGCCTCAGCCTTTCGCTTGCTGCGGCCTTGCTGGAAGAACTTTTTCAGCATCCTCTAATTTATGGCCGATGATACTCTTGTAGTGTACGAATCGCTAAACCCTTTTGGGCGGTCGCCTCGATACCCATCACGGCCGCATGGGCACCTCTCATGGTCGTGAAATACGGAACGCCTCGGTGGAGGGCCTCCCGTCTGATGGACAGCGAGTCCTCATGAGCGGAAGCAGTCCGCACTGTGTTGATGACGAGCGCCACCGCGCCGTTCTTGATATGGTCGACAATATGAGGACGTCCTTCTTTCACTTTATTGACGGTGCTCACTTCAACCCCCTGCTCTCTCAGATAACCGGCTGTTCCGCTGGTAGCTTGAATCTGAAACCCGAGTGCACCTAACCGCTTCGCGAGATCCAAGGCGACAGGACGATCGGCTTGCTTCACACTCACGAAGGCAGTCCCCGATGTCGGGAGGACTGCTCCGGCTCCCGCTTGAGACTTTGCAAACGCCCATCCGAAATCTCCGTCGATGCCCATCACTTCTCCGGTCGATTTCATTTCAGGTCCCAGCAGTACATCAACCCCGAGAAATTTGTTGAACGGAAAGACCGCTTCTTTGACCGAGAAATGTGTCGGCAGAGGAGCCTCTGTAAAGCCCAATTCTCTAAGTGTTTTCCCCATCATCACCTTCATGGCCAACTTGGCGAGCGGTACGCCGATCGCTTTACTCACAAACGGCACGGTTCGAGATCCACGAGGGTTGACTTCAAGCACATAGATGGTCCGGCCTTTAACGGCAAATTGTGCATTCATAAGCCCGACGACGCCGAGTTCCAATGCCAGCAAGCGCATTTGCCGCTCGATGTCGCGCGCAAGGGGCTTGGCCAACGTATAGGGGGGCAGCGAACAGGCCGAATCGCCGGAATGGACCCCGGCTTCTTCAATATGCTCCATGATTCCCGCAACCACTACGGTTTCGCCGTCCGAAATCGCATCGGCGTCGATCTCGATGGCATCGGCAAGGTACTTATCGATCAAGACCGGATGATTGGGCGACGCCTTGACTGCTGAGTGCATGTACTCCAGCAAGTCGGTTACGTCATATACGATCTGCATTGAACGTCCGCCCAGCACGTAGGACGGACGGACCATGACCGGATAGCTGATCCGTCCTGCGATCTGTACCGCTTCCTCGATGGATCGGGCGGTTCCACTTTCGGCCTGCATCAAGCCCAACTTATTCAGGAGACCACGAAACCGTTCCCTGTCTTCCGCCAAATCGATGGCATCGGGACTGGTCCCGAGAATCCTCACGCCGGCGTTCGAGAGTGGAAGCGCAAGTTTCAGGGGCGTCTGTCCTCCGAACTGCAAAACCACCCCGACCGGCCGCTCCCGATGGACGATGTTGAGGACGTCTTCATGCGTCAGCGGCTCGAAGTACAGCCGATCCGACGTATCGTAATCCGTGCTCACCGTCTCCGGGTTGCAGTTCACCATGATCGTGTCGATCGCTTCTTCTCGAAGCGCCATGGCCGCATGAACACAACAGTAGTCGAACTCGATCCCTTGTCCGATCCGATTGGGACCTCCCCCCAGAATCACGACCTTCTGTCGATCCGAGGGCCTGGCTTCGCACTCCATGCCGTAGGTAGAATAGAGATACGGCGTTTGGGCCTCGAACTCCGCAGCGCAGGTATCGACCCGTTTATAGGTGACCCCTCGTGTCCTGTGTTCCGTCCGCGCACTCTGGACCGCCGTCGCCTCGCATCCGAGCAATTGCGCGATCCGATCATCAGAAAAACCAAGCTCTTTCGCGTCCCAGAGCAACCCGCCGCCCAAGACGGCCGCTGGGTCGGCGGCATAACCGGCAAGCAGTCGCTCAAAGTCCACCAGCTGTCTGACTTGCTCCAAAAACCAAGGATCTATCCTCGTCGTTGCAAACAGTTCCTCGTCCGTGAACCCCAATCGCATGGCGTCGGCCACGTACCACAGCCGTTCCGGCACCGGGGTCCGCAGCACTCGGCTGAGTTTCTCGATCGCTTCCGCACGGTTAAACCCGGCCGGAACACCTCGATCAAGTCCGAACCGTGACGCCAACCCATTCAGGTCCAACTCCAGTGAGCGAATGGCCTTCTGTAGAGACTCCTTGAAGGTGCGTCCGATCGCCATCACCTCCCCGACCGACTTCATCTGCGTGGTCAAGGTCGGGTCGGCACCCTTGAACTTCTGAAAGGCGAATCTCGGGATCTTGACGACCACATAATCGATCGTCGGTTCAAACGATGCCTTTGTGACACCGGTTATGTCATTGGTAATCTCATCCAAGGTATATCCGATGGCCAGTTTGGCGGCGATCTTCGCGATCGGAAACCCGGTCGCCTTCGATGCCAGCGCCGAGCTTCGAGAGACCCGAGGATTCATTTCAATGACGACCATCTCCCCGTCGGCTGGGTTGATGCCGAACTGAATATTGGATCCCCCCGTCTCGACCCCGATCTCTCGGATGATCTCGAGAGCCGCATCCCGCATCCGTTGGTATTCTTTGTCGGCCAACGTCATGGCCGGCGCGACCGTAATACTGTCTCCGGTGTGCACGCCCATCGGATCGAAGTTCTCAATCGGACACACGATGACGACGTTGTCCCTTAGATCACGCATGACCTCCAATTCATACTCTTTCCACCCAATGACCGATTCTTCGATCAGTACCTGACCGACCGGACTCATGGCCAACCCCCAATCGATCAGCCTCTCGAATTCCTCGCGATTATAGGCGATGTTTCCTCCGGTCCCCCCCATGGTGAAGGACGGACGAATGATTGCGGGGAAGCCGACGGTATCGAGAATCGCCAGTGCGTCCTGTCTCGTGTGCGCGGTCCCGCTCGTCGGCACCCGCAGGCCGATTCGACGCATCGCCTGCTTGAACGCTTCCCGATCCTCCGCTTTATGAATGGCTTCCGCTGAAGCGCCGATGAGAGCGACCCCGTATTTCTCAAGGACTCCTCGCTTCACCAACCCCATCGTGGTGTTCAGGGCCGTTTGCCCACCCATGGTGGGAAGCAAGGCGTCCGGGCGCTCGCGATCGATCACCTTCTCAACCACATCCAAGGTAATCGGTTCGACATACGTCCGGTCAGCCATTTCGGGATCCGTCATGATCGTCGCCGGATTGCTGTTGATGAGGATGACTTTATAACCCTCCGCTTTCAGCGCTTTACAAGCCTGCGTGCCGGAATAATCGAACTCACAGGCTTGGCCGATGACAATCGGACCGGACCCGATCATGAGGATTGACTGAATGTCCGTTCGTTTGGGCATCGTGTGTATGGGGTTGGATCAGCTGGATGGGAGCATGGGTCCGATCGGAGGTTGATAGGGGGTCGACCTGGGTTCTTCGTCCCTCTGCGTCGCATGGTAGTACTTCATCGCCTCCGGTAGCCAGGCTTCAATTTGATTGATACGCGACAGATCGGAGGGATGTGTGGAAAGAAACTCCGGGATATTATGCTGCGATCGAAAACAGACCTTATCGATCATCTGCCTGGGACACCCACTCATCCGCTCCCAAAAGGGTACTGCTTCCCGAGGGTCAAAGCCGGCCTGCGCCATCAATTTGAGTCCGATGTAGTCGGCCTCGGATTCCTGTCTTCTCCCGAACGGCAAGGAAACTCCGACTCCATAGGCGCTCATCGCGGCGATCGCCGCATCCGGGCGTCCGACCGCGGCTCCCGCCGCCAGCGCACCGACTTGGCCGATCGTTTCAAGGATGCTTCGGCTGTATCGCTCCGCTCCGTGGCGTTGGAGCGCATGCGCGACCTCATGACCGATCACCGTTGCTAACCCGTCTTCGTTCTTCGTGATTTTCAAGATTCCTGTGAAGACCGCGACCTTGCCGCCGGGCAATGCGAAGGCATTGATCATGCGGTCGTCCCTTATGATGGCAAACTCCCACTGATACTCTGGTTTCTTGGCAACCGCCGCAATCCGCTGGCCGACACGGTTGACCATCTCGTTCACCTCGATGTCATCACTCAGCGGAGCTTTGCGCAGCAACTCATGATAGGCGCTGATGCCCATCTCAATTTCTTTCTCCTCAGAGATATAGATGAATTGATCGCGCGCCGTTCCCGGTGCGCGGACACATCCCGCTAGAGTCGAAACCACGCCGCCCGCTCCAAGACCCACCGCGCAAGCCAGCTTAAGCATTTCTCGAACCCCATGCAGAAGCAAGGCACGACGATCAATGGGTGTTGAGAACAGTCCGTTGACCTCCTGATCCGCCGGCCGTATCATCCTAGATCGTTAGGTTCAAGCCGATCATCATGCGTCACACTGTCAGTCATCCTACCATCAGTCATGCGATCGACCCCTCACTCACTAGGGCATCCACAAATACATGAATTGGGGGGTTCCTCCTCGGACAAATGACATGAGGTCGAGATCGGCAAGACCGGCAAGCCTACTGGGCGCCAATACCTTGGAATACACGTTGTTGGAGTATTCACCCGGTCGTATGTACGTCACGACTCGGGCGTCCGTCAGGCCGGCCTTTTTCTTGGCCATTGCGATCGCGTCTTCGAGGTAGCCGATCTCATCGACCAAACCAGCCGCTTTGGCCTGTTCGCCTGTATAGATTCGTCCATCGGCCAACCGTTTGATCTGCTCCATCTGCAAATTGGCCCGACCCTCCTGCACGATGTTCAAAAACCGTTGATAAAACGAATCGATCAATCCTTGGAAGATGGCCCGTTCCTCGGTCGTCATGGTTCGAAACGGCGAACCCATATCCTTGCGAGGGCCCGATGTCACCGCCGTCGCCTCCACCCCCACTTTCTCCAACAGCCCTCGCGCGTTGACCGTAAGCATAATCACGCCGATGCTGCCGGTAACGGACGAAGGATGCGCCAGTACCTGGTCCGCCGCCGCGGCGATATAGTAGCCCCCTGATGTGCCCAGATCCATGATGGATGCAATGATGGGGATTTTGCGACTGGCCTTGAACGTTTTCAGCTCGTGATAAATGATATCCGACGCCGTCACCGTTCCCCCAGGCGAATTGATGCGAAGCACAACGGCTTTGACCTTCTCGTCCTTAGCCGCTCGCGTCAGTTGTTCCTTCACACTCGCAATCATACTGGGAGTCGCCCGAAATCCCTCGTTATCTTGAGAACTAATCATTCCGGAAATTTCGATCAACAGCACTTTTGCTTTGCCGGTCCCGTCGACCTGAGTCTCTTGCAGAGGCCCTGGGCCAGGGAACAGCGGGAAATTGAAGGTGCAGCCTGACAGCAACAGTCCGATCATGCCCGTGACGAGGCGATTACGCATGATGTTTCTCCATAAGTTGCATGAATTCATCGAACAAATAGGCGGCATCATGAGGGCCAGGTGCCGCTTCCGGGTGATACTGCACCGAGAAGACCGGATGGTCCAGACAGGCCATCCCCTCGATCGAGTAGTCGTTCAAACTGACATGGGTGAGCGACAATTTTCCATAGCGGGTGTCGATCACGGGCGGTAACTTCGGTACACCAAGGAACGATGTGGGACCCTGCACAGCGAAATTATGGTTCTGGGACGTTATCTCGACTTTTCTCGTCCGAAGATCCATCACGGGATGATTCGCGCCATGGTGACCGAATTTCAGCTTATAGATCTTGAGGCCGAAGGCCAAGCAGAGAATCTGATGGCCCAAACAAATGCCGAAGATCGGATAGCGACCGATCAGTTTTTCCATTGCCTTCGCGGCATAGGGAAGGCCCTCCGGATCGCCTGGACCGTTCGAGAGAAAAATGCCGTCAGGTTTGAGTGCTTCGACTTCGGCAGCCGAGGTTGCGGCAGGCACCACCGTGACCTGACAGCCGACATCCACCAATCGCCGCAAGATATTGTGTTTAATCCCGAAATCATAGGCCACTACTCGCCGAGGCTTGGACGTTCCACGTTCCCGACTGTATGCCGACGGCGTCCAATCGCCCGTCCCCGTCGTCCAGTCATACCGGCCTGCACAGGAAACCTCGGCAACCAAATCTCGACCAATAATGCCGAGAGCTTGTCCGGCACGCCCGACCGCCCGCTCATGATCCAGATCGAGGTGGCTGATGATTCCCTGCTGTGATCCATGCTCGCGCAAGTGCCTTGTCAAGGCTCTCGTATCGATTCCTTCGATCGCGACGATCTTGGCTTCATTCAATGATTCCTGAAGGGTTTGCCGGCTCCGCCAGTTGCTGACAAGACGGCTGGCTTCCATGACGACGAACCCTTCTGCCCAGGCTCGACGGGATTCCACATCTTCAGGTGTGATCCCATAGTTGCCGATATGGGGACAGGTCATCGTGATGATCTGCCCTTTGTACGACGGGTCGGTCAGTACCTCCTGATAACCGGTCATGGCCGTGTTAAACACGACTTCACCGACCGTTTCACCCTCATAACCGAGAGCGCGGCCCTCGAAAACCCTTCCATCCGCCAGTGCCAATATCGCTTTTTTCACAGTCTTCCATCCAGATGGAGCGAGCGGTTCACCTTGATGCCGATCAGTACGAGCCCCAATAGCAGGTTGAGCATATACAACGATCGAATCGGCATGAGCACGCGAAACAACGCTTCCAAAGCTGCCTTCTTGACCGTCTCGTCCTTCGTGGCGAACGCCTGCGTTTGAAGAGCTGCGGCGTTTGGATGGAGAA
The DNA here is from genome assembly GCA_011090425.1 of Nitrospira sp. LK70. GTDB lineage: Bacteria > Nitrospirota > Nitrospiria > Nitrospirales > Nitrospiraceae > Nitrospira_D. The sequence continues at coordinate 44,668 of PHGD01000011.1, read as the reverse complement.
CCGCGATGATGAGCCCGGCAATCGCTACCATGACTGCCAGTACGATCATCTCACTCCAACCGACGTCAAGGATCGGATCTCCGCTCCACCGGCGGTAGCAGAGTGTAGCACAGAGGATGGCACCGGCGCCGATGACAAAACGATGATACCCTTCGAACGCCCGGGTCAAAAACATGCCTCCGGAATCCTGTCCTCCGAATGTATTGAATACGGCCGGGATCACCGCTCCGCTCAGTACGACCATGCCTCCGACCCAGACGGCGAGCGCAACCCACTCAAGCGTAAGACACCCAACCATCCCCCAGCGGGGCAGTCGTCGCACAGTTCTACCGCTCCACCGGAGCGGTTTCGAACACCACCTTGCCGCCTACAATGGTTGTCTTCACTCGACCTTTCACCTTCCACCCCACAAAGGGCGTATTGCGGCTCTTGGATCGGAACTTGGACGGATCGACTTCCCACTGTTCCTGCTGATCAACGATGACGACATCGGCATCTGCACCAACCGTCATCGTTCCTTTTTGGAGCCCGAATGCCGCAGCCGGAGCCGAGGTCAGTTTCTGGACCGCTTGTTCCAGTGACAGAACCTCTTCCTCTACCAGCCCCAATGTCAGCGGCAACGCCGTCTCAAGGCCAACGATTCCGAACGGTGCCTCGGTAAAATCCTGCTGTTTCTCTTGCGTGGCATGAGGCGCATGGTCGGTCGCAATCACATCGATCGTGCCGTCCCGCAATCCTTCCTTGATCGCCTGGACATCCGCCCAGGTGCGCAAGGGAGGGTTCATCTTCGCGTGAGTGTTGTAGCCACGCACCAGTTCTTCCGTCAGCAGAAAGTGGTGAGGACAGGCTTCCGCCGTCACCTGGATCCCGCGGGCTTTCGCCTCCCGCACCATCCTGACGGACCCGGCTGTACTGATGTGTGCAAGATGCAGTCGAGCTCCCGTCAGCTCCGAAAGGGAGAGATTCCGCGCCACCATCACATCCTCCGCCGCAGCTGGGATACCAGGCAATCCCAGCTCGGTCGAGACCAAGCCCTCATTCATACAGCCGCCTTCCGCCAGATGCAGATCTTCGCAATGGTCGACGACCGTCAGATCGAATGCCAAGGCATATTCCATCGCTCGCCGCATCACCAGGCTGTTCATCACAGGCTTACCATCGTCCGAGAGGGCGACACAGCCGGACCGTCGTAGGTCCCCGATCTCCGCCAGTTCCTTCCCTTCCGATCCTTTTGTGATGGCGCCGACCGGCAGCACATTTGCGAGGCCGGCCAACCGCGCTCGTTCCAAGATGAACTCGGTGACGGCTTGATTGTCGTTCACCGGGTTCGTGTTGGGCATGCAACAGACCGTCGTAAATCCACCCGCAACGGCCGCAGCACTGCCGCTCTGAATGGTTTCTTTGTACTCGAACCCCGGCTCGCGAAAATGGACGTGCAGATCGACGAACCCCGGCATCACAAGCTTCCCATTGGCGTGAATGGCCCTGCCACCGGCCGGTGCCGGAAGATTCCGACCCACAGCAGCAATCTTCCCGTTCTCGATTACCACATCGCCAACTCCGACAAACCGGCCTGGGTCAATGATGCGACCACCTTTAATCAGAATCGACACGATAAGCCCTCTCTAAAATTGGCAGAAGCTGTTGCTCTGATGAGCTGTGCAGTAATTCGCTCGATTCAAGCTCGACCAATGGCTCACTCACTCGACAGATCGTCAGGTCATCAGACTCACAAATTCGCTCCCGACATGAGGTAGAGAATTCCCATACGCACCGCCACGCCGTTCGCCACTTGATCGAGAATCACCGAGGATAAGCTATCGGCGACATCCGGAGCGATTTCCACTCCTCGATTGATCGGTCCTGGGTGCATGACGATGGCACCGGAGTCCGCCAGCCGTACTCGCTCGGCGGTCAAACCGTAGAGCCTCGAGTACTCTCGAATCGTAGGAAACTGCGCGCGTCCCTGCCGCTCCAGCTGCAGCCGAAGCATCATAATGACATGGGCATCGCGCAGCCCTTCATCCATGTCGTAGTAGACCTTCGCTCCCAGTTTTTCCACCCCACGCGGGATCATCGTCGGCGGTCCTACCAAGCGCACTTCGGCACCGAGTTTGATGAGCGCATACATATTCGACCGAGCCACTCGGCTGTGCGACACATCGCCGACGATCGCGACGCGCAATCCACGGAAATTCATCCCTCGTTGCCGGATTGTGTACAGGTCGAGCAACGCTTGCGTGGGGTGTTCATGCCATCCATCACCTGCGTTTATGACAGACGACTTGACGCCGTTCGCCAGCGTTTCAGCAGCTCCGGCCGAAGAGTGACGGAGGACGATGATGTCCGCCTGCATCGCTTCAATATTCCGAGCGGTGTCAAGTAATGTTTCGCCCTTCACCACGCTGCTGGAGGACGGAGAAAAGTTGATCACGTCAGCGCTCAGACGCTTGGCCGCCAGCTCAAAGGACGTGCGGGTTCTCGTGCTTGGTTCAAAAAAGAGATTCACGACGGTTTTACCGCGGAGAGCCGGCACTTTTTTGATTTCCCGCCCGGTCACTTCCTTGAAGGAATCCGTCGTGTCCAGGACAAGCATGATCTCATCCACGGACAACGGAGCGAGACTCAGCAAATCTTTGCGCTTGAGACTCATGGAAACCTCCGCTTCAGGATTTCAAGATGACGACACGGTCATCTTCCCCGTCTTCGTCCAACAACACTTGGACCTGCTCATCCCGAGAGGTCGGTAGATTTTTTCCGATGTAATTCGCTTTGATCGGCAGCTGCCGATGGCCACGATCGATCAACACGGCCAGTTGGATTTCCTCCGGACGTCCCAAGTCCATAAGCCCATCCATTGCCGCCCGTATCGTTCTTCCGGTGAACAAGACGTCGTCGACTAGTACAACGACTTTATTCGTCATGTCGAACGGCACGGAAGTTTTTCGAAGGATCGGTTGATTTTTGCGCAACGCCAGATCATCGCGATACAATGTAATGTCCAATTCACCGATGGGAACCGGTACGCCCTCGATACTCTGGATACGCTTGACGAGTCGATGGGCAAGATGCACACCGCCTGTTCGTATTCCCACTAGTGTCAGATCTTTCACCCCTTTATTCCGCTCCACGATCTCGTGTGCAATGCGCATCATGGCGCGGGAGATGTCCCCGGCATCCATGATCAGCTTTTCATCCTTCCGCTCCACCGACTTGTCTATGGGAATCGTCATGGTCAGGTAATGAGGCAATCAGATTCTTGTCGAATCTGGACATAAAAAAACCTTCTCACATCGCCATTGTGAGAAGGTTGCTTTGTCACCGGCCATGGCCGGAGCAAAATTCATGATAGGCTCCTTGCTCACCTCACTGGATGAGCATTAAAGGTTTCAGTATCCTACTGAAAATACCCAAAACCTGTCAAGCGTTCGAAGTCGGAACGAGCTAGGACTTCTGGAATTCATTCATGGGCGACCTCTGCTATAGGCGGTTAACGCCTGGCTTGGTAAGGCGACCAGAGTCCTTATCCGATACATAGCTTGAAAGAGCGGGACAACCTGATCGTGCTGCTTTGAATTCGACTAGATCGATCGAGGTTAGGAATCCCGTCCATGTTTGGCCTTCCACACTGTCAGGATGGCCGCTAGTTTCTCTCTGGACGACCGATGCTCCGCTGCAAGGGCCTCCAGAAAATCCGACAAACGTCTGGACTTCAAGACGGTATAGAGCGTCACGGCGACGACGGGAATCAGGACCAGCAGGAAATAGACAACCCGCATCATCATCGGCTCTTCCCCCAGTGCGAACAGATTCATGCCGAGCACTCCGGTCGTCGCCACGCCGATCAAGCCGACCGTGGCCACGACGGTCAAGCGGACCATGGTTTCACCTTGCCGACGTAATGCATCGCTGTCGAGGTATTGACTCATATCCTCCAGTTCCGACCGAAGCTCCTCATAGAGTCGCCCGGTACCCAAGTGTTCACTGATCATCCGATAGAGATCCTTCACCTGTCCATGATCCGAAATCTGATGCGACCAGTAGCGATGTGTGAACCGTAGAAAGATGCCGAGCGTTTGGCGAATGACGCGGCGGAACTGCCTGACCGAATCGAGCTTCGTGGGATCGAGCTGGTTCATCGCCTCCACCAGGCGATTGGTCAGCATCAACAGAGCAGCCTTGTGAAAATGCGGGATCAAAAACATCAGAAAATATTCGTGACGGAACTGCTCCAGATTGGTCTTGCGATCCTCAAACACCGGTTCTCCGGCCTCTCCCACCATCGTAAACACGCGACCGGTACACATGAAACGGGTTCCTGCAGGATTCCTCCCCTGCCCGTTCCAATACCGGTCGTAACAATAGCGTTCTTCAAAGTCACTGAGATAATGCTCCGAAAAAGGCAACGTGTCGGATCTGCCCGGTGCCGCCGCCAATCCCGCTCGTGCGAACTCTCCCCGAGTCAGTGCCCCCGGATCGTCCAGGGTAAGATACGCCATGACCGGCATCAGATGATACTCGATCTGTCGGTACCGAATCGGCCCTGCTTTTTCTGAATGGTGCAGCACCAGCGGTTCGAGCAGGAACTCCCAGTGAGCGGCGAGACTGAGCGACCGATGCCGGCAGACGAACGAGAGATATTTCTCACGACGCTCATAGTCCGACACAGCGAGCACCGTGCCTTCGGAGGAAAGCCACTCCACATGCTTGGGGCAGTGGCCACCGTGCCCATCAGGCTCCCAATAGGTGGGATAGCACCGGCCAAAACGAAAGAGTGAGTTCTGCGCCTGCGAGAGCGGCACATCATCGGCGTAGATCTCGACGACCAGAATCGCCACATCGATGTCGTAGAAGAAATACAGATCAACGTGCGCCACGGTAAACATCGCAGGCGCCGTATGAGGACCAGGAAATACCATCCGCACCTTCGCGATATCGTTGCGACGGAAGACATGGATGGCAGATTTTTCATGGACATCCCAGCTGGTTCTCTTTCCTTCTCCATAGAGAAAACGCTGGACATACGGCAGAAACGTCACGAACTCGCTGTAATGTCGTTCCTGGAACTGACGAGGATCGCCGGTAAACTCATCGACCAGCTCCCGCCAGGGATTACTTGAATTGGCTGCCTGTAAGAGCTCCCAGTGCTTTTGGATCGCCGCATCCTCACGGATGGGCGTGAGTTGCATGGGCCAGAGCAGAATTTGTCGAAACTGCCGAACGATCTTTGTCACGTCAGACAACGTGAAGACCCTTTCACTGTTGGAAGAATCACCGCCGTCAAGCTCCTGATAGCTATTTCTTTGCCCGCCATTCGGCAGAGTTTGATCATAACTTATACCATAAGGTTGATCAGAACAGGCGACACTTGGAGGATGAAGAATGGTTGACAGTCTATCGCTGATACGAGTCAACACCGATAGAACAAGCGAGGAATCTGAAGGGGCTGTTCCTGTGCGCGGCACTATTGAGGTGCCGTGAGCGCATCCTGTGCGACGTGACCGGTCTGTGATTTCTCGATGATGTTCTGCTGGATCTCCTTGGCAATGACCAACGCCAATTGGAAACCAGACAACGCGCCCATCGGCAGATCCTTCGTATCGGCATAAAAGGGATCGGCGGGGGCTGCCGTTCGATGAAGATTGATCAAAATCGCCGCAGGCTGAACCGATCGCCCAGTCACACCGACCATCACGGCTTTATCTGCCGACTGCACCCTCGTTCTTGTCGCCCAATCGCGTTGGTCGACTTTGACGAACGTCACATTCCAAATGGTTCCATTGAGGAGGTTTGTCACGGCGAGCGGCATCCGATCGAGAAACGACGGTTCCCGCACGATTTGCTGCAAGGCTTCTCGGACCCGAATATCATAAAACTTCGTCGCAGAGTCCGGCTGGCTCGGTGGAATCAAAATGGTGTTGCCGATCTCATAGTAGGACTGCCCATCCAAACTTTGTTGGTCGTCGACCGTGTGCAGGTACGTCTCAAATAGTTGTTGGAGCAGCCGTACCCGCTCTTCACCCGAGAGGGCTCGGATTTCCTTGTCGGTTCGAATCGGTGCATGCCGAAGGTCTCGTTCGCGGGAGCCTGTTTTCGGCTTCTGGCCGGTCTCCGCTTTGCTGACCACCCATTCGAACTCTCGCGCCAGCACCGGAGCAAACTGTTCTACCGCTCCGAGGTACCCCTGCTCCTTCATCGACGCCGCACTGATCAGTAACCTGACGCGACCAGGATCCACCGTCCGAACAACCAGAAACGGAAACACCTTTCCTTCATGATTCTGCACGTTCGGTTGGATGATGACGCGATCGAGCATCCACTTGCTCACCGCTTCATCGAACCGTGGATAGCTGTGCCGATGTTGATTCAGATAGGAGAATGTCTCAATCACTGTCTGGAGAGCCGCATCCGCCTGCGTCGGTTCGAGCAATCCACTAACCGCCTCTTTCGTCCCTCGATCAATGAATACTCGGAACGAAAGACCTGGAATCTCGTGGCCCTGTCCTGAGAGATCATGGATCGCTGCAGCAGCTGGGCCATCATGGCTTGCATAAGCGACATAGCCATCGATGGTAAAGCTGAGGACAGCCGCCGCCACGGGCAAAATCAGGCCCTGAGTCGTCAAACCAGACATGATCGATCGATTCCTTGAGTCGAGGGACTGAGTGAAGCGCTCAACACAATTATCTCACGCTCGCTTCTAGCTAAATGCGCCAGGAGATACCAATCACATCCTTGAATCAACGGGTGAGTCAAGAAAATTGGCCCGATTCTCAGTAAAGAACCCCGCCCTTCCAGGCGGGGTTCTTTACTCAATGGGAAATGCTCTTGGGGGCCTGAAGTCGTGTGATGCTGTCCAGCCAGAGGGTGGCCGGGTCTTTGTCGAAAATGCTGAACGCATCCGACGGCAAGATAGCCCATGCTCCCTCGATCATCTCATGTTCGAGTTGTCCAGGCGCCCATCCGGCAAATCCGGCAAACGCTCGAAATGTTTCGGTCGGTTTAGGGTGAGTCATGATGAGTTCCAGGACATGCGGTGTGCCCACATAAATTCCAGCGACGATCTGACGCGTATCAGGCAAGACTTGCGTGAGCCGGAACAACAGGATCAACTGTGTTTGCTTGACCGGTCCGCCGGCAAACAATCGGTAGGGGGTGCGCTTCAGCACAGTAAAATCCGGCAAGACTTCGGACAGGAGTACGTTCGTGGGGCGGTTCAGAATAAGCCCGACTGTCCCGCCTTGTCCGTGTTCGAGAATAAGCAGGACGGTTTGGTGGAAGTTCGGATCGCTTAGCGAGGGACTGGCTACCAGGAGCACGCCCTTCTCGATGGCGGCAGGCGAAAACTCTTGCTGCGCCTGAGCCGATAAGGCGGCTACGAGCAAGAAAGTTCCTACAAAGAAAGCGCTTCTTGTGATGTCCCGCGGAGCAACTAGAGCCAAGATCTCACCTTCGTGCGGATGCTAACAGATATCTCTTCTCTGCGGCGAAAGCAACAGGAGCGTGGAAGGACAAGACGGTGCGCGTCTGCCAGCTTTGGTGGATTTCTAGAGAGCGAGATGTGTGATAGAGTGGCCTCTGCGTTGCTGCCTCTCGGATTAGAACCGCAAGGCAGCAGAGGCAGGGTCATTGTCGAAGGAGAAGGGACTATGGGGCGCTGCTCACGAAATCTCATCATGATGACCGTCCTCTCCACCCTGTCGGCATGCATAGATCCGCCAAAGTCTCCCTACGTCGACGTGCGGGACACAGTGTCACGCATCGACGAATTACGGGCAACCGCAGAACAAGGAAGCGCCGAGGATCAGTATAATCTTGGCCTACGATATGAGACCGCCTTGCCGAAAGACCACAGGGAAGCAGTTCGATGGTACCGCATGGCAGCCACCCAACGACATGTCGGTGCATTCTACCGGCTCTGTGTGCTCTCGGACATCGGTCGTGGAATGCCCCAGGACTATCAGGAAGCTCTACGGTGGTGCCGCCTTGCCGCAGACCAGCGGCATGGGTCGGCGATGTTCATGATCGCTACATATTACGAAAAGGCACGGGGAGTCCCCAAGGATGTCGTCCTAGCCTACCAGTGGTACAACTTGGCTGCGGCCAACGGCCATGAAGCCGGAGCGAAATGGCGGGATCGCCTGGCCAGCACCATGACACCGCCTCAAATCGCACAGGCACAATTTCTCGCACGCAATTGGAAGCCCAGGGCCACAAATTCAGTTCAAGAACAGTAGCCCCAAGAACAGTAACCCATGGGTTTCTCCTGCGTACACTCTGTACCGGAGACCACCAACCGAGATGCGGTTCTTGAAGCCTTCGCTTCCTTGTCGACAACTCTGAATTAGCCGTGCGCAGGCCTTCGGAAGCTGTGGCATCCTGCAAGGTTCCATCCATCTGCTGGCTGCGGCAATTCACGCTTGAAGTCGCTCCCTCTGGCTGCGTAGGATGTTTGCCGATAGTTTGCTAACCGGCCAGCAAATATCCATCGCGTTCACGATCATTCAGAATGGATCACCGGCTGCTACCCTACCAGCGTGTGAATCTCGTAGGAGTTGTCGTGATATTCTTTTTCGCGTCAAACTGCGCCGCTCCTCCTCCTAGCCCGCCACGCCCGCTCATTGACGGGCCGGCCGTGAGCGAGGTCCTCAAGCGCGCTCAGACCGGCGATCCCAATGCTCAAAACGAATTGGGGTTACGGTATAGCGAAGGGCGGGGGCTTCCACAAAACTATCATGAGGCAAAGGATTGGTTTAAAAAGGCCGCTGACCAAGGACACGCTAACGCACAAGTCAACCTGGGAACCCTCTATTCCCTTGGACGAGGCGCACCGTACAGTGACCCCATGGCGCTGTTTTGGTTTCAGAGGGCCGCGGAGCAACGGAATGCGTTGGCTTTCGCGAAACTGGGGATGATGTATGAACGGGGGCGAGCCGTGCCACAGAGCCTTATCGATGCCCACATGTGGTACAGTCTTTCGATTGCCCACGGTGAGAAACGTGCCGCTGAATCTCGCGACGCGGTTGTCATTCGGATGACGCCAGAACAGATTGCCGAAGCGGAAGACCGGGCGAAGAAATGGATGCCCAAGGGACGATAATAAGTAGTTCCCTCCTCTGCGCTGCCCGAAAGGCTCACATAACTCAGTAGACTGCTACGTAACGGATGCCGGTCGGCTTGAACATTCGATCAAACCATCCACTCGCGACGAGTAGAGCGATTGCAAACGAGGTAGCCGACTAGTATTTTCGCAACGACACAGGCGGAAGATTCAAGACCTCCTTGCGGATGACCGCCCATAAGGCATCGAGCATGTATGTCAGGTCAGGGGCCCTTCGAGCCAGCAATTTGATTGCGAGCCCTGGAACATTTGGTGTTGAGACTCCTCCCAACACCTGACCTGGCCGCTCATCCAAAATCGGGACGAGCTTCGATTCTAGTCGGGTCCAGACCTCAGGTGCCAGAGCATCGTTCACTACATAGAACGAGGCAACGTAGTTCCATTCTTCCGCCAGTCCGACACGACCTAAGTCCGTAGCCGGGTTAATGACGTATCGCTCAAGCAGGGAGCGGCCGGATGCCGTCGTGATTCGGATTTCGTTCTCCAGATCGGTAAAGGCCCATCGTTCCTCTCTGGCGATGCGTCCGGAAGCGACGGCGTCCCACAAGAGAAGAGTGGCACCGGGCGCCAGCGTGGCGTGAAGAATCTGTCGAAATCGTGAACCGGCAAAGGGAATCGTATGTTCTGGAAACCATTCCAAAACTGCGTCCGGCCCGACCGTGATGGTGATGTACTGGTCAGATACCTTGCCCTCTGTCCGATAGACGCGGTTAGCAGAAGGCGCGGAGATCAGGACATGCGCATTCTTTTCCAAACTCATGTCTATGGAAAGGTAGTCTCCTCCAACCAGGCCGCCGGAGGGATTGACCAATAACGTGTAGGCGGCTCCTGTATCATCAAGATAAATGGGAGGGAATAGCTTCCAGGGTGTCGTGACGTACGAATGATCGATGATGGTTCGGTGGTCAGGCTTGGCATACTTTAGCCTGAGTTCACCGACCCGTCCGACCAATTCCGTTGCGAACCGTCCAGGGGTATTTCGTTTTCGCGAAGGCTTTCTTCTCCCAGAAGATTTTTTTTCTGGAGAAGCGGCGGTCTTCCGAGACGCAGTCTTTCGTTTCCCCTCCCGAATCGGCAGGGTCATGAACGCCTGGCTCGTTGAGGTATGCGTTGTTCCACCCAGGCGACGACGGTATCCACCCCTTCGCCGGAAAGGATATTTGTGAACCCGAAGGGAAGATCACCACGCATCCGGCGGGTATCCCGATCCATGACGGAGAGATCCGCACGCACGTACGGCGCCAAATCCATCTTGTTGATGACCAGGAAATCAGATCGCGTGATCCCTGGCCCGCCTTTACGAGGGATCTTGTCTCCTCCCGACACATCGATCACATAGATGACAGAATCGACGAGTTCCGGGCTGAAGGTCGCCGCAAGATTGTCTCCCCCACTTTCCAAAAAGATCAACTCAACATCGGGATGGCGCCGTAGCAAATCATCGATCGCCTCTTGATTATGCGAGGCATCTTCGCGGATGGCCGTATGCGGACATCCGCCGGTCTCAACACCAAGAATCCGGTCGACCGGCAACGCCGCTCGTTTGGTCAGAATTTCTGCGTCGATTTTTGTAAAAATATCGTTCGTCACGGCAGCCAAGCTGTATCGATCACGTAGCTTTTGGCACAGTGCCTCGACGAGTGCCGTCTTCCCCGATCCAACGGGGCCTCCGATCCCAATGACCGGTATGCCTTGTTTCCGCGCTTGAGTGGGACTCCAATTGTGACTGTGCTCACGATTTAGATCATGCATGATAATCCCCCGAACGGGCAGTTGAAGCTCAACGTCATCAACCGCCGTTCTGTTCCTTTCTATGCGTAGCAATGCACGCCGACCTCACGATTAAGACCGAAAGAGCCTCCACTCCAGAGAGCCATGACGCATCGCATAAATATCTTGGATAGGCGACCACGAGCTCATCGCTGTATCGAAGTCAACTTCTCGACTGATTCGCTCAATCAATGGAAGCCATTCGCCCAATATACGCTGCCCCTCATGTTGGCCCATCGGCGTGAGTCGCATCGCCGCAGATATAAAACCGACAGCGGTTTGGTACAGAAAGGCAGCCGCAGTCTCCTCCGGGTTCCAGCCGCATGCACCCATGGTGAGCCCAAAGGTGACCGCAAGATGGCCGGGAGCTCGTTCGAATTCCATCTCGTCACGATACTCGCTCAGGATCGGTTTCGCTAAGATTTGATCTGCTGCGACCCTGATCACTTGCCGCCCCATCTGGCGACTCGCCAACCGTGACTCACGACCGAGTTTTGTCGCATCCAACTCACGATCGATCTGGACTGCGTCACCCAGTAATCCGGCAGACCCCGCTCGATTGGCCAGTTTTACGGCAAGAGCTTCCCGACGGCTCATGCCACCTCGCAGCAAATCCTCAATATATTTGGCAAACTGATCGGAGGTCTTGACGGCGCCGCCTTGGATGGCCGCTTCTAGCCCAGAGGAAAACGCATAGCCACCGGAGGGGAAAAACGTATCGACGAACCGAAGCCCCTCCAGTAACGCGGGTGTATTCATAGTGAATATCGAAAAACAAACACAGCCGGCCGACCACCCTCACAATCACTTGTGACCGATGGTCGAACCAGCTGCTCTGTTCGTTAAAACAAATTGTACCGTTGCGCCAGCGGCAGCACGATCGCCGGTTCGCAGGTGAGCGGCACGCCATCCGCCGTCACAACATACGTCTCCGGATTCACTTCCACTTTCAGCACCGCATCGTTCAGCTTGAGATCGCGCTTCTTCATACCGCGGATATTCTTGACCGCTGACACGCGCCTCTGCAAACCAAGCCGCTTCGGAATCTCATGGTCCAAAGCCGCTTGCGACACAAAGGTGAAGCTGGTGCTGGACAAGGCGCGGCCGAATGCGCCGAACATCGGTCGACTGATGGTCGGCTCCGGCGTCGGGATCGAGGCATTGGGATCGCCCATTTGCGCTTGGGCGATGAAGCCGCTCTTCAACACCATCTCCGGCTTCACACCGAAGAACTCCGGCTTCCAGATGACGAGGTCGGCGATCTTCCCCACCTCTACGGAACCGACTTCATGGGCGATGCCGTGCGAGATGGCAGGATTGATCGTATACTTCGCCACATAGCGTCTGGCCCGGAAGTTGTCGTTCTGGGCGGAATCTCTCCCGCTGGTGGGGGTGAGGTGTCCCCGCTGCATCTTCATCTTATGGGCGGTCTGCCATGTGCGTGTGATGACTTCTCCGATGCGGCCCATCGCCTGCGAGTCGGAGGACATCATGCTGATCGCGCCCAGGTCATGAAGAATGTCTTCCGCCTGAATAGTCTCACGACGGATGCGTGATTCTGCAAACGCCACGTCTTCAGGAATCCGTGGGTTCAGGTTGTGGCACACGATCAACATGTCAAGATGCTCATCCATCGTGTTGACGGTGAATGGCCTCGTGGGGTTGGTCGAAGAGGGCAGCACGTTCGGCTCGCCGCAAATCTTAATGATGTCCGGCGCGTGACCGCCTCCTGCGCCCTCCGTATGGTAGCTATGGATCGATCTTCCCTTAATGGCCCTGATGGTATCCTCAACAAAACCTGCCTCGTTGAGCGTATCCGCATGGAGCGCCACCTGCACATCGTAATGGTCGGCCACGCTCAAACAGGTGTCGATCGCGGCCGGGGTGGTGCCCCAGTCTTCATGCAGCTTCAGCCCGATTGCACCGGCTTCGATCTGTTCATTCAATCCTTCAGGCCGAGACGCGTTGCCCTTGCCGAGAAAACCGAGATTGATCGGAATGCCCTCGGACGCTTCCAGCATACGATGAATGTTCCATGGCCCAGGCGTACAGGTCGTCGCAGCGGTCCCGTTCGCAGGACCGGTCCCGCCGCCGATCATCGTCGTGAGGCCGGCAGAAAGCGCTTCCCAACATTGTTGTGGACAGATGAAGTGGATATGCGTGTCGATGCCGCCGGCTGTGATGATACGGCCTTCTCCGGAGATCGCTTCCGTTCCCGGACCGATTTCCATGCCGGGCGTGACGTGGGGCATGAGGTCGGAATTTCCGGCATGACCGATGCCGACGATACGGCCGTCCTTGATACCGATGTCGGCTTTGATGACCCCGGTGTAGTCGAGGATGAGCGCACTGGTAATCACAGTGTCCAGCTGTCCGCTGCTGCTTGTGGCTCGAGCGGACTGCCCCATCCCGTCACGAATGGTCTTCCCGCCGCCGAAGACCGCTTCCTCTCCTGGAATGATCCGATCCTCTTCGACTTCGATGATGAGATCCGTGTCCCCAAGCCGGACACGATCGCCGACCGTGGGACCGTACAGGGATGCGTAATGTTTGCGTGAAATTTTCACCGTGCGCCTCCTTTCCCAAACCCACGTTCAGCAGCGAGACCGACAGCCTTGGCCTTGACCTTCGGATCATCCAACAATCCCTCGGTCAATCCGTTCACACCTTGGGCAAGTCGGTTACCCGCAAGGGCTACGAGCGTCACCTTCTTTTCCTCGCCCGGTTCAAACCGGACCGCCGTGCCTGCAGGAATGCAGAGCCGGAACCCGAAGGCCTGTTCACGATCAAACTTGAGCGCACGATTGGTTTCGAAGAAGTGACAGTGAGATCCGACTTGAATCGGTCGATCACCCAAGTTCTTGACCGTCATGTCTTTTGTCTCTCGTCCTTTTAAGATCTCGATGTCACCAGCCACCGTCATAATCTCGCCCGGCACGATCGGGGCAGACAGCTCGGCTTTCACCGCGGCCGATAAGGCTTCTTTCGATCTCTGCGGCGCGTCATGTTTTTTCATTTTCGCTCCTCCTGCCCCACCGACCTTTGTGATCAGCGATTCATTCGCGGCATAGGCGATGCCCTGTTGCCCAGCGTTTCCCAAGAGTGAGACCGCCCCGATTCCTGCCGCAACGCGCCCGCTATGAGCAAGAAACTGCCGTCGCGACGGTCCGGTTTTTTCGGAAGTACTTCGTTTGTCCTTGTCGTCTCCAGAGTCCTGTGGGTCTTTCGCTTTCATGATCCTTCACTCCTTTCATGCCCCGTACAGTCTAAAATATGAACTGTCTTCATGCTTTCTTCATGGGTCTTTCATCTATTTGGAGTATCATGATGTCGTGCCTAGACTTATGGAATGGGGTTGTGAACGGTCACGAGCTTAGTCCCATCAGGGAAAGTCCCTTCGACCTGAAAATTAGGAATCATCTCCGGCACACCAGGCATCACATCCTTACGAGACAGTATCTGTGTCCCATAGGTCATGAGCTCTGCCACGGACTTCCCATCGCGAATACCCTCAAGCACTGCCGCAGTCATGTACGCAACAGCTTCCGGGTGGTTGAGCTTGAGGCCTCGCTTCTTGCGATCAGCCGCAAGCTGAGCCGCCACATAAATCATCAGCTTATCCTGTTCTCTTGGGCTTAGATGCATAAAGACCTCCTCTGTCAGGCTAGGACTTGTGACTAAATTGTTGCGATCCAACTAATCGTTATTGTTATGGTTATGCCGATATTGATCTGAGTTCTTGCAGAGAGGAAGGAGATGAGGGAGGGTGTCTCGTATAACAGGGCAGACTTCCCAAAACCAGGCCTCTGGTCCCCACCTCTCTTAGGTCGGGAATTGTTACTCTCCTGTGTTCCACACGACCAAACATTGTCGCGATGGAACTCTTACCTTTACAGGCCAGTATTTATCACAAAACGAGAAACTGCGTCCAGCTCGTTATCCTGTCACTTACACGGTCAAGTGGTGCCTCACCATGTCGGCATTCAACTCCGTGCTCTTGCCCTGAGCCATCACTGCTCCCCTAGCCATCACGATGTACTTCTCAGCAAGTCGGGCGGCAAAGTGTAGGCCCTGTTCGACCAAGAGAATCGCGAAGCGGCGTGAATGCTTAAAGCCGATGATGACGTCCTCGATTTGATCGACGATTGACGGCTGAATCCCTTCCGTCGGCTCATCCAGAAGCAGCAGTTTCGGACTCGACAAGATTGCTCTTCCGATCGCCAACTGCTGTTGTTCTCCACCGCTGAGCACCCCGCCTGGCCGGTGAAGAATCTGGGTCAACTTCGGAAAGAGATGATAGACCTCATCGAATGCTTCTTTCTCAGAAACATCGCCGCTGATAGATGGCCGATTCCAATAGCCGAGGAGCAGATTCTGATGCACCGTCAAATGTGGAATGATCTCTCGGCCTTGCGGGACATAGGCCAGCCCCTTCCTCGCCCGAAGATCGGTGCGGTCATGGGTGATATCCACACCGTCGAACATGATCTTTCCCCCACGTACGGGAAGCAACCCGGTCAGCGTCTTCAAAGTAGTTGTTTTGCCCACCCCGTTTCGACCCATCAGACACACCACCTCTCCCGGTTCGATCGTAAAGGAAACGCTCCGAAGAATATGACTCTCTCCGTAGTACGCGTTGACGTTGTCAAGCGCCAGAGTCAAACCTGTGGTTTCTCGTGCCATAGTCGATCGTTTTCGTGTTGAAGCTAATGCGTGACCTTGGCCCGGCCAAGGTAGATTTCTCGAACATGGTCGTCAGCTTGCACTTTTTCGACCGTGCCTTCACAGATGACTGTGCCCTCTGCCAACACCGTTACAATCCGGGCGATCTGCCTCACAAAATCCATGTCATGCTCGATCACGACGATCGCCTGCTGCTCCGACAGCCTGGTCAGCAATTGACCGGTCTGCTCCGTTTCCTTGTCGCTCATGCCGGCGACCGGCTCATCGACCAAGAGCAGCGACGGTTCCTGCAAGATCACCATCCCGATCTCCAACCATTGCTTTTGACCGTGCGACAAGGAACCGGCGCGATCATGGGCATGGTCCGTCAATCCTATCGTCTTCAACACCTCGCTGATCCGCTCTCGTTCTGCTGATGACGATTTTCCAACTAGGTTGGAGAACACTCCCCTGCTCGACCGCTTCACCGACAGATCCAAGTTCTGCCAAACCGACAGGTTACCGTAGACCGATGGCGCTTGGAACTTTCGCCCGATGCCGAGCTTCGTAATGTCTTCCGCGTTCTTGCCCACCAAATTGATGCCCTTGTCGAACAGCACTTTACCGGATGCCGGTCTGGTCTTCCCACAGATCACATCGAGCAAGGTGGTCTTCCCGGCGCCATTCGGCCCGATGACGACGCGGAGCTCGTTATAGTGGACGCTGAAATTGCAGTTGTTCAGCGCTTTGAACCCGTCGTAGTCGACGACCACGTTTTCACAGTTGAGAATCAGATCGTCGTCCGTCACGCCGTCGTCCCCCCTTCCACCTTGATCAACGGCCTGTGTGTTTGTTTTCGGTCGGTCAACTTCCTGATCATCCCCACAAGTCCGTCCGGGAACATCGTCACCACAACCACAAAGAGTCCGCCTAAGATAAACGGCCAGGCTTCCGGAAAATAGTTGGTGAGCACGCTGCGGCCATAGTTAACGGCCACGGCGCCTAAGATTGCCCCGATTAACGTACCGCGCCCGCCGACCGCCACCCAGATGACGACCTCAAGTGACGGTAAAACTCCGATCTGAGCCGGAGTGATGATGCCCACCTGCGGCACGTAGAGCATTCCCGCCAGTCCCGCAAGACCCGCCGCCACGACAAACACAAAGAGCTTGTACATCCAAGGGGTGTACCCCGAAAATGTGACCCGCGACTCGCTGTCGCGGATCGCGATCAGCACGTTTCCGGCGCGCGAGGCTACGATCCAGCGACAGAGCAGGTAGGAGGCGGCCAGGGCCAGGACCGTCAGAATATAGAGCCCTCGTTGCGTCGACGGATCCGAGAGCCGGAACCCGAGCAGTTGTTTAAAATCCGTCAACCCATTGGTACCTCCGAGCCGCGTCTCGTTCCGATTGAAGACCAGCCAGGCGGCAAAGGCCAGGGCCTGCGTGATGATGGCGAAGTACACCCCCTTGATTCTGCTGCGGAAGGCGAGAAACCCGAAGATCGTCGCGAAGAGGACCGGAACGAGAATGGCCCCGAAGAACCCACCCAAGAAGCTCTTGAACGGGTACCAGAACAGGGGGAGTTCTTTGACCTGGGTCCACACCATGAAATCCGGAAGTTCGCTGCCATACACACTTTCCTTCCCGATCTGCAGGGCCAAATACATCCCCATGCAGTAGGCGCCGAGCCCGAAAAAGACCCCTTGACCCATACTGAGGACTCCACAATAACCCCAAATTAAATCAAGCCCGAGTGCGAGGATGGCAAATGCCAAGAACTTTCCGAACTGGTTGAGACGAAAGTCGGAAATGTGCATCCATGACTCTTCATCAGGCACCACGTTCAGCAGGGGGACGACGATTAGGAATAAGACTCCGACGACGTAAAAGACCACCGTCTCGCGGCTGCCTTGGCGCGTGACCACTGGTTCAGGCATCGGCACTCCGTCCTTTGGCTGCAAACAGGCCCTGTGGCCGCCACTGGAGGAATAAAATCACCCCGACCAGAATAAAGACTTTGCCGTAGACTGCCCCACTGACCGGCTCGATCAGCTTGTTTAACCCTCCGATGCCTAAGGAAGCCCAGATGGTCCCGGCGAGCTTGCCGACCCCTCCGGTCACGACCACCATAAAGGCATCGACGATATAGTTCTGCCCAAGCCCTGGATCGACATTGCCGACCATCGTAAGGGCCCAGCCCGCGATACCGGCCAGCCCGGAGGCAAAGGCGAATGTATAGGAATCGACTTTTCTAGTCGGGATGCCGAGGCAGGCGCTCATATTGCGATTTTGAGTGACCGCTCGTACTCGAATCCCTAGGTTCGATCGGAAGAGCAAAAAGTAAATTCCCAAGACACAGATGATCGACAGGATGATGATGAAAATCCGATTGTAGGGCAGATAGACCCCCACCATCACTTGAGCGCCTCCGCGCAGGGCCTGCGGGGCGATCACCGCGGTCAAATCACCGAAGTAGACCCGAGCAGCCTGCATCAAGATTAAGCTGACGCCCCACGTCGCCAACAGCGTCTCAAGGAGGCGTCCATAGAGAAAACGTATTACGGTGGCTTCGAGTACCCACCCGAACAGGGCGGCCGACAGAAAGGCCACCGGCAACGCCACGGGAAAATACCAATCGAACAGATCCGGAGAAAACCAGCCGATGAAAGCCTGTTGCGTAATGAACGTGGCATACGCACCGATCATCATCAGCTCGCCGTGGGCCATATTGATAACGCCCATCAAGCCGAAGACGATGGCCAAACCCAGGGACATGATCAAGAGAATTGAACTGAGGCTGATGCCCCGGAACAACGTCTCAATGGCGTTGGCCCACCAACCCCATGAGTTAATCTGTTCAATCGCGGTTTCGGCTGCCACCGCCAAGGTCCTTTGTTCTTCGGTCGCCCCACTTTGCGTGCCCGCTTCGACAAATTCCTGGAGCAACGACAGGCTGTTCTGACTGCGGTGATCACCCAGCTTCTTGACTGCCTCCAGGCGAACGGCGGGATCTTGCGAACGGAGTTGGATCAACTGTGCAGCCTCTTCCATCGTATACCTCACCCACCAGACCGTCTCCTTTGCGGCAGCCTCCTCTAGCCAGGTGATAGCCTCCGGTCGCCCCGTCCCCACCAGATCGGCGGCGGCGGAACGTCTAGTATCCGGCTGTCCGCTTGTCAGGTTCGCCCGGTTCTTGAGAAGGTCGATCACCGGTTTGATAGCGATCCGGACAGCCCGATCAGCTTCCGCCCGTATCGCATCGAGTTTGGGGACGAGGCTCGCATCGCCCTTTTCGATCAGGAGTGCGACAGCCTTACTACGGACAGCCTCATCCTCACTTTTCACGTCGAGGAGCGCCTGTTCGATTGAGTCGGCGGAGGAGACTACAGGTGAAGCTGCAGGGTCCGCTTCACCGGCAGCCAATGTCGACTGGAGACCAAGCCCAATCGCTGGAAGTAGGAATAAAACCAGTACAGATAGATTTCTCGGGATGCCGGCCAGGCTTATCACCATATCCTCTCTACGGAAACCTTGGCGACAGGCACAATCGGTAGGGGGCTGAAACCTCCGCTATAGGGATTCCAGCCGGTTACCTACAGACAGGGCCCATCGTCAAAATGGCTCGTGAAACAAGGGATTGCCATGCGTCCCGAACTTATTTCTTCTGATAGGTCCCTTGATGATTAATCCAATCGCAACCCTTGTCAGGATTCGTATACTCACTCCACGGTTCCGGCTTCACCAGTCCCTTGGAACGGAAAATGACCTTGAATTGACCGTTCTTCAGGATTTCGCCGATCAGCACCGGTTTATGCGTATGCTGGTTGGCTTCATCCATCATGATCTGGCCGCCGGGAGCCAGGAACTTTTGGCCATAGACAGCCTTACGGACTTTGTCCACCTCGGTAGAACCAGCCTTTTCAACCGCCTGTTTCCACACATAGACGCCGAAATAGGCGGCTTCGATCGGATCGTCGGTGACGCGATTTTCTCCATCCGGCAAGTTATTCCTCTTGCAATAGGCCTTGAAATTCGCCACAAACTTCTTGTTTTGTGGCGTATCCACGCTCTGATAATAGTTCCACGCCGCCAAATGTCCGACGAGCGCGCTGGTGTCCATTCCGCGCAGCTCATCTTCTGCCACGCTGAAAGCCATGATCGGCGCATCTTCCGCGCGCAGTCCCTGGTTGCCGAACTCTTTGTAGAACGGCACGTTGCTGTCGCCGTTGATGGTGCTGATGACCGCGGCACCGCCGCCTGCCGCAAACCTCTTAATCTTGCCGCAGATGGTTTGATAGTCCTGATGATGGAACGGAGTATATTCTTCTTCAATATTGGAGGCGGGCACTTTCTTCGCCAACAACATGGCGCGAAGAATTTTGTTCGTCGTGCGAGGATAGACATAGTCCGTACCGAGGAGGTAAAACTTCTTATAGGCGCCACCCTCTGGGCTCATCAAGTATTCCACCGCCGGCGCCGCCTGTTGATTGACTGCGGCGCCGGTGTAGAACACATTGCGCGAGCACTCTTCTCCCTCATATTGAACGGGATAGAAGAGCAATCCATTGTTCTTTTCAAAGACCGGTAAGACTGATTTTCGGCTGACCGATGTCCAACAGCCGAACACCACCGATACTTTATCTTCCAGGAGGAGTTGCTTGGCTTTTTCGGCAAACAGGTCCCAGTTCGAAGCGGGGTCGACGACCTTCGTCTCTATCTGCCGCCCCATCACCCCGCCCGCCTTATTGATTTCTTCGACCGCCATCAGTACGACATCGCGTAAGGACACTTCGCTGATGGCCATCGTGCCGCTCAGTGAGTGCAACACGCCGATTTTAATAGGTGGTCCGCCGGCCGCATAGGACAGCGCATAGTTGCCCAGGTTCCCCAAGAGCGCGGCCACGCCGACTCCCGCCGCGACACGCCCGCTCTGTCCCAGAAATTCTCTTCGCGATGATCCAACTGCCTCGGTAGGAACTTCTGCTTCTTTGACGGCCTTCGAACCCTGAGGCACTTTCGTTTCCATGTGGCATCACTCCTTGTGTTATGCTGTGAGTTGCAAACTTTCGGTTGATGCTTACGGACCCACTACACCGAAGGACCGGCCGCCATGGGCCTTGCCGCGCCTGACAACCGAGCGAGGCTATCGTCTCATCACTTCTCTCCTTTCTCAATTTAATCCTCCTAATCCTCGCCGCCGTCTGGTCCTTATTGAAGGCCGTGCGAATCATTCTGCCCATGTTCAGGGGCAGAGCATTTCACAAAAGACGACGTAGACCCATCGGGAAAATCCTGAAAGAATGGTCGGAGATCCCCGAGAGCCACCGCCGAGTGTCCTGAAAGGACGAGTGCCGGTGAGGCTATTCGCCATGACAGGACCAACGAAATAACCCAAACAAAGGAATGACTAGGAATCGGGCTGAATCAATCCGACACGCATTGCGAAGCGGACGAGCCCTGGCACATCGTGAATGTCGAGCCGCTCCATCAATTGGCTCCGGTGGGTTTCGACGGTTTTCACGCTCAGGTTTAAGCGTTGGGCGATGTCTTTTGTGGTTTGCCCTTCCGCGATGAGCTGGAGGATTTCGCGTTGGCGCAGGCTCAGTTTCGCCAGGGGACCGGTCGGACCTTCGGACTTTTCGCGGTAGGCCTCGATGGCGTATTTCGCCACGGCCGGAGTCAGGTACTTCTCACCCCTCGCAACCGTCTTGAGGGCCAACTCCAGTTCAGCCAATTCTGCGCCTTTCAATAGATAGCCTGAAGCACCCACCTGCAGAGCTTGCCGGAGGTATTCTTCATTGCCATGCATCGACAGCAAAATCACGCGCGTGGTCGGCGATTCTTTGACGATCCGGGCAGTGGTATCGAGGCCGTTCAATCCGGGCATCGCAATATCCATCAGAACAAGATCAGGAGCGGCAGTCTGCACATATTTGATGGCCTCCAGCCCATCCCCCATGTCCGCAACCACCTCGGTACCCTCGATCTTTTGCAGGAGAGCCTTCATGCCGGCCCTGACCAATGCATGATCTTCCACAAGAAGAATCCGGAGGTGGTTCATGACGACATGACCTCAACCGCTGCATGTGGCTTGGCTTGCTCTTGCTCTGTGAGTGGGAAGCACAGTTCGAGCCTGGTCCCTTCACCCGGCGTTGATGAGATGACCAAGCTGCCGCCGGCCAGCCGCACACGCTCTTCCATACCAAGCAGCCCGACGCTTTGCCCGCCTTGTGCCCGCCGTCGAGCCGACGGCACGTCGAATCCCACACCGTCGTCTTGAATGATGAGCGTGACTTCCTCATCTTGCCGGCGCAACGCAAGATCGATCGTCTTGGCCCTTGCGTATTTTGCGACGTTGGTCAGTGCCTCCTGGGCCACCCGAAAGCAGGCGACCTCAATGGGGACCGGGACTCGTCCCGCCATTCCCTCGACCAAGAGCGAAAGGGTCCATCCATTGCGCGCCGCCTGCCGGTTCGCATACCAGCGCAGAGCCGACACCAGACCCAGATCGTCAAGCAGTGACGGTCGGAGATCCAGCGCCAGACTCCGCACTTGAGTCAGCAGGCGGTCCACCAACTCTAGGCTATCTGAGAGAGAACCAAAGCGGGCCTTCTCGGCCTCACCATGCCGGATGTCTTGCAAGTCGATCTTCAGTGCCGTCAGCAACTGTCCGACTTCGTCGTGCAGATCGCGCGCCAGACGACTTCTCTCCTCTTCCTGCACTTGCATCAGTCGGCTAGAAAGAATCCGTAGAGAATGGTTGGCGGCGCTCAATTCAGCGGTTCTCTCCTGAACCCTCATTTCTAATGCCTCGTGCGCTTGTCTCAGAAGGACCTCCGCCTTCTTCCGATCGCTGATATCCCGGATGACTTTCGAAACCCCCACGAACTGACCGACAGAATCCTTGAGCGGCGATAATGTGACCGACACATCGATGCATCGGTCGTCCTTGGTCAACCGCACTGCATCATAGCTCTGAATGTCATGCGCTCCGCGCACCGTGGCCAGCAGCCTGGCTTTGTCCCGATGGAGATGGGCGGGAATAATCGTGAGGATCGAACGGCCGATCATCTCGCCGGCGGTATACCCGAAGATACGCTCTGCGCCTCCATTCCACGTGGTCACGAAACCGTCAGGCGTCACGCTCAGAATGGCATCGCTGCTACTCTCCACGATCGCACCCAGTCGTCTGGTGGCATCGTCGAGTTTCGCCCTTCGTGCTCGCGCCACGAGCCCAGCCGTAATCCACAGCAGGGCGATGCCCACAACGCGATTGAAGCCGGCAATGTCTACCGCGATGACTGGAGGAGACAGTATGTGTCCCATGTAGGCGAGAACGGTCCCGGTGGCCGCAACAATATATGGAGCAATCGGCCACTCAATCCCGAGGGTCAATAAGACGCCGAAGACATCCCCAACGACCCAGACTGCATAACCCCAGGGCATGAACACGTCGAGAAGGAACGTCGCGGCCAAGATCAGTGGAATCAGCGCTCGGGCATAGTTACTGTTCATTGCAGTCTGCGATCTGAAGCAACATGACAGTCTGTCATTCGACGACGGCTGCCCCTATGGAACCAGCAGTGCCTCTACCGTCCGGCCCTGTATGATACTCCAGATCAGGATCGGGATCGAGAATGGATGTAGACGCATATCGTCTGTCCTCAATTTGTCGCGCAGGCTGTGTTAGCGATCATTGCGCGACGTCGTGAAGCACTCTATCGGGGAAACCCTGACTGAACAACGGCAGGACCCTGAGCGCTACGTAAAACTCTACCGAGCTCATATAACTCCTTGCGATCTTGCGAAACCTTAGTCATACTCCGCGTCAACTTTCTCGATTCATTTCTCAATTCATCTGATGTGGGCTACCATTTCTATCACTCACCTAAGGGAGGGCATCAGTATGAAGCAACATTTTAGAAGGCGGTGGGCAAGGTTTGTCATTGTCGGAGCCATCGCGGCACTGGTGGCTGGAATGGGGGTCCCGCTGTCCCCTGCCTATGCGGCCGGCACGATCAAGGCCGATGACGACAAGTGGATCTCCATCGGCATGGGTATTCGGACCAGCTTCAATACCATTGAAAATGGGTCAACGAACGGTCAGGACTGGAGCAATAATTTTGACATCAACAACGCTCGTATCTATATCAACGGGCAGATCCACAAGTACGTGAAATTTGAGTTCAACACGGACTGCTTTGACTGCGCTGTGAAAAGCGGGGCTGGTCCATTTCCAAGTGGGTCGCAGAACTTTGGAGGCAACTCTGCGATCGGCTTGCTCGATGCGATCGGCAAGTTCGAGTTTAATGAGAAGGTCAACATCTGGGTCGGGCGTCTGTTGCTCCCCAGCGAGCGCGGCGAGTTGAACGGGCCCTTCTATCATGCCACCTTCGATGGGTTCAGAACGCCGCTCTTCCCCGCCGACTACAGCGCCAATTTCAACGGGACGAGCCCCAATAACCCGGGAGCCGGCCTCTATGGGCGTGACAATGGCGCCAGCTTCTGGGGCAAGATTCACCCTTCCTTTGGGACACATCTGTTGTATGTGGCGAGCGTCTCGCAAGGGTTGCGGAACGGGCCTAATCCAAGCAACACGATGATGTACACGGGGCGCTTACAGTGGAACCTGCTCAATGATGAAGTCAACCCCGGCTACTACACGAGCGGCACCTATTACGGCACGGCCGGAGACATCCTGGCCATCGCCGGAAACATACAGTATCAAAAGGATGGAGCCGGCAACGCAGCCACAGGGAATGTGTCGGATTTCACCGGGATTTCCGTCGACGTGTTGTTCGAAAAGGTCCTTCCGAACAACCTGGGGGTGTTTACGTTCAACAGCGAATTCAAGCAGTTTTTCGCCAACTATGGGGCCGGTGCATTTGCCAATCCTGCCACGTGCTTCTGCGTATTCGATGGGCTCTCGTACACGCTGTATGGGTTGTACTTGATTCCACAAGAGATCGGCATAGGACGGTTCCAACCCTATTTTCGGTTCACGAGCATCAGTCCGACGTACAGCGCCATGCGGCAGGAATATGAGTATGGCCTGAACTACATCGTCTCCGGCCACAATGCGCGGATTGCCGTGTACGGCCGGTACGGAGACTTGGAGACCAAGGGAGCGCTCACCGGGAACTATGCGCCGACTGCGACCGGAGACAGGGTCCCTTCGTTCCACGTGGCGTTGCAGCTGCAGTACTAAATAGCGCACGTGAATGAGGAAGTCCGTCCTCGGAAAAGAGCCGGAAGCCATACGCTCGGTTCCGGCTCTTGATTTTTTCATCCGACGGAACGTCGGTTCCCCGACCAGTTCTTCAGCCGAACATGCGCTTGCAGCAGGCCTGTTCGGCGGTCAGTTCGCCGAGTGACCTCAAACGTCTTGGGGGCGTTCGTGAAAAATTGATCACGCCACTGGTAGTACCGGGCTTGGCCGAGCAGCAGAACCGGAACCACGATCCTTTGTTTTGCTGAATATTCCTGCTACACTACGCGCCAAGAACCAAAGTGACGGCGTGACCCTATGGGATATACGTATCGTTCGTCCTTCAAGCAGACTCTGAGCTTTCTGATTCTGGGGAGTTTGAGTCTCGTAGTTGCCGGTTGCATCGGCTCTCGCCCTGTCCAGACGCCTATTCATGAGGGTGCTCTCGGCACTGTGTTCCTTGAGAACGGATTAGACACTTCATTGCAGGCCGCGCATCCCATCAAATTGTCGGAGATGACGGTCGCAGATATCCTGCGCGGTGTGCATACGAAAGAAAAGTCCGGACTGTTGCTGTTATTCGGCAAGGCCGCTCGTTCTACGAACTTGAACGATGTCCGGACGTTCTCCGAGTCTGATATCGCGTTTCTCACTCCCCATATTGTCGCCGCTCTCGCTCAAGCGACTCCCGATCAGCGAGTGGGATTCCGAATCTATTCTGGTCCGGGAATATCACAGGCCTCGAAGGTGAGCCAAAATAGAGAAACCACGTCCGGCTACCTCTTCGCGGACGGCCTCTCGCTGCATTTTACGTTGACTCAGTATCGATATAACCCAGGGAAAAAGTCTAAGGCCCCTGAAAAAGACCCACGTCCGCTTCCGGACACCGATGGTCTCCGTGACCGAGCAGTGACCTTCTTGCCGGAGGAGGCTGTACGGCAGGATGTCTATGACCGATCCAAATGGATCGGCAAGTCTGAGGATCGGTCTATCGCGGTTGATTATCAACTGCTGGCTAGCATCCTTGCGGCTCCTCCATCCCCTGCTCCTACGGCTCAGCCGGTCCCTTCAGGAGCGGCGCCAGTCGTACAACCGCCTCAATCCATTCCAGTTCAAACACCAACTCCTGGTAAAAACGACGCCGACATGCAGACCTTCAAGGAAGAATTGAAAGCGCTCCAGCAGAAGGTGGATGAACAGAACGCCGAACTCCAAAGACTCAAGAACACCTCACCCAAGAAAAAATAGCCAAGCCCTTAGTTTTTCTGTGATCAGACACGAAGGTCGCGACGTCACAAGCCCGAAGGCGATAAGGATGGTGTGCGGGCTTGAAGGCGGATGGCTATTCTCCCTCCGCCTAAACTAGGGATTCTTCCCGGTTCAAATTGTCTCGTCATCTGGTACATTTCTTGGTCAGAGTAGGTTTTTTCGACTACTTATGTAAGGGGAGGGCTTAATGATGCGTCTTCTGCCAAAAACCATAGGAACGACATGTCTCACATTCATGTTTTGTACAGGCCTATCTACGCTCGCCCTTTCCACGGACAGAACGGTCTATGACAAACCCCACGTACAGTCAGGCAAGATTATCGAAGGAGATGTGATGAATGTCGACGAAAAATCCTCACAGTCCTGGAACGTGTCGGTAAAAGATCGGAGAACAGGCGCAGTCGTGGTTTTGCACATCGACGAGAGTACGACGAGAAAAAGCATCTCGCTTAGACCTGAGTTAGGAGCCTACGTCATCGCCCAATACAATGAACAGAACAATCATGCGTACTCATTCTTAACGAATGAGCGCGACCACAACTGATCGGTGTTTACCGAGAAGAATCAGAGGATCAGGGAGGGTATAGGCCTAAGTTTAGCGGTTTAAAAAATACCGGCTTCTTTCTGGAGCCAGCGGACGTATTTGGTAATGTGATCCACATCCTCTGGTGTAACCGCATTGATCCTCGGCATGTCGCCGAACTGCCAATGATGAGCTTTGACTCCGTTGGCCGCCGCTCGCTGAAACGCCGCGTCGCCGTGATGATTCGGCTCATAGACCTTGTGAAGAAACGGTGGGCCCTGGGTGGTTCCGACTCCGCCCATGCCGTGGCAGGTTGAACAGTTGGCGTTGAATTTCTGCTCTCCTTCCCGCAACTCAGCCGGAGCAGAGGCCACGGCTCTGGTTCCTTTTGGTTCTCCCCCGTTTTGGCTACAGGCTGGTGCCGCCCCAAGGACCAGCACAACGAGGCTCACCCACAACATGCGTGATGATTTCATAGAGGCTGACTGCTTACCCAAAGGAACGAGCGGTTCAACATACCGCATACTGAATCGGATCTACAACTCCCGCCTCCTCAAACCCCCGTTTCCGAATCAGACAGCTGTCGCACTGCCCGCAGGCGATCGGTCCGATAGGGTCATAACAGCTATGCGTGAGATGAAAGGGAACATTCAGGGTGAGGCCGAGTCTTATGATCTCTGCCTTGGCCATCCGGAGCAGCGGCGCTCGAATCTCGATACCCATGCCCTGCATGCCTGCCTTGGTTCCCGCTCGAAGTGCTGCTTCCACGGCCTTGATGAATTCAGGGCGGCAGTCGGGATAACCGGAGTAGTCGATCACGTTGGCGCCGAAATAGACGATTGAAGCCTCCAGCGCTTCCGCGTGGGCCGCAGCCAGAGACAGAAAAATCAGGTTTCTCCCCGGCACGTAAGTAACTGGCACATCTCGATTCCGTTCAGCGTCAGTCCGATGCTTCGGCACCGACATATCACCGGTCAGGGCCGATCCCCCGATCGCCCTCAAATCGACGTCTATCACCACATGCTGGTGAGCTCCCAGAGCCGTCGCCACCTGTCTCGACCGCTCAACCTCCACAGCGTGACGTTGTCGGTAGGCAATGGTGAGGAGATGCAGCGCATACCCGTCATGCCGCGCGACAGCCGCTGTCACGGTGGAGTCCAACCCGCCGCTGGCAAGAACGACCGCTCGTGGTGAAGTCTGCCCGTTCATGATGGGGAGAGGAGGATGCGGATGCCGCAGGGGAGAAATTCTTTGGAGCTAATCGCGCTCTTCTTCGCGTTCGATCTTCTCCAGCAATTCCACACGCGATTGGCACTCCACACAGAGCTTGGCGAAGGGGACCGCCTGGAGGCGTTTCTCGCTGATCTCGACCCCACATTCGGCACAAATCCCGTAAGTCCCTTCGTGTAGCCGGGTGAGGGCTTCGTCGATCGACTGCCGTCGGCGGTTACGCATCTCCATCAAGGAAATGCCGAGTTCGCGCTCAAGATCCATTAAGGCTTGGTCGCCGACATCACGCGCAGACTCCAGACGTCGCTGCTGATCTTCGGTCAGAGACTGACCAAGACTCTCTTCGATCTCCTTAATAATCTCTTGGCGTTTACCGATGAGCATTTTGTGAAGCACTTCCTGACGCTGTTCGCGTGCTTCCCGCTCTTTTGCCGTCTCCTTTGGCCGCAGAGACACCTCTATTTCGCCCTCGGCCGTCGCTTTGAGCGTCGCAGACGCTTCTGCAATCACCGGCTCAGGCTTCTTGTCGGCACCGGCGGCAGACTTCGTCTTTGCCTCGCCCTTCTTCTTCGCCTGGGTTTTCGTTGCCATAGACGGTCCGCTCCAGAAATAGAATAGGTAATTGGAGAGTCAAAAACCTTCGGCTTCTATATCACGGTCCGTGCCCTGCGAACAAGAGGCGGGGAAGGATGCCTTGAAAACCTAGGGATAGGTGATGGTTGAATGGACATCGTAGCCGGTGAGTTTATCGCGTCCCTTCAAGCTCTTCAGCTCAACCAGAAAATCGAGTCCGACAATCGTGCCACCAAGCTGACGAACGAGGTGAACCGTCGCTTCTGCCGTTCCTCCAGTCGCCAGCAGGTCGTCGACAATCAGCACCTGCTCTCCCATTTCGATCGCGTCACGGTGCACCGTAAGGCTGTTCTGTCCGTACTCGAGGCTATATTTTACCTCATAACAATCAGCCGGAAGTTTTCCAGGCCTGCGAACTGGGACGAATCCTGCCCCGAGACGTGAAGCGAGAATCCCGCCGAAAATAAACCCTCGGGACTCGATTCCTACAACCTTGGTGATCCCTCGATCCTGATACCGAGTCGTCAATTGGTCGGCAAGGCTCCGAACCGCGGCAGAATTCTTCAGGAGCGTGGTGATGTCATAAAATAGAATGCCGGGCTTCGGAAAGTCGGGCACTTCTCGAATGAGGGCTTGATAGTTGACGACGGTCACGGGGTTAGAGCAAATCTGCCTGTGTCATAGTCTTTCGCTCGATGGTGTTGCGAAGCCGAACCAACGCGGCCATCTCGATCTGTCTGACCCGCTCACGAGTCAGCCCCATAGTACGTCCGATTTCCTCGAGCGTCTTCGCTTCATCTCCGTCGAGCCCAAACCGTGACACAATAACAGTTTGCTCCTTCTCAGGCAACTCCCTTACCCATGCCATCAGTTCCGTCCTCCGTCGAACCCCGTCGGCGGTCTCATCTGGTGCGAGCCCGACCGGATCCTCGATGACATCGCGCAGGAAGGTATCAGTGCGGTCGTTGAGCGGGCTATCGAGTGAACAGGTTGTGCGCACCAACTGTTTCAGATCTAGTACTTCTTCTTCCGACATCTTCATCTTGACGGCCACTTCGGCCGCCCGTGGCTCTCGCCCAAGCTCCTGCACCAACTGCTCGACGCGATTGAGATAGCGATTGAGTCGCTCTACGACGTGCACCGGCAACCGCACCAGCTTGCCTTGATTAATGATCGCCCGTTCGATGTACTGCCGGATCCACCAAGACGCATAGGTGCTGAACCGGAACCCCCGCTTGTAATTGAATTTTTCGACGGCTTTGATCAAACCTAGATTGCCTTCTTCCACGATGTCAGAAAACGGAAACCCGCGGTGCATGTACCGCTTCCCGATGCTGATGACCAGCCGCAGATTCGATTCGATCATCTGTTGCCGAGCTTGCTCATCGCCGGCCATGACCCGCTTACCCAGCTGCTGTTCTTGTTTGAAGGTCAGCAGGGTCGATCGGCGAACCTCCCGCAAGTAGCTCTTCAGGGTATCAAGACCCTCCGATCGACCCGTTTCCCGTTCGCCCTGATCAGGTGCGCTCGTAGGTTCTGAGGCGTCCATGTCGTTGACGGGCTGTCTTCGAGCTTCGCTCAACTCGGAGTCCTCGTCATGCGATCGACTCATGATTCCTCGTTTGCTAATACCAAATGGTGAAGTTGGAATACTGCCCGGTTGCGGCACTCCACTCAGTCTCAATTTTTGTGACATGGGCGGCAGGAGGACCGGTCTTCAATTCACGCACAAGTGCTTCGAGCACCGACCTTCTCCCCTCCACATCCAGCTCGACCCGACCATCGTCGAGGTTGCGGACGCCCCCTGATAGCGCAAGCCTTGTCGCTGCGCGTGCCGCAAACGCACGATATCCCACCCCCTGCACATGACCAAGCACGAGGATACGTACCCGAACCGAGGGTTCATCAACTGATGGAGTCATCTGCCCCTACCAAAATCCATTAGCGCGAACAGCCACTTACGGCCCTTCTGAGCGGATATTCTCACACCTCTTCCGATGCGTCACGCATTTTACAATATCGATGCTAGAACTGTGCCCAGGACAGAGATTTTACGAAGAACAGAATCTACGACATGCACTAATGGGCAGGCAACTCAGGCGAAATGCGGTTTGGTAGAGGAAAGTCGGGGATGACGGGAGGATTTTATCCGCAGGCGGCAACTACGATAAAACGATAATTAGCCTGCGGCCCACACAAAGTGCGGTTTGGTGAAGGGAAGAGGATTACTGGAGGTTCTTATCCCGTCGCCTTCATACGAAGGATAGGCTCCGGATCGAGCAAGCTTGGTTTGGTCGGGGCGAGAGGATTTGAACCTCTGACCCCTGCGTCCCGAACGCAGTGCGCTACCGGGCTGCGCTACGCCCCGACAAGACCGAGCAAGAAAATGAATCACCATTGTCTTACAAGACAGGGGCAAAAGGCAACCCGTGAGCTTCCGCAACAGCCTGGCAGGTTACTTTCCCACCCATCACATTCACGCCACGAGCCAGCTCCGGATCTGAGCGGATTGCTCGATCCACACCGTCAGCAGCGAGCTGCACCACATAGGGCAGAGTCGCATTGGTCAATGCGAAAGTCGCAGTTCGAGGGACAATGCCGGGCATATTCGTCACGCAATAATGGGTCACACCATCCACCAGATAGACTGGTTCTGAGTGAGTCGTCGGCCTGGTGGTTTCAAAACACCCGCCTTGATCGACTGCGATATCGACGATCACAGCCCCAGGCTTCATCTGCGCAATCAATGATCGATTTACCACTTTGGGCGTGCGCGCACCAGGCAGCAGTACGGCACCGATGACCACATCCCCTTCCACCACCGCCTGTTCAACGGCAGTCTGCGTTGAGATACGGGTGATAAGTCGGCCTTGGTAGAGATCGTCCAACTCTTGCAGCCGCTGAACGTTCAAGTCGAGCACGGTCACTTGCGCCCCCATACCGACAGCAATCCGTACCGCCGACCGGCCGGCTACTCCTGCACCCAGCACCACAACTTTTCCCGGCTCGACTCCAGGCACACCACCCAACAACACGCCCCGCCCTCCATACGACCGTTCCAAATACTGCGCTCCGATCTGTACTGCCAGCCGACCGGCAATTTCGCTCATCGGTTTCAGCATCGGCAGGCTACCGTCTGTGGCTTCGACCGTCTCACGAGCGATCGCCGTAATCTTCTCGGCCATCAATGTTTTCGTGAGCTCTGGAAGGGCCGCCAGATGCAGATAGGTGAACAAGACCTGGCCTGGACGGAACAGCGGACATTCAGCGATCATCGGTTCCTTCACTTTCAGGATCATCTCGGTCTTTTCGAACACCTCTTTCTTGGAGGCGGCGA
Organism: Nitrospira sp. LK70; assembly: GCA_011090425.1. Classification (GTDB taxonomy): domain Bacteria; phylum Nitrospirota; class Nitrospiria; order Nitrospirales; family Nitrospiraceae; genus Nitrospira_D. The sequence goes on along the minus strand of PHGD01000011.1, from coordinate 12,973 downwards.
TAGTCGCTCCGACCTGACGATACTCGTCATCGCTAAAGCCACTGCCCTCTCCAGCCGACGGTTCGAGCCAGATCTCATGCCCCAGTTGACACAATGTCGCTGCGCCATCAGGGGTAAGACTGACACGATACTCGTGATCCTTGATTTCTTTCGGGACGCCGATGACCATACAGATCCCCCCTTTCCCGCTAGGAGTGCTGCAAGCCTGATGGTGTCATTATACCTCGATACCAGGAGTAATCAGTTGCCTGCCGCACCATCTGCTCGTGGACAGTCTGGAAAGGCCTGTTGTAAAATGCAATCGTTCAGTATCCCTTAGGGAGGCGTGGATGGACTCCTGGAACGGGTCGTGTCAGGCTTGCGGAACCTCCGACTGCCTACTCACGAAATTTTCGCTGGGGAAAGACTTTTTCGGCCGTCCCTACGATCGTCTGTCGCCTTCATCGGATCAGAATCCGAAATGGTATTGCGTCACTTGTTCGGTCCACAAGAACCTGCAGCGGGATTTTCGCGATATCCGGGCTGAGTTCGACAAGCTGAGCGCTGGTCAAGGGTCGGAGATCTCAACCGCCGATGAGTTCAGACGCGCGTCATTGAGGTTACAGGAAATCCTGGCTATCTTGGGGGAAACCAAACAACAATCGCCGTTCCTAAACGGTCCGGATGTCACACTACTGATGGAACGGCTCAATACTCTCACCATGTCGGTATAGTTCTACGTCTCTATGCCACCATTTCAACGTCACATTTTCGTGTGTACCAACCAGCGTCCCAAAGACGACCCGCGCGGCTGTTGTGCAAACCTAGGCTCGGAAAAACTCCACGAGCATTTCAAGAATGAAACAAAACGGTTGAATCTCAAAGGTCTTGTTCGAGCCAATAAAGCCGGCTGTCTGGACCATTGCGATCTGGGGCCTAGTGTGGTGATTTATCCTGAGGGAGTGTGGTATTGGGTCGGTACTGAAACCGACGTCACCGAGATCATGGAGCGGCATGTGCTGAAGGGCGAGATCGTCACCCGATTGCTCATGCCTGATCATCCGGTTCCCGAACGATTGGCCCTCATCAAGAAGCCATAGGACTTCCTTACGGTCATTTCCATGCCGACAGAAGACAAATGGAAGGCCAACATGGAAAAAGTGGCCTTCACGAAACGGTTTCCAGGGCTGCTGCTGGACTGGAAATCGTTCGAAGGCAAAGCCATCCAGGCCGTCATTCCACTGACCGGAAAACCCGGTGCCGCCGTGATTGTTTGTAGCGATGCAACTTTTACCGTTGTTTCCGCGCTTTCGCCTGAACCCTGGGCGCTCGGACAGGCCATCGCCGATGCTCGAGTTCAACTGGAACCGACACACCAAGCAGCGTACGAAGAATTTGATCGATTAGCGACACAGGACAAGGAAGCGTTGAGAACCGCCCGACTGGAAAAGATTCTTGGCGCGATCCAGAACAATCTGGAACAGATTCCTGAGCTCAAAGAACGGCTCAAAGAACTTGTAAAGGAATGGAAGTGAGCAGCCTGCCGAATAAGAACATGTTTGAGATCTTCTCGCAGGGTCTCTTTGAAGGAGTCAAACCCATGCTGGTCGTTCGTGATCACCTCGTCCGCCATCCCGACCGCTGCACTCATCAGGCGCTCTGTGTCCCGATTTGCCCGACCGGTGCTTGGCTCTCGACGCCCCCATACAAGTTCGATCCATCGCGTTGCCTGGAAAGTTGTCGGCTCTGCCTGGACGCTTGTCCATCGCGAGCGATCTATGTTGTTTTTAGGAAAGGCGACAAGCTGTTAGAACCGCAGAAGAAGACCGGCTAGCCACTCGTGCTGACGCAAGCGGGAAGCACCAGGCTTCTCAAGCAGAAAGAAAGCTTAGGGAGATGAAGCGGCAGCTCAGACGATCTGTTTGCGCAAATGCCCCCAGTAGGCGGTCCCGGCATAGCCGCAGGCAGCGGTGCCTGTCGTCATAGCCATGATCTGATAGACCTTGCTGCGCGGGATTTTGACTTTTAGGGCGGGATTCAATAGATCGAGGGAATTCATGACCAGCTTGAGCGATTCCCCGGCAGAGAGGATCGGCCACATACAGGCCAGCCGTAACCGAGTTTCATAACGCGGAATCGCCATTGTATAGAGCCAGCCCTGGTCAAGGTGTTCGACTGCCAAGCGAACGAGTTTGCTCAGTACAGGTTTGAAAAGAGGGAGATTGTGCTGATCCAATAAATCTTGAGGTTTCAGCCCAGCTTCGGTGAGCATCATCTCGGGAATGTAACAACGCCCCTTTTGCAAATCATGAGCGATATCTTTGACGATATTCGTCAGTTGCAACCCCTTTCCAAATCGAATCCCGATTTCCGACATCCGTTGAATGTCCCAGTTGGCCAACGCTTTCCTATGCGCACACATCAAGGAAGTCCAGAACTCACCCACACATCCAGCCACATGATACGTATAGCGATCTAAGTCATCGAGCGTCTTTAGCGCGGTAAGATCCGCCACGGAATTTCCAGGGAACGTGCCCAGATCCATTTCCATTCCTTGCGTCAGGATCGTCATCACCCGCTGAATCCGACGTCGGTCGTCCGACGAAAAGTCGAGGAAGAGCCGGAAACACTCGTCCAGCCGTTCGAGCAGGATTCGCTCAGCCGAATCTTGTTGAAGCGGCCCCATCGCTTGCTGAATCGCATGGATCTGTGCCCAATCGATCTGCTCACCGAGAAACTGCTCTCTGAGGCAGTTGAGCAAACCTAGACGACGCGATCGTTCGATCAGCTCCGCATCGGCGATCGTATCTGCAGCTCTGGCAAAGAGATACGCCAAACTGACTTGGTCGCGGACATCAGACGGCACGACAACGAGCGTCGTGTAGAAAAGGCGAGACACACGTCTGAGCAGCTCGCGAAGCAGTTCCTCTCTTGAAGCGGCGGTAGGCATCATTTGACTTCCAGTATTCCTTCCATTCCTTTGTCTCTATGGCTCGGCATGGGCCACAATCGTTTGTCGCAAAAGAACGGAAAGAGACCAGGCTGAGTCGGGACGAATCTGGCCACGACGGTCCTCCCAGCTCCGACATCTTGTTCGACCAACAAGCTGCCGGCTGAGTCTTTCATGATAAAGTTATGCGGCGTAATCATTGTGACGCTCGTCAGAGTCAGCTCCACCGGCTTCCCGTTTTCCACAACCAGATGGTTCGGCGAATAGGAATAGCTGTCAAGGATGACCGTAGCGCGCTGAACGCCATCCGGCGACCTTGGGACAACGATCGGTGGACTAGGCTCTGAGCCGTCAGCGGCCTGTCCGACCGCGACGAGTGCAGCCATGAACCATCCCACCATACCAAGCACACAAAAAAACTTCCGACTAACCTCCATGAGAACTTTCTAACAGGAAGAGCTGAGATGGGTCAACTTTGCCCCATACTTTCAGCGACTTCCAACGTCTTGACTTTCAGCAACACGTTCTTATTTGATAAAATCAATGATCGCTGAAGACTGCAACTCTGAAGAACAGTTTGTGTATAATATGGCCGGTTCCGTCTTTAGTGGAGTGCGTAGGCGAAAGCTTATCGCGAAGGAGGATTTCAATGAAGTGGCTTAAAGGTATTGGCCTGTTCCTGATTGCAAATTTTCTGATCTATATCACGCTGTCGTTCACGGCCAATCTGTTGATAAACGTGGTTCTGCCGGCGTTCGGAATCGATGTGCGGGGAGTCTTCAATCAGCAGCTATTGGTCTGGTCGTTGGTGATCGGATTCGGTGGCGCGTTCATCAGCTTGGCATTCTCCAAGCAGATGGCGCGAGCGATGCTGAGCTGTCAGCAAATCACTCAGCCGCGGTCACATGCCGAGCATGTCATTTACGGCTCCGTCCAGGAGATTGCTCAACGGCTTCACATCACCATGCCGGAAGTCTGGGTGTATGAGTCGCCGGACCCCAATGCATTTGCCACCGGCCCGAGTAAGAACAATTCGATGGTGGCTGTTTCGACCGGCTTGCTGCAGAATCTCAAAGAAGATGAGGTAAAGGCGGTTCTCGCCCACGAGATGGGACACGTCTATAACGGGGACATGTTTACGACAACCGTGCTTGCTGGATTGATGAACACGTTCGTCTACTACATCAGCAACTTCCTGGCACAATTGGTTGGGCAACCTCAGGGAGACCGAGAGGAAGGGAGTGCGGGAAATCCTATCCTCGCTTTTGTGGTGTATATCTTCCTCCAAATCGTTTTGTCATTCCTGGCCATGCTGGTAATCAGCTGGCATTCCCGACGGCGGGAATTCGGTGCGGACGCATTCGCCGCGCGGGTGTATGGCAAGGGTGCAATGATCTCAGCCTTGGAGGGGATCAATCGGTGGGTCACCAGAGCCCAGCCTGAATACGGCACGCAGGATCCCCTGGCGACCTTTAAAATCTCGGGCAAGACGTCCGGATTCATGCATCTCTTCGCCACCCATCCGCCCATTGAAGAGCGGATCGCGGCCTTGCAGCGGCTGCCGGTCTAATGAACATCACCGCATTCGGTAAAACCTGATGTGTTCGCGATATTCCTGGACGGCCGCCCACAGGGCGGCCGCTCCGAGAGTAATGTTTGTCTCGAGCGCATCCTCGATCTGAGGATCGTCGATCTCAACCTCATATCGATCCTGGATATTCGTCCGAACCGGCCCATGTGCTACATCGCGAGGCATGAAGATCTCCTTCCAGACTTCTTTTTCGACCAGACAGACATCCCGAAAACGCTCGTAGAGCAAGGTCAGCTTTTCGGAATCGGTAATCCTAACTCGCTCCTCCATGAGTCCCTTTCTTCCTCCTCCTACTTCAGCGATTTTCCATCCTAAGACGATGCAAGCACCACTTCCTTGAATGGCGATCTTGACTGGATAATTACCCATCGGCAACCTTTCGACTGACTTTCCAATTCAATATCCCATCCTTGCCGGAACACCATCGGTCATGGAAGGTATCGTACTGAGAGACATCTCAGAGGGCAATCGCTACTCGCCATGATCCGATGAATCCTTGTGCGCCTTCTGTTCTATGGTAGAGTGATCTTGGATTTCGTATTATGACGGTCCAACCAGTATTATCACATTCATCAGAGCAGGTTCCTAGCAACCACCATCCTACTTCCATACACCCACACGAATCCGGGCGACGATTTGGCGTTCGTGACGGGCTGTTCCAAGCCGTCGCCCAAGGCGCCGGTGAGCAGTATCTCTCGGCCTTTGCCCTGCTCCTCCACGCGACACCATTCCACTTGAGCATCCTCTCCGCCATTCCCCAACTCTTGGGCACGTGGGCTCAGTTGGTTTCCGTCAAAGTTTGCCATTGGTTTTCCAGCCGAGCCTCTCAAGTTTTTTGGGGTATCATCGGGCAATCAGTCGCCTGGCTCCCCATTCTTGCGCTACCGTTGCTCTGGCCTGACCAAGGACCGTGGTTGCTCATTGCAGCCGTCGCCGTGTATTTCACTTTCACGCATTTCACCTCTCCTGTATGGAATAGTCTCATCACGGACTTGCTCGAGCCCAATGAACGGGGCATGTACTTCGCCAGGCGAGCGCGGACCATTGCAATGGCCAGTTTTGTTGCACTCTGCCTGGCTGGAGCTTTATTGAGCTTTTTCGAGCAACAGCAGCTCCTTTGGGTCGGCTTTGCCATGATGTTCCTCATAGCCGGACTCTGCCGTAGCGCCTCGGCTCTCTTACTGATGAAGGTAAGCGACCTACCCCCGCATGAGTCGAGCAGCAACCCAACGGGCTTTTTGGTCTTTCTCCGTACCGACATGTCCGAAAACTTTCGCCGCTTCCTACTGTTTTCTGGGCTCATGCATTCTGCCGTGCTGGTTGCCGGTCCGTTCTTTGTCATCTATCTGCTCCAGGATCTCCACCTCGCCCATTGGCAATATGGAACCTGGCTGGCCGCCGGCATCATCGGGCAATTTCTGACTTTGCCGGCCTGGGGGCAGTTCGGCGATCGTTTTGGGAATAAAGCGTTGCTCTCTTTCACCGGGCTACTCGTCGCGTTCTTGCCGATGCTGTATCTGTGCGGAACGATGTGGCCATTCCTTGTTACAGTGAATTTTTTCGGAGGCGTGGTATGGGCGGGACTTGGACTTGGACTGAACAACTATGTCTTTGACGCGGTACAGCCGACGGATCGCGCCAAGGCGGTCGCGGTTTCAAGCATCGTCAACGCCATCGGGTGGACCATGGGAACCGTGATCGGAAGCTGGCTGATCGGTACCGTCCCAGCCAACCTGAGAATTGGGGCGTTGACTCTGGATCCTCCCTCCAATCTCCCGTTTATCTTCTTTCTTTCCGGCCTGCTTCGCTTGATCGTCTCGGCGACACTCCTCAGGACCTTTCACGAGCCTCGCGAAGTGGAACAACGCGCCCGCCATCGATTGTTATGGGAACTGCCGCTGTTGAAACCCTTGAGACAACTCTCACGCCGGGCAATCAACACTATTCACTAAGGAACGGTTCCGGAGTCGGCGGCATGATTCTTCTCTTCTTGCTTGAGCTTTTCAAACGCTTTGTCGGCATGGCTTCGAACCTGGTCTTGCGTCACAGTCGGTGAAGGCTTCGGCGCTTCGCCGGCGCAGCCTCCAGTACCCAGTAGCAACACTCCTATTCCAGTCGCGATCAACCCATGGCTCTGCCCTGTCAGCCATGTCACCTTCTTTGGCATACTACTCCTCCCTTTTGTGATGATCGTCATACGATTCGAGCCACATCATACCACTTCCGAGTTGAACAGTTTCCGACTCGACTCGTTGACTCGTTGAAACCAAGAGGGTATGCTTCTCACTCAGCTCAGCACCTAATCCGTGAGACTTCCTATGTCGTTGTCCGACCGCCTGACCGAGGACCTCAAGCTCGCAATGAAATCACGCGATCAACTGCGCATGGATGTCATCCGTATGATCAAGGCCGCCATCTTGAACAAAGAAGTCGAGCTAAAGCGAGACCTTGATGATGCTGAAATGAGCCGCGTGATGACGATCCTCGTAAAACAGCGTCGGGAATCCGTCGAACAATTTGAAAAAGCTCAACGGACGGAACTGGCTGCCAAAGAACGCAAGGAAATCGAAATTATCGAATCCTACCTCCCTAAACCGCTTTCCCCTGAAGAGATTGAGGGCATTGTCGCATCGGCTGTCACAGAGACCGGTTCCCGGTCGCTTAAAGATATGGGAACAGTCATGAAGGCAGTGATGGCCCGCCTTGTCGGACAATCCATTGACGGCAAGCACATCAGCGATCTGGTGAAAAGCAAGCTCTCCTGATCTGTCTCCGGAGCCGTTTGCTATACTGAATCCTATCCCCTGGTAGCTTCAGTTTCGTTCGCGCTCAGCCGTTAAAGTGGTATGGCGATCCTCATAGTTGATGACTCTCCCGACCAGCATCTATTACTTCGGTCTATTCTGACTAAGGCCGGCCATGATGAGGTTCTCGTGGCCGATTCAGCAAGGGCAGCTTTTACGGATTTGAACCTTGGCGGTACGCACCTATCAATCAATATCGATTTGATTTTGATGGATGTACTCATGCCTGACATCGATGGCGTATCGGCCTGCCGACAAATCAAGCAGCAGGCTCACCTTCGAGACATTCCGATCATCATGGTGACGGCTCAGAATGATCTCAATAATCTGAGAGAAGCTTTCTCGGCCGGTGCGATGGATTACATCAACAAACCCGTGAACGGAGTAGAATTACTCGCGCGCGTGTCCTCGGCGCTCACACTGAAGCACGAAATGGATTGTCGGAAAGAACGGGAAGAGGAGCTTCGACGCAGCAATGAGGAACTCCAACGCGCCCTCCGCGAAGTCAAAGTGCTTCGCGGGCTGATCCCGATCTGCGCTTCCTGCAAGAAAATCCGCAATGACGGCGGGTTCTGGCAACAACTCGAAGAATATATCGGTGAGCATTCCGAAGCCGAGTTTAGCCACGGACTCTGCCAACCTTGCCTCAAAAAGCTTTATCCTGGTGTTTATCAAAACTAGCTGCTACGATTCCGCAATCTTCCCTCTCAAAGACCGGTGAATGTATGAGCATCCTCATCGTCGACGACTCTGCGGACGATCGGCTACTGTTGCAGACTATTCTGTCGACGGCCGGCTACGAAAACATTTTGACGGCGGAATCGGCAGCCGCCGCGTTCGGACAGCTCGGCCTGGACGGAGGTAAGCAAGGCGCTGCGCGGATCGATTTGATCCTCATGGATATCCTGATGCCGCAGATGAACGGCATCGAGGCTTGTCGCCAGATAAAAGCCGCCGACCGGTTCCGAGATACTCCGATTATTATGGTTACCGTCAAGACGGATCCGGTCGATCTTCAGCTCGCGTTTGCCGCCGGAGCCATGGATTACGTCGCCAAACCGGTCAACAAGGTCGAGCTTCTGACCAGAGTGCGGTCGGTGCTCCGGCTTGTCCACGAAATCGACCGCCGCCGTGCGCGTGAACAAGAACTCCTCGAGGTCATGCGCCAGCTTCAAGAAGCCAATCAGATGTTGCTCCGCCTCTCCTGCTTAGACGGATTGACAGGTATCACCAATCGGCGCCAGTTCGATGACTTTCTTGACCAGGAATGGCGGAGAGCGGCACGTGAGTCAACTCCTTTGTCTCTGATCATGTTCGATATCGACCGATTTAAGACCTATAACGATTCCAAAGGGCACACAGCGGGCGATGAATGTCTCAAACAGGTCGCTGCGGCCATCTCCAGCTCTGTAAATCGTCCCGGCGATTTGGTTGCCCGCTATGGAGGAGATGAGTTTGTCACGGTCTTGCCCGGCACCGGCCTCGACGGCGCAGCACAAGTCGCGGAAAGCCTGCGTCGTCGAGTCGAATCTCTAGGCATGAAGCATGCCGATGGAGAACTCGTAACAATCAGCGTCGGATATGCCTGCACTATTCCCAATAGAAATGCTTCGCCTACCGATCTCATCAAAGCCGCAGATCAGGCTCTCTATCAAGCGAAACAAGATGGACGCAATCGAACCAAATCGGCCAGCATTCTGTCGCTGGTTCGAGACTCACACGACGACTAGAACCGGTCAAAGCTGTTCGCCGACTATTGACGCCCCATGCCACGGTCACGCCATCCACGTGGAAGACCACACAACCGAGCGGCGGTAACCAAGAACTTTTCTCGGGCTTCCCGCGCCACAACCAGGCAGGTCTCCGGTGCCCACAAGCGAAAGCGCTCCGAACAAACGCTCCTCTCGTTCGAGCAGAGGGCAACCACGCTGCTGAAGCAATATCAAGGCAGCCTCCGCAAACTGGCGCAGCATGAGGCTTTGAATAGCTGCAACATGGCCCGTGTGTTTCGCACCATTTCAGAGGCGTGTTGTAGCTTATTGCAAGTCAAACGCGCCAGCATCTGGCTGTTTACTAAGGAGCAATCTGCCATCGAACTGATCGATGTGTGCACGTCCCGCCGACGACATTCCAGCCCTACATTCGTGTTTCAGTCGTCGCGCTGGCGTACGTATCTTCGATCGCCGGCGCATAAATATCGCCCCATCGCAGTTCACCATGCTTTCAGAAACCCACGATTCATGGAACTGGCACCGTCGTACATATCCCGCTTCCATGTCGAAGCCATGTTGAGCGCGCCGATCAGGCAGCACGGACGACTCATGGGCGCACTCTGTGCCGAGTCAGTCGGCACGCCTCGACGATGGAGGGGACATGAAGAACACCTCGTCAGCCTACTCGCAACCATGGCGACCCTTGCGTTAGAAGCGGCCGAACGTCGTGAAGTGGAACAAGCCCTCCGTGTCGCCAAAGAAGCCGCCGAAGTGGCCAGCCGCGCCAAGAGTGAATTCCTCGCCAGCATGAGTCACGAGATCCGCACCCCTATGAATGCCATCATCGGCATGGCCGATCTCCTCTGGGAGACGCCGCTCACACCTGACCAAAGGAAGTACCTACGTATATTCAGACGTGCGGGTGGCACACTCTTGCATCTTATCAACGATATTCTGGATCTCTCCAAAGTCGAAGCCGGTCGCTTGGAGTTGGAATCCATCGGATTCGACCTGAACGAAGTCATCGACAAAACCATCGATATATTGGCGATGCGATCCAACGAGAAGGGCCTGGAGCTTGCCTGCCATGTGGAGCCGAATGTGCCCTGTCATTTGGTGGGTGATCCGACACGGCTGGTACAAATATTGATCAATCTGATCGGCAACGCCCTCAAATTTACCGACAAAGGTTCCATTGTCGTTCGTGTTACGAACGATCCCGAGCGGAATATCGCCGGTGCCGTTCGGTTTTCCATCAGTGACACGGGGATCGGCATTCCCCCCGAACAACTCGTCTCGATTTTTGACACCTTTACGCAGGCCCATGCCTCTACGACCAGGCAGTACGGAGGGACAGGACTCGGTCTTGCGATCACCAAACGCCTCGTCGAAGGTATGAACGGGCGGATCTGGGCCGAGAGTACAGTCGGAACAGGGAGCACCTTTCACTGTTCCATCCTGCTTCAGACTCAAACAGAACCGCCCCATCAGAAATCCACAACACAGATCAACCTTGCCGGAGTCAGAGCCCTGGTCGTGGACGATCATCTCACCAACCGGATCATCCTCCGTGAACTGCTGAGTACCTGGGGGGCTCAGGTGACGGAAGCAGGCGACGGGATGACCGCGTTAGCCGAACTCCACCAGGCATCCAAACGAGGACTTGCGTACGAGCTGTTGCTCCTCGACTGCCGCATGCCCGAGATGAGCGGCTTTCATGTTGTGGAACAGCTAAGATCCTCGCTTAACGGGAGTTGTCCGACCATCATCATGTTGACCTCCGATCATTGGGCAGACGATATCGCACGGACTTATGATCTCGGCCTCGGTGGTTATGTGATTAAACCCATCCGGCGATCCGACCTCTTGCAAACAATCGGGATCGCTCTCGGACGGACTAAAGGAACGCCGCTGGCAGGTGTGGACGTCACAGTACCACCGTCGACCGCTTCGACGAGGGCTTTGCGCGTCTTGTTGGTTGAAGATTCCCCCGACAATCAACTGCTGGTACGGGCATACCTGAAGCAGCCAGACTATTTCCTCGACGTCGCAGAACACGGCGCCGTCGCGCTGGACAAATTCAAGTCCGCGCATTACGACGTCATCTTGATGGACGTGCAAATGCCCGTGATGGACGGTTATGCCGCGACCAAGGCCATCCGCTCATGGGAACGGGATCATGATCTCCCCCCAACGCCGATCATCGCCCTCACGGCCTTAGCCCTCAAGGAGGAAGGAGCCCGCATCTTTGAAGCAGGCTGCAACACACACCTCACGAAGCCCGTCAAGAAATCCACCCTATTGGAAGTGCTTCGAGCGTACAAGGAACACGTCTTTTAGCGATGCACGCCTCACTTCCGGAGCCACCAAACCGACTCACGATGGAGATCAGTCGCGATCTTGAAAGTATTGTACCGATCTTCTTAGATAACCGGAGGAAGGATGTCCGGACACTTCGAGATGCGCTGGCCATGCAGGACTTCAGGACGGTTCAAACTCTGGGCCATCGCATGAAAGGCGACGGAGGTGGCTTCGGGTTCGATCGAATTTCCGAAATCGGAGCGGCGATGGAACGCGCGGGCAAACTGCAAGACCGCTTAACAATCGAACAGCATATCGTCCAATTGGAAGACTTCCTCAAACGTGTGACCGTTGTGTATCGCTAGCGGATAGAGCAAGCGTCCGAGACCAACCGCTCTGCGATCTGCATTGGTTTTCGACAGCATTTCCAAGATCAGCAGTCATTCAAGTGCTTCCTCGTTCGCCTGCATGCAAGGTACTGGTAGAGTCTTAGTAACGGGTTGTGTATAATGCAGCACGGGAAGCGTGACCCTCTATTCCTCCCCGTTCTTCGACCGCAGTAACAAGACTGCATACTCCTATGCAGCCAACCCTGCGGGTTTCATGGGGTCACGCTCCAATATCCAACGGGTGGGGGGCTAGCTCAGTTGGGAGAGCACTACGTTCGCAACGTAGGGGTCGGGGGTTCAACTCCCCTGCCCTCCACCAAACCAAGCTCGCTCGTACCGGCGACTCATCAGGCGAAGCCTCTCTTCTTTACGCCGCCGGATACACACCGTCAGTGATCCTAATTTTGCGGCAGCTGGTGTCTCTCGCAGATCTCGACACCCGGCGTTCCACCTCTGAATCGTTCGTTATACAATGTTACTCGGATGCCCCTCTCCCCCCTTATTCGCTTCGGTACTTCGACATGGACCTACGAAGGCTGGCAAGGGCAGGTCTATCGACGACCATACGCCAAAACAACGTTTGCCAGGGAATGTCTCGGAGAATATTGTCAATACCTCTACAACGGCGAACCGCTCTTTCGCACAGTCGGGAACGATTCCACGTTCTATCGCCCACCCACGGCAAGCCAACTTCGCCACTATCTGAAACAGATCCCCGAAGACTTCGAGATGTACTTCAAGGTCTGGGAAGAGATCACCATTCCACACTTTGCGAAGCAAGCCCGCTACGGCGTAAAAGCTGGACAACCAAATCCCCGTTTCCTCGATGCAAAGCTATTTATTGACTTGGTGCTCACGCCATACCGCGAGGCCAAGTTTGAGCCGCACATGGGACCGTTCATTTTTGAGTTTCAGCGGCACGGCCTGACCAGCGATGAATTCTGCTCACGGCTCGATCGGTTCTTCGGACAGCTGCCGAACGATTTCCGGTATGCGGTTGAGATCCGCAATACAGGCTTGCTCGGGCCGGACTATCGGAAAGTCTTAGAGCATCACGGCGTGGCACACGTCTACAACCACTGGTCCTACATGCCTTCCTTATGTGGTGCTTCCGGGTTTCCCGTGGGTAGGGTGAACGGATAGGATGGTCGGCCGAGGAGGAACCGACCATGCAAGACACCGCACTCTATCAGTACCTGTTGGGCCTGCAGTCGCCGTGGACCGTGAGTCGCGTGAACCTGGACGTC
>PHGD01000091.1 GCA_011090425.1 Nitrospira sp. LK70 | reverse complement strand
TTCGTCAAGGAGTCGATCGTGGACGTGCTGCATGAAATGCTCACCGCCGGTCTGCTGGTCGGCTTCATCGTGCTGGTGCTCTTGGGGTCTTGGCGGCCGACGGTGATTATCGCCACCTCGATCCCGCTCTCCATTCTGACCGCCATCATCGGCCTCCATTGGCTGGGGGAGACGATCAATGTGATGACCTTGGGGGGGTTGGCGCTGGCCGTCGGCATCCTGGTCGATGATGCGACCGTGATGATCGAGAATATCGACCGCCATCTCGAAATGCACAAACCGCTGGAGACCGCGATCATCGATGCCGCCAATGAGATCGTCGTTCCGACGTTGGTCTCCACGTTAGCCATCGCGATCGTGTGGTTGCCGCTCTTCAAGCTCACCGGCACCTCCGGCTATTTATTCAAGCCCATGGCGGAGGCGGTCGTCATTGCCATGATTGCCTCCTTTATCCTGTCGCGGACGCTGGTGCCGACCATGGCGAAATACATGCTCGTCGTGGAGCACCACGAGGCGGCATCCGGGCATCAGGAACATCGAGTCGGCTGGCGCGCCAACCTGGCGGGCCTGCTGGGCTTCTTCACCCGCTTTCAAGCCGGTTTTGAGCGCCGCTTTAATCGATTTCGCCAAGGCTATGGAGCGTTGCTCGAACAGGCGGTGGCTCGTCGTCGCGACTTCGTCATCATGGCGCTGACCCTCGCGGTGAGCTCGCTCTCCCTCTATTACTTCCTGGGGCGCGACTACTTCCCCGAGATTCGGTCGGATGTCATTCAGATGCATTTTCGCGCGCCGCTCGGCACGCGCATCGAGGTGTCCGCGCGCATCGTGTCGCTGGTCGCCGAAGACATCGAGACGTTGCTGCCGGGGCAGGTGGAGAACGTCGTCGGGAATTGCGGGCTCCCGATCGGACCGCATAACCTCGCCTTCATTCCGACACCCACGATCGGTTCTCAGGATTGTGATGTGACGGTCCTCTTGAAGGATGAAAAGTCGCCGGTGTGGGAGTACCGGCGCATTCTCCGCAAGGGTTTGACGGAGCGCTATCCCGGGACCGAATTCACCTTTCAACCGTCCGATCTGACGGCCAAGATCCTCAACTTCGGCGCGCCCGCGCCGATCGATGTGCAGGTCAACGGACCGGACCAGGACGAGAACTATGAGTTCGCCCGCAAATTGATCGGCCGGCTGCGCCAGATTCCCGGGGCCTCGGATGTGGTGCTCCAGCAACCGATGCGCCAGCCGACCCTCCTGGCCGAAGGCCGCCGCACGTACGGACTTGACGCGAACAAGACCGAGGGCGACATCGCCGTCAATCTTCAAATGGTGGCGGCGGGGAGCCAACAGGTCGACCAGATCTTTTGGCTCGATCCCGCCACCGGGTTTTCGTATCAGATCAACGTCTATATTCCGCAACCGCAGGTCAACGGCATGACGGCGCTCAAGACCATCCCGGTCGGGTCCCTTGACCGCAACGCGGCGAGTGAGATGGAGTTGCTCGGCAATATGGCCGATTTCAAAGCAGTGGGCACACCGAGCATCGTCACGCACGGGAATATCATGCCGCTCTTCGACCTCTATGTCTCCCCCGAAGGGCGCGACTTGGGCGGGCTACTGGAGGACGTCGAGGAGGCGGTGCATGAGTTGAAGGATGCGTTGCCCGACAGCGCGGAGATCCAAATCCATGGGCAAGCCGCCCTGATGCACGACGCGTACGCGGAACTGATTTTCGGCTTATTCGCCGCGATGGTGCTGGTCTATCTGCTGATCGTCGTCAACTTCCAGTCCTGGCTCGATCCCTTCATCATCGTCACCGCCTTGCCGGGCGCCCTGGCGGGGATTGCCTGGGCGTTGTTCGTGACCCGGACGCCGCTGTCGGAACCAGCCTTGACGGGCGCGATCATGTGCATGGGCACGGCGACCGCCAATTCGATCCTCGTCGTCTCCTTTGCACGCGACCGACTCCGAGAGCACGGCGACGCGGCCGACTCCGAGAGCACGGCGACGCGGTGCGGGCCGCGATCGAAGCCGGCACCGCCCGCTTTCGCGCGGTGCTCATGACCGCGTCCGCCATGATCCTCGGGATGGTCCCCATGGCGACCGGGTACTCGCAGAATGCGCCGCTGGGGCGGGCGGTCATCGGCGGCCTGCTCGTGGCGACCGTCTTTACCCTGTCCTTCGTGCCCTGTGTCTACGCGATGATTTACAGCCGGCGAACGGCTGAGCAAAAAGGACTTGCCTCATGATGAAGAAA
Source organism: Nitrospira sp. LK70 (assembly GCA_011090425.1). Classification (GTDB taxonomy): domain Bacteria; phylum Nitrospirota; class Nitrospiria; order Nitrospirales; family Nitrospiraceae; genus Nitrospira_D. Next base: position 17,092 of record PHGD01000091.1, on the reverse strand, counting down.
GTCAGCGGACGATCTATGGCGTGGTTCGCGCTCCTGCTCGTGCTGCTCTATCTCGGCTATCGGATGTATGACAGCCGAAACTACGCCGCCAGGTCTATAGGTTCACGTGACCCTTCACTCGCGCCGTTACCACAATGGCTTGCATCGTTGAGCGGCATGGGTTGGCTCCCCCAACTCGAGCTAAGGCTGTCGCCACTGCATCGACAATCGGTCTGGACGAACCACCACGTTCTTGAATTTCTGCGAGGACCGGCGCGCCTTCGATCAGCCCAATCGCCAGCGATGCGGCCGTGTGACTGTAGCACTCTTTCCGGACTGTCTGAATGTTGATTCGATCAAATCCACTCGCCGTCAGCAAACTGCGCATGACGTCGATATCATAAAAACTACAAGGCGCTTTGAAAAACTGCGGCGGATTTTCAGGGAAGAATCCTCCGACGGTCTCGTGGGCAATGATGCCCCAGGAGTTATTCTCCATCCGATCCCACACGTTAAACACGAGCAAACCATCTGGAACCAGGACACGGCACATTTCGCGAAACGCGCGGTCTTTATCCGGCACGAACATCAGTCCGAACTGACACATGGCCACATTGAACGAAGCGTCGGAAAACGGTAGGTCCGCGATGTCCGCCTGTTTCCAGGCGATTCCCGCCAAGGCGTTCAGTTTCTTTTGCGCGTAGTCAAGCATGCCGGGATTGATATCGGTTGCCGTCAGGGCCACAGCCGGCTTCAGATGAGCGCGCAGCTGCCGAGTAACAATGCCGGTCCCGCAGGCCATTTCAAGAACGGAGCCTTTTGCACAGTGATCAGCTACACGACGGGCAAGATCGATCGCATAGGGCTCAAATAAAGCCGATCCGAGGTGCCTCTCATACAGGTCACAGATTGGGGCATAGTCATGTTCAATGGTGCTCATTGCGATTCTCCATAGCGTCCGAGCATTGGCGGAGCGAGGCCGTCAAATACTACTCTCCTGGTAACTGTATGTTCAATTGAACGGACCAATATCCATGGGCGGGCCACAATACTGACATATGATTAGCCCATTCGAATCCGGGGTTACTTTCTCAACTCGTCCGATTACGAGCGAATAACGACTGCGGCTTGCATGGCCTAAGATGGCCAGGCCACGCCTTTGCAACTGCTAGGTTCGTCGCTCTACCAACGAAGCAGATGGTTTTGCGGTAGTAGTTAGTCGAGACCTTCGTTGGAACCGCGCCGAAACTTCCTACATAGGTAGGTAAACGATTTCGTCAGAGAACTGTCGGCAAGATCTGAACGCGGATGGTCTGCAGGCGCTGTGAGATCTCTAACAGCCTGGGGCTCGAACTTCTCTCCGGGAGAAAACCGGCTCACGTCGATCCAAGCTTCGCATCCGATCGGGATCGGTTCCGCCTGGAGTGAACGAGAGAGGTGTCGCTCTTGGGAGTGATTGAAGAAAGAAGCTATCTTGTCGCTCATTAATTTCGGCCCACCATGACTCTTTGCCATTTCCGGCGAGCAAGGAGAATGCCACACAATCGGTTGAACGAGGTGGGGCGAGTTGTTCGTTCATCACATTGATTTTGAAGGGTACCGGTTCCTCAAGAGGATCTTGAAAGATGGAGGTTCTGTATCCTGAGGGATGCAGAGATGTACCCAACGTGCGTGCCTGTACTTCAATCGGAACTAATCAGTCTGTGCAGAGGAGCGGGCTAGAATTCTCCCGCGTTCACTTCTCGCACTCGTTCTGCTGGGATGCTGAGTGCTGCTAGGAGGTAGTCTTTGAATCGGCCGCTGTAGGGTTGGACGGCGATGGCTCGTTGCATGCAGAGCAACCAGGCATCGCGCTCTTCGTATCCGATAGGAAACTTTTTGTGGAATCCCGGAATGCTGATCGGCCCGTAGTGCTGCTGAAACAGCTTGGGACCACCAAGCCAGCCGCACAGGAAATAGGTCAGTTTCTTGCGTGATTCGGTCAGATCCGGCGGATGCATGTTTCTGATGGTCTCAGCCTCAGGCAACGTGTCCATATTGATATAAAATTCGTCTACCAAGCGAGTGATGCCCGCAAGTTCACCAGCCTCCTGATATGGCGTGGTTTGTGTGTTGTCTTCCTGTTCATCAAGAGACATAGGTCGTCGTGGGGGTCTGTGATTATTGCTTGGTGTAGAAGGGCAGAGCCTGAACGATGGCCGGATATCTGCTGCCTTCGAATTTCACGGCCAGTTCCGTGCCGGGCTTACTGAAGTCGCGTAGAGGAAATCCGAAGGCAATGATCTCATTGAGCTGGGGTGAATGGACGGCGCTGCTGATCCAGCCCACCTCGCGATCACCACTGTATAGTTTGGTTCCATGCGGTGGAACAACGGAATCTTTCAGGATCAGCCCAACCAGCTTGCGGCGCACGTTACCGTAGGTATCCATGCGTGCCACGACTTCTTGTCCCGGATAGCACCCTTTGTTCAGACTGAAAGCCTTTTCCTCAAGATTAGCTTCCGGCGGCACAATCTCTTCGTTCAAATCAGCTCCTGCCTTCGGGAGGCCTGCTTCGAGGCGCAAGGCTTCTCGCGCATGGCTTCCGATTGCCCTCATGCCGAACTTGTCTCCTGCTTGCATGGCGCTGGTCCAAGCGGCGAGGAGGCCGTCAGTGGGGAGCAGGACTTCTATATCAATTTCTCCGGTTTCTTCGGTGCGTAACACCAGGGCGTGGTGTCCGCCGATCTGGGCTGTGACAAAATCGACCGGCTTTAAGTCCGTGACGTCCACACCGAACGCGGATTGCACCACATGCAGGGCCTTCGGCCCGCTGATCAACAGCAGCCCCCAGCTCTCGGCACAGTTTTCCAACTTGGCTTTGGTCCCATAGAGCAGGAATTTGCGGAGGGCCTGGAACGTGGTGTCCCCGATCTCGCCGACGTCTTCCAGCATGACGGCTTCCGTCTGCATGTACAGGCGGAAGTATGTGAGCATCTTGCCCTTGTGAGTCAAAAAACCGGAATAGCGGCCTTGCCCTGGTTGGAGGGGAAGGATGTCGTTGCTGATGACGCTTTGCAGCCACTTCACACGATCCTCGCCCGTGACTCGGAGCTTCCCGCGATGGGAGAGATCGGCTATCCCCACTGTCCGGCGGACGGCACGATGTTCGGCCGCAACATCGCCATAGTGAGCCGGTATTTCCCAACCGGTGATGTCCTCAAACGTCGCTCCGAGTTGAGCATGTTGCTGGTGGAGGCGCGATTGTTTCATCGAGAATCTTTCACCCCTTATTCCTTACACCTGACGTGAACAATTCTTCCACCAGTTCCCTCGTGCGGGCGGAGAACTCATTGCGGGAGACAACCTTCGTCACTCCCAGCGCTTTGGCGCGGTTCCAGGTATCCACTTCTTCATGATTGGCAAAGGCCAGCGTCGGAATGCTCTTTAACCGTGGATCGGCTTTCAGTTTCTCCAACGCTTGAAAGGCATCAAGAGTGAGGTCGTTCATATTGAAGAGGATTACCCTTGGGCTGGCCGATATGGCCTTGTCGACAATATCCTGTTGTGTACGTGCTTTTTCAAGCCGGTATTCCGGTTGACGTAATGCGTCTCTGACTTTGGTGTAGAAGAAAAGATCTGTAATGGCGACCAGGATGGTGGTGTGGTTTGTCTGGTTCATGTTGTTTTTTTGTTTACAGAACCGGGTCCTGCCCATGAGATGAATCGAAGAAACCAAACCAACCGTTTCAGTTCAGCGAGCTGACCAACCGCCCGAGTGCCTTTCTGGCTAATACGTAGTTTGGATCCAGGGTGAGCGCTTTCTTATACGAATCGATGGCTTCGGTCCAGTCGCCTTTGCGCTCGTACACACGGCCGAGATTGAGGTGCGGATAGGCCGGACTCTCGTAACGCTTGGCCTGAATCGCCTTCTGAAACCAGGGAATGGCCTCGTCAAATTCACCCTTTTCGATCAGGTAGGCGCCGATGTCATTGTAAGGGTTGCCGAAGTCCGGGTCCTGCACGATGGCCTTGTGACATTCTTCAATGGCCTCGTCAATCCGTCCCATCCAGCTATAGGTCCATCCCAAGAACGTGTAGGCTTCGGCAGTGGGATGAGTCGCAAGCGATTTTTTGTACAGGTTGACGGCCTCTTCCAGCTCGCGCTTCATCTGTTGCTCATAAGCCTGCTGGAAGAGATCCCATGCCTGACGTTTGTCTTCTTCGCGGCCTTCGCCTTGGACCAAAAAGTCTTGAATATCCATGTGAATCACTGAATGGTCGATAGTTGATGGTTAATGAGCCTCGGCTTCTTATCATCCACCATGAACACATCATCCATCAACCACATTCCTTCACTCCTGTTTCAGCTTTTTCTTAATCAATTCCGCTCCGTATCGTCCGGACAACAGCATCGAGCCGAAGGCTGGGCCCATTCTTGGGGTGCCATACACGGCGGCGACGGCCAATCCGATGACGAAGCAATTTGGAGACACTTCGCCGGTACGATCCATGATTTCTTCTTCGGATCGTGCGACCCACATGGCACCGTTTCCCGGGACCTCATGATACAGGTTCCGCTTGTGAAGGAGTTCGACCAGAACTGCATCGTGACCGGTGGCATCAACCACGATCTTGCTTTCAAGAGCGATGGGATCGACGTGGATGGTATCATGACCGGCCATCTCGGCGGTGGTACTGTTGACGACGACTCCTTCCAATAGGCCGTCATTGCGCAGGATCAAATCCACCACTCGCGTCAGATTCATGATCTTGGCGCCGGCATTGTACGCCGCGGCAATCAAGGCTCCTGTGGCGTGCGGTGGGTCGACGATATACATCCCCTCGCACTCTTTGATCTTCTTACAAGGCACGCCGATTTCTTTAAGGATTTCATTCGCCGGTTCGCAGATGGTGGCCTTGTTCATGAGATACCCGCCGGACCAGAATCCACCACCGAGAGCCAGGCTTTGCTCGATGAGGAGCGTGCGAAATCCCATCGCGGCCAAATCGTGCGCGCAAATAAGCCCGGATGGTCCCGCGCCGACGATAATGACGTCACTCTCGATGAGCTGATCAAACTCTTTATAATATTCCCGGGCGATCTGCCGGGTGATGTCTCTTTCCCTTAACGGGGCGGGTTTAGGTTTAGCCATTGCAACCTCGTTAATCGTGAACCGTGAATCGTTAATCGATGCCCTGCGAGTCCGACATTGAACGCGTTTAACGGTAGATTTCAGAGCCGGTCTTTTTGAACTCTTCTGCTTTTTCCTTCATGCCGATCTGAATCGCTTGTTGTTCGTCGATGTGGAGCTGCGCGGCGTACTCTCGAACGTCTTGCGTGATTTTCATGGAGCAGAAGTGTGGCCCGCACATCGAGCAGAAATGCGAGACCTTGGCGGCATTGTCGGGAAGCGTTTCGTCGTGGAACTGCTGGGCGGTCTCCGGGTCGAGAGAGAGGTTGAATTGGTCTTCCCAGCGGAACTCGAATCGGGCCTTCGACAGAGCGTTATCACGCGCTTGGGCACCAGGGTGACCTTTGGCCAGATCGGCCGCATGTGCGGCAATCTTATATGTGATGACGCCGGTCTTGACGTCCTCGCGAGTCGGCAAGCCCAAATGTTCCTTAGGAGTCACGTAGCACAACATGGCACAGCCGTACCAGCCGATCATGGCGGCGCCGATACCTGATGTAATGTGGTCGTAGCCGGGCGCAATATCGGTCGTCAGCGGGCCTAGAGTATAAAATGGAGCCTCGTGGCAGGCTTCGAGCTGCTTTTCCATGTTGGCCTGGATCATGTGCATGGGCACATGGCCAGGACCTTCGATCATGACCTGCACATCATGCCGCCATGCGATTTTTGTCAGTTCGCCCAATGTCTCGAGCTCGGCAAACTGTGCTTCGTCGTTGGCATCGGCGATCGATCCCGGTCGGAGTCCGTCACCGAGACTGAAAGCCACATCGTAGGCCTTCATGATCTCGCAGATTTCTTCGAAGTGCGTATAGACGAAGTTTTCTTGGTGGTGTGCTAGACACCATTTCGCGTGGATCGAACCGCCGCGCGAAACAATCCCCGTCATTCGCTTTGCGGTCATCGGCACATAGGCCAGGCGCACGCCTGCGTGAATGGTGAAGTAGTCGACGCCCTGTTCCGCCTGCTCGATCAGGGTATCGCGAAAAATCTCCCATGTGAGGTCTTCCGCCTTGCCGTTCACTTTTTCGAGCGCTTGATAGATCGGCACCGTTCCGATCGGCACCGGGGAATTGCGGATGATCCACTCGCGCGTTTCGTGAATGTTCTTGCCGGTCGACAGATCCATCACGGTATCGGCACCCCAGCGAGTGGACCAAATCATCTTCTCGACTTCTTCTTCGATCGAGGAGGCGACGGCGGAATTGCCGATGTTGGAATTGATCTTCACGAGGAAGTTCCGGCCGATGATCATCGGCTCGCTTTCCGGATGGTTGATGTTCGATGGGATGATCGCGCGGCCACGGGCAACCTCGTCGCGCACGAACTCCGGCGTGATGACTCGCGGGATGGCGGCACCCCAGGCAAATCCAGGATGCTGCGTCACCCCACCACCATGGCCGTTCCTGGATGCAACCTCGGATTCGGTATGGCGCGATTGGTTCTCACGGATGGCGATAAATTCCATCTCCGGTGTGATGGTCCCTTTTCGCGCATAGTGCAACTGGGTCACGTTGCGATCAGGCTTCGCCCGCAACGGTCTACGGATATGCTGAAAACGAAGTTCTGCCAACTTTGGATCGGTTGCACGGGTGCGACCGTAGCTCGAACTTACTTGTGGAAGCTCTTCAACATCCTGTCGGCTGAGCACCCAGGGGCGCCGCAACGGCGTAAGTCCCTTGCGGACGTCGATCGTGACAGAAGGATCCGTATAAGGACCAGAGGTATCATAGAGGATGACGGGATCATTGTCTGATTTCGTCCCATTCGTCCCTTTCGTCTGGGTCAAACTAATTTCTCGCATCGGGACGTGGACTCCAGGCTGCGTTCCGTCCACATAGACTTTGCTCGATGCCGGAAAGGGCGCGGTGGTCAATGAGGAAGTCGGGATCCCATTCCCGTTAACGGATCCATTTGTATTTGTCTGGATGCTCATAAAGAGATCCTTTCATAGTTGATCGACGTGCAAGGTCCACAGCTGACAGCGGCATTCGTGCAATAAAAAAGCCGCCTTCCCACAAGCCAGGAACGCGGCTGAATTCCTCACAAGCTCCGATGTCGCCCGGCTTCCCTACGCTGGTATTATCCAGGTCAGGTTGTGAGGGTCGTCCGATCATTCGGACTCTCAGCCTCTAGGCTCCCCTAGCTATGAGGGTTAATCGTATTCTTCCGAGACGACGAAGTCAATCGGCTATTAGGCCCATTTCGCTTCTTCTCCTTTGGGCGGGTAACTAGGGCTTTCCCTCGATCGGCGATTCGTTGATTGTGGAGAGGGGCTATCGTAGAATAAGTTCCCTTACGTTTGGAGGAATATTGTGACGGCTACTGCAACGCTACCGAGGCCAATCACCGAGTACCAGACGCAGTCGACGGAGGAATTATATCGCCGGACGACAGCTGCGAAGAGTGCGTTAGGTAAGCGGGTCATGATCCTGGGCCATAATTACCAGCGGGACGAAGTCATTCAGCATGCCGATTTTCGAGGCGACTCGCTTATGTTGTCGAAATTAGCTGCCGAACGATCCGAGCGCCCCTACATCGTCTTCTGTGGTGTGCACTTTATGGCCGAGACGGCGGACATTCTCAGCCGTTCTCAACAAACAGTGATCCTGCCGGACATGGCGGCTGGTTGCTCGATGGCCGATATGGCGGCGATCGAACAGGTTGATCAGTGCTGGGAAGAATTGGGACGAGTGGTTCCCGTGGAAGACAGCGTGATTCCGGCGGTCTATGTCAACTCGGCGGCGGTACTCAAAGCCTTTTGCGGAGAACATGGAGGCATCACCTGCACCTCCTCCAATGCCAAAGCGGTGATTGAATGGTGCTGGGCCAGGCGAGAAAAAATCCTCTTCTTTCCTGATGAACACTTGGGCCGTAATACGGCGAACAAAATGGGCATTCCCCGCGAACAGATGATCGTGTGGGACCCCTACCAACCCAACGGCGGGAATACGAAGGAGGCCATCAAACGAGCCAGACTGATCTTATGGAAAGGTCATTGCAGCGTCCATCAGATGTTTCAACCGGTCCATGTGGATCACTTCCGCAAGCAGTATCCGGACGGCCACGTCATTGTGCATCCAGAATGCCATGAAAACGTGGTCAATAAGGCTGATCTCATCGGATCGACCGAGTTCATCATTCGCACGGTGACCGTCGCGCCGGCCGGCACGACCTGGGCGATTGGGACGGAACTGAATCTCGTCAATCGACTGAAGCATGAACTCACCGATAAAAAAGTGTTCTTCCTGTCATCCACGGTCTGTCAATGTGCCACCATGTTCCGAATCGATGCGGCACACCTCTGCTGGGCGATGGAGAATCTGGTCGAAGGCCATGTCGTGAACCACATTACGGTGTCCGAGGACGACAAGCGTTGGGCGAAGGTTGCGCTCGACCGCATGATGGCCATCAGTTAGGGCTGGTACCTCCCCCCTTCCTTCCGGTATAGTCCATCGATTCCACATGACCATCCGGTGAATGCTCGGCTCCCATTGTCTATGGATTACAAATCAACGCTCAACCTTCCCAAGACCGATTTTCCGATGAAGGCCAATCTGCCGCAGCGCGAGCCGGAAATGTTGGCCTGGTGGGAACAGGAGAAACTCTACGAGCAGATTCAGGCGATGGGGCAGGAACGGCCTCGGTATGTGCTCCACGACGGTCCTCCTTATGCCAACGGTCGTATCCACATCGGACATGCGCTGAACAAGATCTTGAAAGACATCATCGTCAAATCGAAGACCATGGCAGGCTTTCATGCGCCATATCTGCCCGGTTGGGATTGCCATGGTTTACCGATCGAACACCAAGTCATGAAGGAGCTTGGTGAGAAGAAAAAAGACTTGCATGTCTCAGAGATCCGCAAGCTCTGTCGTGCCTATGCTGAAAAGTACGTCGATATTCAGCGTGGTGAATTCAAGCGGCTCGGGGTCTTGGGAGAATGGAAGCATCCTTACCTCACGATGACGCCGAGCTATGAAGCCACGATCATTCGTGAGTTTGGGAAATTCGTCGAGCGCGGCGGAGTCTACAAGGGCCTCAAACCGGTCCTCTGGTGTACTCAAGATCAAACCGCGCTGGCGGAAGCGGAAGTCGAATATGATGATCATACATCCCCCTCGATCTATGTGAAGTTCCCGGTCGTCACATCCCCAGCCGTGCTCGGCAAGACCTTTCCCGGAGTCGCTTTCCCAGAAGGAGCGAAGTCGGTCTCCGTCGTTATCTGGACAACCACACCCTGGACTCTTCCCGCTAATCAGGCCGTCTGCGTGCACCGCGATTTCGACTACGCCTTTGTTCAAGTCGGCGAAGAGTTGCTGATTGTGGCGGAAAAACTCGTGGAGAGTGTCGCAAAGGCCTGCGCGGTCGATCATTACCGTGTCGTGGGCGTCAAGAAAGGCGGGGAGGGGTTTGAGGGGTTGGAGACGCAACGGCCGTTGTCTACCGGCTTGTCGCCGATTCTGCTCGGTGATTTTGTGACACTTGATCAAGGGACCGGCTGCGTGCATATCGCACCAGGTCACGGGATGGAAGACTACATCCTCGTGCTTGAGCACAATGCCAAGGCTTCACCAGGTGAACGACTCGAAATCCTGGCACCGGTCGACAATGGTGGGCGGTTCACATCGGTCGTGCCGGAGTTCGCCGGCCAACATGTGTTGAAGGCCAATCCAAAAATCGTAGACTACCTGCAGGCGAATGGACGCTTGCTGGGGCATGGCTCGTTGAACCATTCCTATCCCCATTGTTGGCGGTGCAAGAGCCCGGTGATCTTTCGTGCGACCGAACAGTGGTTCGTGTCCATGGAGACAAACGATTTACGGCGTGAGGCTCTGGCGGAGATCGAACGGGTTCGATGGATTCCGAGCTACGGCCGTGATCGGATTTTCGGCATGATCGAAAAGCGGCCGGATTGGTGCCTCTCTCGTCAGCGCGTGTGGGGCGTCCCGATTCCGGGGTTTACCTGTCAGGTCTGTCATCATGTCCTTGCCGACCCGGTCGTGATCGAGCACGTCGCCGCATTGATGGAATCCAAGGGGGCGGATGTCTGGTTTGAACGATCTGCCGGTGAGCTGTTGCCGGTCGGCACGAACTGTCCGCAGTGTGGCGGGGATCAATTCGAGAAAGAGCAGGATATTCTCGATGTCTGGTTCGAATCGGGCGTGAGCTATGCCGCTGTGTTGAAGCCGAGGAAGTGGTGGCCGGCTGACCTGTATCTGGAAGGGTCCGACCAACATCGAGGATGGTTCCATAGCGCCCTGCTGACAGGGGTCACAACCGATCATCGGGCACCTTATGGCGCTGTGTTGACCCACGGCTTTGTCGTGGACGGACAGGGCAAGAAGATGTCCAAGTCGGCTGGAAATGTGGTCGTGCCACAAGACGTCATCAAACAGTCGGGCGCGGAAATCCTCCGCCTCTGGGTGGCGGCTCAAGACTATAGGGAAGATCTCCGTATTTCACAGGAAATTCTGAATCATCTGATCGAGGCCTATCGGAAGATACGCAATACGTCTCGGTTCTTGCTGAGTAATCTGTACGATTTCGATCCGGTGGCGCATCGTGTCACCTACGAACAGCTGCCGGAATTGGATCGATGGGCCTTGTTGCGCCTCGGGGAGCTGACCACGAAAGTGCGGCAAGCCTATGAAGACTTTGAGTTTCACACGATCTTTCATGCATTGAACAACTTTTGCTCCGTCGATTTAAGCGCCGTCTATCTCGACATCCTGAAAGACCGGCTCTATACGTTCCGCAAGGATGCACACGAGCGTCGCAGCTCTCAGGCTGTCCTGTACGACATCGTTGTGGCTATGGCGAAACTCATGGCTCCAGTGTTGAGTTTTACGGCGGAGGAGATCTGGCGAACATTAGCGGCGCAGGTACCTGGCGGGTTGGGAACGGCGAGCGTGCATCTCGCCTCGTTTCCCCAGCTCGATCCGGCTTGGGCCGATGCGAAGCTGGCCGAGCGGTGGGAGCGGCTGCTGAAATATCGTACGCAGGTGCAAGGGGTTTTGGAGGAGCGGCGCCGTGAGAAAGTCATCGGCTCTTCGCTCGAAGCCCATGTTCATCTCACCACCGATGTCCCAACCAGTCAGTGGCTGAATGTTCCGGGCGCGGACTTGGGCGCGTTATTCATTGTGTCGCAGGTGACCGTCGAACCACGGACCGATGCGGCAGCCGACCTCACCGTCTTTGTGTCCAAGTCCACGCATGGCAAGTGCGAACGTTGCTGGAATTACCGAGAGGCGGTCGGCAAGGATGTCGCCCACCCGACATTATGTGATCGATGTGTGGAGGCGATCCGTTGAGTGTATCAAGCCTTCGCAATCTGGCCCTCGCATCGGTGACCGGTAGCATCATTTTTTTGGATCAGCTGACCAAACAGCAGATCATGCAAACCATGCGGCTCCATGAATCGATCTCCGTCATCCCCAATCTCTTCAGTCTGACCTATATCCGAAATCCCGGGGCGGCATTCGGTCTGCTGGCGGGGAGCAGCAACGCGTTTCGGATGGTCTTCTTTGGGTTGACGTCGATTTTCGCCCTTGGGCTGCTGGGCACGATTCTGTTACGGATGCCGGAACAGGATTGGATGGGGCGTGTCAGCGTTGCGGGAATTCTCGGCGGCGCAATCGGCAACCTCATCGATCGGCTGCGTTTTGGAGAAGTGATCGACTTCTTGGACGTCTACGTCGAAAACTATCACTGGCCGGCGTTCAATGTCGCGGATTCTGCCATCACCGTCGGAGTGATCTTCCTGATCATTCACTTTGCCTTTGAAAAACGGACCGATCCCCCTTCTGCTTCGGAAACTTCCTCCGTCCCGTCGGATCAGTAGCATGATCCCGGTGTGATCGGTATGTATTTCTAAATAGTTCGTGTTGAATGCTCATTCAACACGAACTATTCACCCTCATGGTTAAGCCGGCATGCGGACGATGAATCCGCCGGTTTCTTTGGCTTGCTTCTGCTGCTCCGCCGAGAACATGAAGAGCGGTTCGCTGTGACAGAATTGGCATTCTTTCGTCGTCACCGTGGCAGTCGGCTCCCCGATGCTGACGAGGTATTCCTTGGCAAGTTTGAGGGCGGTGGCTTCATCCGTCGTCATCACATCGAAGTGAATGCGGCCGCTCTTACCGTTGACCCACGTATCGTAGACATGAATCGTATCCGAAGGCATGACCAACTCCTTTCAGCGGACGATCAATATGACCAACAGTCCGAGAATAATACGATAGTAGGCAAAGACGCGCAAGGTGTGCCGTTGGACATAGGTCAAGAAGGCGGCGATGACGGCCCAGGCTACCAGGAATGACACGAGCATGCCGAGGCCGAGCGCCAGAAAATCCTGCTCGGTAAACGTCCCTCGTGCCTTCCATGTTTCATAGACCGTGGCGGCGATGATGGTTGGGAGGGCGAGGAAAAATGAATATTCCGTAGCAACTTTTCGATCCAGTCCTGCGAGCAGACCTCCGATGATGGTTGAGCCGGAGCGAGACATACCGGGAATCAGGGAGGCGCATTGTGCCAGCCCGATCCAGAAGGCATGGGCTGTCGACACTTGGTCCAGACTCTTGGCAGAGCTGGTCCGTTCCGTGGCTTCAACGATGAGGATGATGATGCCCCCGAGGATTGATGTTGTCGCCACTGTAAGGGGAGTGAACAAATACGACTTGATCCATCCGTGAGCCAACAGACCGAGTATCGCCGCCGGCAGGAAGGCGATTCCCAGTCCCAGCAAGAACCATAAGTTGGGGTGACTGCGCATAGAGCCCTTGATGCGGTCGGCCCATGGTGCTGGAAATTGGTTTGCCGAGGCAGCACGCAGGGCCTTCTGTTCCTGCCAGGCACCGGACAGCAATCGTCCGATTTTTTGCCGTTCAAAGGCGATGACAGCTAGAATTGCGCCCAACTGAATAGAGATTTCAGCGTTGGCAGCTACGTCTCCGGTGAAGCCGAGGGCATGGCCGACCAGAATAAGATGTCCCGTGGACGAGACAGGCAGAAACTCCGTGAGTCCTTCGACGATCCCTAGGATTATTGCGAGCGCTGGACCCCATTCGTTCATGCGTGTACCGCTTGGAATAGTGTGAGGGAGGTTTCAATCCCCATGACCATGTCTGATAGAATGTGAGCGATAATCACAGAGCGACCCTGATCCGTCAAGCGCCGGATGGTTTACCGGCAATCTCTGTCGGTGGGAAGCTCTCACGCGAAACCAATTATGTTGACAATGCCAGAATGTTGGCATACACACAAAGAACGTATCCGGAAGGGCGACTGTAACAGCCGGTGGAAGCGAACATCCAGATGAAGGATGGTTAAGCCCTGACATTCGATGGAGGGAGGATCGCATGAGAGGTGAGTGGACGGCGATAGTGTTGGTTGGAGCAGTGTTGACCACGGGTTGTGTATCCAACAAGAAATACCAGGAGGCACTGACGGAAGCAGACACTGTCAAGATGGAACTGGAGAAGACCCGTCAACAGAAAAACGCCATGGAGCAACAGGTCCGAACCCTCAAGGAACTGAACGTGAAGTTCAGCAATGAGGGACAAGCGGCTCGCGATGAACTTCAGCGCATTGAGCATGCACGTGATGCGGAGCGAGGCACGATTGAAGGGCGAACCAAGGAGCTTGAGGACAAAGTCAAGGCGTTAACGGCCCAGAATAAGAATGTGCGACAGGAATATCAGGATGTCAAACGCCATAACGACACGCTGAAAGCGCTGGTTGCCCGTTACCAAAAGGAGCTCAAAGATCGTTCCAATCCTCAAACAGCGATAGTGACGCCGAGCCAGGCTCCATCCGGGGCCGCTCCGGTGGCTGCTTCGACGGCGATGAACATTAATAAGGTTTCAGCGAACGACATGATCCTCTTTTTGGGCCTGAAGCAGGACGAGGCAGATCGGATCGTGAGCAACCGTCCGTATCGCGTGAAGGGTGAATTGGTGGCGAGAAACGTCGTTCCGAAAGAGACGTTCGACTTGATCAAGGATCGGATTTCAGTCAGCCCATAAGCCGAACTGAACGTCTCAGTGGCAATGTACAAAGGGCCGTTCTCTTCGTTGGAGAACGGCCCTTTTGTTATTGAGCATACGTTCCTCTGGTGCAGGTTATTGCGAATCCGCACGAATGTCGCGTGACACCTGAGCTTCTGCGGCTCTCCTACTACCTTCTCTCACGACTTAAAGGTTTTACCTGTAGATGTAGAAACGTACAGCTATCTCTTTGAGTCATGCCGCTGGCGGACTTTTCCCGCAACCGGCTCATGCTTGCGATGGCGTGTCTCGCTGTGGCACGATCCGAAAAACTGTTCATTAGGAACAACACCATGTCGAAGAGGATGGATCCGCCGACCACGGGTCGGAACCGGCAGCTCCCGAGCAAACTCACTCCGCCGACGTTGCCGAAGATCGTGCCCCGTCCACGGTTATTTCGCGAACTGGATCGCGCCCGCACCAGACCCATCATCTGGATCACCGCGCCACCGGGCGCGGGCAAGACGACGCTGGCGGCGAGTTATCTGAACGCACGCCGCCTGCGACCCCTCTGGTATACGGTGGACGAGCGGGACGGGGATCTTGCGACGTTCTTTCACTATCTCAGCCTCTCCGCACGCCCCCTTGCTCCTCGGAATAGCCCTCCGCTCTCCCATCTGACGCCGGAGTATTTGCAGGGAGTGTCCGTGTTCACGCGCAATGTTTTCGAGGCGCTCGACGCGCAACTGCCGAGATCCGTCGCGCTGGTAGTGGATAACTACCACACGATTCCAGCCGACAGCTCCGTACATGAGATGTTGGCGTTGGGGCTCAGCCATCTGGTTGTGGAACGTCCCGTATTGATCATCAGCCGTGAAGAGCCGCCATCGGCATGGGCTTCTCTATTGGCATCGCGTCGCATGACGCGGTTCGATGGTCGCATGTTGCGCCTCACACCGGCGGAAAGCCGTGCGATCATCGCCCTGTACCGGCATCGCCGACGCGACGCCTTTGCCGAGAAGGCCATGGCCCAAGCCGTAGCCACGCTCGATGGGTGGATGGCCGGGTTGGTCTTGCTTCTGGAAGAAGCCACCGGATCCAGAACCACACTGGCGAGCTACGAACAATCCCGCCAGGCGATGTTCAACTTTCTCGGCGCAGAAGTCTTTGCACGCATGGATGTAAACACGCAAGAGGTGCTGCTCTCTACCGCGTACTGTCCAGTCGTCACGGGAGCCATGGCCACTGAGTTGTCGAGTCATCGTGACGCCGAATCCTGCTTGGAGACCCTTTATCAGCGGCGCTACTTTGTCGAGCGACATGACGGATCTCCGGCGTCCTACACCTATCACCCCTTGCTTCAGGATTTTCTCCAGCATCGGGTCCAACAGCACTGGCCAACAGAGCGACTGGCCGCACTTCGCACCAAGACCGCTCATCTTCTTGCGACGGCCGGTCAGGTTGAAGCAGCGGTCGATCTGTCTATAGACGCGCAAGACCATGACGCCGTGGCCCAGGCCATCATCTCTCATGCGCCGAGTCTTTTGCGTCAAGGGCGCTTTGCGCTGATCCAGCGGTGGATCCATACCGTCCCACCGGAGAGACGCGCAAACGATCCGTGGCTCTTGTATTGGTCGGCCTGCGCCAGCCCGCCGATCAATGCGGCCGCGCTTGAGCAGATCCGCGTACGACAGGAGCAGGCCTATCGGTTGTTTGAAGCCCGCGGCGAACGGACTGGGCAGGTCTTGGCTTGGGCCGGAGTCGTCAAAGCGATTATCAATTCCTGGGACCGGTTGGGCCGAGTCGATCCCTGGATGGAGATCGGCGAAGTTTGGTTGAAGGACCCCTCCACCGACCTATCTCCTCCCATTCGTTTCGAATTCCTCACTGCCGTCTTGGCAGTCTACTCATGGTGTCAACTCGACTCCCCTCTGACACCCCTTGCACGAGAGGAACTGGATAAAATTCTTCCGTACATTGATGATCCCTTCGCGTTGGCCGAGATCTACTCCCATAGCGTACATCTCGACTTATATAGAGGAACAAACCATCACGCCAAAAACTACTTTTCCACCAGGATACGCAACCAGCTCGGAGACAACATCCCGCCCCTGGCTCAGATCGTAAGCGATCATGCGGAAGGACACGCCTTCTGGCACAGAGGTGACATGGAACGGGCCCTGGCCTCGGCCTATCCCATCATCGAGCTGTGCCATGCACAGGGGATCTACTTCCTGATCGGTTGGGTAGCGGGACTAGGTGCTTATCCACGTCTCATGCTCAACCGCCCCCAAGAGGCTGAACGGTATCTCGCCATGGTGCGCCCGCTATACGATCAACTGCCGCCATTACAACGAGGTTATGTGCATTTTATCAAGGCGTGGCATGCGTATCTGGTAGGGGACTTCCGGTCGGCCTTGTACGAGTGTGAGCAGGCCGATAGGGTGAATGATGGCGCACAATGTTCCCTCGCCGAGATCGATGTGCGGGTTGCAAGGGCCATGACCTGCCATGCGTTAGGGAACGACGAAGAGGCGCATCGACATTTGGCCAGCATTGAAGCGGAGGTGCAGATCGCTGATGGCAATACGTTTGGACGTTGCTTATGGCTCCTGGCAAAAGCGCGTCTGCATCTCGATGCGGGGCGAGACTCGGATGGACTGGCGGCCTTACGAGCAGCACTCACCTTGGCTGCTGAGACGGGACAGCATTATCTGCCTTGGTGGCGACCGGACGAGGCGGCGCGACTTTTGGCGCGAGCGCTGGAAGAGCAGATTGAGCCGGCATTTGTCAGCCTGCTCATCAGGAATTTACGGTGCTTCCGGGTTTCCCGTGGGTAGGGTGAACGGATAGGATGGTCGGCCGAGGAGGAACCGACCATGCAAGACACCGCACTCTATCAGTACCTGTTGGGCCTGCAGTCGCCGTGGACCGTGAGTCGCGTGAACCTGGACG
>PHGD01000090.1 GCA_011090425.1 Nitrospira sp. LK70 | reverse complement strand
TTCGATGAAGAGCCGGTTATTGTTGGCCGTCACCCCAACCGTCTCCGTGCGTCCCGGCAGCAAGCCTTCAATCTTCCTCCACTGATCATCTCGCAAGACCTGTTTCGCCATGCTTGTTGGCCTCCCCCCAACGTCCCGCAGTGAATCAGAAAATGGAGAGGCTGTGAATCCTAATTGTCAACAGGCCCTAGGACAGGTTGACCCAAGACGCAAGGTTCGTATCCACAAGAGCTCATTGGCACGCGTGGACTTCCAGCTTGAGTATGTGGTGAGAGGATGAGAGGAGATGGTCTAGCGCGTACCTCTAAAGAACGGCAACTCTGCGTCCATTGCAGCAAGAGTATGATGTGTTTGGTCTTTTGCTGAGAGGATAGGTTTCCTAACTGGCCAGAGAATTCCCAAAGCCGGATCATTCCACAAGATACCGCGATCATCTTTGGGGGAATAATAGGCGGTGCACTTATATAAGAAGCATGCGCTATCGCTCGTGACGCAAAAGCCATGAGCACATCCGGGAGGAACATACATCTGCTGAAGGCTCTTCCCGGATAGTTCGACCCCATACCATTTACCGAATGTCGGCGACCCTTTGCGGATATCGACGACAACGTCGTACACCGTCCCCTCAAGGGCCATGACAAGTTTCCCCTGAGCATGAGGTTCTTGGAAATGCAGACCTCGCACCGTGTTTCGTATTGATCTCGAAAAATTATCCTGGACGAAACGCTCATCGATGCCGGCTTCTCGGTAACGATGTTCGTGATATGTTTCCAGGAAACAGCCTCGATGATCGGACATGACAGAAGGCTCAAGCAAGAGTACGCCGGCGATGTCTATGGTCGTTACTCGCACGGAATTTCCTTTTACGAAGCTGGGTCGGAACCACCGGGAGGTTGATGAGAAGGATCGACGACGTTCGGGCTGTCCGGATATAATTGTCCCAATCGATCGATCAAGGGAAGGGCTTCAGGTGTGCTGTTCATGCGAGGGGCACTCACCGGATGGTCCCACACCAAGGTGGTAATGTTGGCCTCGTGGAGGAGGGATCGGATCGTAGAAGCACAGGCCTCGAGCGTGAGCTCCGTCCCTCCTCGGAGGTCAAGAACCCGTTCTTTGGGGTTCGTAGGTGGTGGCTCGGTATGAATGAGTGCCCAGCAACGATCGAAGATCGTTTGTCGGAGATCTTTGGGCAGATTGATCGTCGTGAGATCTGCTGTGCAGAGTGCCGACACGAAGAGGACGAACTGGAGGTCGGGCATTCCGGGATTATGAACATCGAGAGTCGGCATGGCCTCCATTATCGGAAGAGATGACCGGTGAGTCAACAGTCGTCCAGCCGAGGCCGGCAAACCGTTCGTACGCGCGAGGAAGGACGGAGATGGTGACCATCGTTTTGACCGGACAACTGCAAACCGTGGATGGCGAATGTGATCTCGCCTGCGAAATTGATCGCTCGATGTCCGTTCGTCAATTGATCCAGCGACAAGGCGTTCAGCTTCGGCATCTGCTGCAACTGTTGAGAGAGAAGAAAGTGCTGGTGACCATCAATAAGAAGATCGCCAGCGAAGACTCGCTCGTTCACGACGGAGACGCGATTCGTCTGATCGGACACGATGGGATGGGGGGGAGCGGACTTGGTCCTTCGTACTCCTAGTTGGTCGGCAAAGAAATGGGAGCCGAGATCTGTTCAATCTCGGCTCCCATAATATGAGCGAGGGGCAGCGGATGAGTGCCGACTAATTGGACCCGGCGCTGCAACAGTGCCAGGACGGGATCCTCTTATTTCTTCCCGAGAATTGCGTCCTTGGCAGCCTTAGCGACACGGAACTTGACAACTCGCTTTGCCGGAATCTTGATTTCTTCACCGGTCTGAGGATTGCGGCCGATGCGCGCCTTGCGGTTAGCGAGCTTGAGTTTGCCGATACCAGGCACCGTGAAGACGTTCTTGGCCTCACGATAAGCCAGGGCTGCCAGATCATCAAGAATCTGAACCGCTCCTTTTTTCGTGATACCGGCTTTTCCGGCGAGGTAATCTGCGATCTGCGATTTCGTCATTGATTTGGCCATTCCTGAACCTCCTTGAGGGTAAGGGATTAAAGTAAGTCGATATGCGGCCTGACGCGCCTCGTTGGAACATATCCCTGCTAGTGTTGCCGCCCGTGCGCGCTTGTACTCACATCGTGAAAACCCGCGAGAGTGTAGCCAAGAGTCCGAGGAGTGTCAACGAGAAAAACGCACGTCTGTCATGGAGAAATGCACACACAGCCCCTTGCGGTTGAAGCAAATGGAAGGGTAGAGTAGAGTAGGATGGACCTCCCGAAGAGACGCAAACGGCTCTTGACGTTGGTGAGTTCACGTGGCTAAAGAGCTACCGATATTACCCGTAGGTGTAGCCAACCAAGCGTCCGAACAGGATGAAAGCTTCCTCTATTCGCGCGTGTTCTGCCAAAAGGAGAATTCTCCTCCTCTCCGACTGGTAATCGATTTCCTAAAGTCCCGCGGGGAAAGTCCTACCGTACCCCCCAATCTGGAGGAAGGAGCACTGGAGGATTGGGCTTGGGTTCAAGTGACATTGGGTTACCATCAAGAACGCAAGCCGATCCACCTCTTTTGTGTGCGTGATCGTGGCAGCTATCGAGATGTCTACGATCAAGAGAGGAAGCTTTTTCTGAACCTCCTCACTGCTCACTCCGACATCGAAGCGCAGCTCGCGATGGAATATGTGACTCGTTGCCGGTTTATTTTGACCACGCGCATGGCGGAGAATGATGTGACCGACGAGGGTTACGATTTCAACGGTTGGATCCTCGAGTTCTATCAGGAGCAGTGCAACGGAATCGTGCAAATCGACAATCAGGGTTTCTATTCTCCCAAAGGTGAACTCATCGTGGACATGTCGGCCTCGGACAAAGACTAGCATGTCAGGGGCACCCCCCATTCCTTCACCGTTGTTTGAAAGGACCGCTCGCTGGTTTGACCGGGGGAATGCCTCTCTCCTCGGGAGCCTTCCTTGTACCAAAGGATGTTCCGGCTGTTGTGTCGGACTCTTTCCCGTGACCATCCTCGACCGGCGTGAAGTTCGGCGTGGTCTCCGCAGCCTATCCGATGAGCACCGGAGCAGGATCGAACAGTCAGCAGCCGCGCAAGTCACCGCGCTAACAGCAGCCGCGCAACAACTGCGCACGGATCGTTTTATCGACCGGTGGCCCGAGCAGGAAATTGACTGCGTTGTTCAACGGTTCGAGAGTTGGCCTTGTCCGGCCTTGGAGCCTGATGGAACCTGTGGCCTCTACGAGTTTCGACCGCTGGTCTGTCGTTCCATGGGTGTTCCTCAGGATGATGGGGTCTTGGTCAGTGGGGCCTGTGCTGTGCAAACGGCCGTTCCACTTATTCGGCCCTCGAAAGCCTTTCGAGAAGAAGAGAATCATCTCTCTGGGATGGAGGCGGTGGAAATCGAGACATTGCGCCATCAACAAGGAATCGAGGGAGAAGAACTGTTCCTGCCCTTTGCTTTCATACCAGATCCCGAAGTGTGAGGGTTGAGGTCTGGATTTTGAAACGATGCATTCACAAGTGCGGTGATACGACACACGCATAATGTGCGCTAGACAGTATATTTCTCGCTATGCTAAGGTGACGTTCCTTGGTTGCAGGAGCGCCTGTAGCTCAGCTGGATAGAGCATCAGCCTCCGGAGCTGAGGGCCACAGGTTCAAATCCTGTCAGGCGCACCAAACCGGTTCTTGTAATCGACATCGACAATTCAATACCCGGTGGGGCCGTTAGCTCAGTTGGTAGAGCAGCTGACTCTTAATCAGCGGGCCGTAGGTTCGACCCCTACACGGCCCACCAAATTTCTCAACCACTTCCATAGCTTTCTTCTCGGTTATGTCAACTTGGTGCCAAGGGCTGGTGCCAAGTTTTTCTAATGCGGTGTCCATGGCATCCACGTAGCGCCGATCCTCACTCGGAATCCATGTGGCGTAGTACTTGAGGGTAGTGGTCGGTTTGCGATGACCCAATTGCTTGCTGACGTAGAGCAACGGAACCCCTGCCGAGAGAAGCCGGGAGGCGTAGGTATGCCGGAGATCGTACACTCTGAAATGGGGAAGCTCGGCTTGCCGTAAGATCCACTTGAAGACTTTTCGTAACTGAGATTCATCCAACATACCATTGGCGTCACCAGGGAACAGCATGCCCGATTGGGCCTTGGCCATCGCCTCCAGGTCCAACCAGGAGAGATAGTCCTGAAGCCGCCTCTGTAACCGTCCCGAGAGATCTACCTTCCGGGGTTCTTCTGTCTTGGTCGCCTTGATCCGACCATGCAGGTCGGCGGATCGTTCAACCTGCACGGTGCCCTTCCTGAGATCGAGATCTTCCGGCTGTAAAGCTCTGGCTTCACTCGGTCGGAGTCCGGTTCCATGGAGCAGCAAGAAAAATATGGCATACACCGGACTCAAGCGGTTCTCCGCTTGTAATCGAGTCAAGGTCGCATCGAGGCGTTGAGACTGATCCTGATCCATTGGGTTCACGTCGGTGACGGAGACGCCAGCTGGACGGACGCCACGAAAACGACCGAGGGCAGGATTAGCCTGTAGTAATTCATCCTCCACGGCTTGCGTCAGAATCGTGCTGAGCGTCGCCTTGATCAAACGAATCGAATTCTTGCCGAGTCCAGCTTGACGCTTGGTCGCTAAGAATTGCCGAACGTCTCGCCGTCTGAGTTCCCGAACTTTCTTCCGTCCAAGGGACGGCTCAATGTGCCGCTTGAATAGCTGGTCATAGCTGCAATAGGTCCTAGCCGCAAGGTCACCCTTGGCACTCGTTAAACATCGCGTGCCGTAGTCTTTCACGGTAATGTCTCGGTCACGCACATCAAGCGGGGTCTCCGTGGCCGTCTGAATGACTTTAGCTAAGGCTTGCTCGGCTTCTTCACGAGTTCCGGCAAACTCCCGCCGTCGCTTCCCGGTGGCGTCACGATAATCGACAACCCAGATATCCCGATCGTTTCGTTTCCAAATCGCCGCCATGGTGCTACCTCTTGTCCTTACTCGCTTTCACAATGAATCGGACCAGTCTAACGATGGGTTCGCTGATACCGCATTCACCGCGTTCTGCTCGCGCCAAATAATTCCAATGAAGGCCGAGTTGCTTAGCCATCTGCTTTTGGGTCAGACCAAGGTGCTTCCGATGTTTTCTGAGCTGGGCCCCCGTCATGGGCATGATTGAGAGTATCCACTATGGATACAAGCGATGTCAAGCTACGTATTGACACTGATACTCGGTCACCTCATCTTCCGTGAAACGCACATACTTTTTCCCCAATCTCACCGGCTTCAGCTGGTGTTGACGAGCGGCTTCATAGACAAAACTCTTCGGTACATTCAGCCGTTCGGCAACCTGGGCCGCTGTCAGAAGGGCACTCTCCTTGGCCGGTTCTTTTTTTCCGTGGGGCGACTCTGTGATCAATCGGCCCCAGCCCATCGCCTTGACCTTCTCCAATAGTCCTAACACCATCGGAAGGTCCGCCAATGGTGCGGACGCAACCGCCGATTCGACAGCTTGAAGGGTATCGGCCAGCGTCGGCTTCCCGTTCATCTGCCCCGCTCCGGCGCCGGCTCGTAGCGCCGGCCATCTAACAATAATCGTTGGAGTTCTTGTGCGCTCGTCAGCGGTCGCAATGGACATAAAAAGAGGTCGTGATGATGTGCGCGGTCGTGGACATACGAAGCGCCGCAGCGAGGGCAACGATATTGTTTTCGCAGAAGCCATGGCATTCCCATCAGCGACACTCCTTGACGGGCTCAACGACCCGGAGTTTGACCTGTGTCTCAAATTGGTGTTTCGAGCGAAGGGTGTTCGCATTGATCGAGATCAGATCGCCTCGATACTCAACTACGAGTACCGAATCATGACCGACCTGCTCTAGGAACAGTGGGGTAGCCGGTCCTGAGATCGACGTATCGCCCCGTTCCCAATAGATCGCTTTGGCTATGGGAGAGGCGAATTCGATCACCGTGGGGTCCGGTGGTTCGACTTGCCGGACCCGTCCGCTGGCCCGTGCTAAGAGTTTGGCCGCTCGGTCTGGCGGTAGGTCGATCGGCTTGCCTGATTCAAGACGTACCTCGCCCCCCGGCCATCGATAGATGAAGGGCTTGCCAGTGGCTTCAAGTTTCATCGGAAATCACCTCTTCATGAGAATGGAGGGCGAATTCATCTACACCATCGCCACTACCTACACTCGCCTTCATAAATTGCGGAGTTACCAGGTGCAGCTGACCCTCGAAAAGATCTCCGCCACCTACACCGCCTTGCTCATCTACACCGCGAACTCCTTGAAATACTGGGGATGGTGTAGGTGGTGCAGCTGGTGTAGGTGATTCGCACGAATGTTCTATTGTGATACTGCTCCCCTTGTTGATACGCGAGAACGTCAGGGCAATACCCGACGCCCGGAGGTTCGGTGCGAGGCGTCGGAGCGCATTGGACAGCGCCCTGGGTGTCGATGGCCAACTCTTGAGACGCCGGACCTGTTCATCCGCACGGTCGTGGAGCTTCATCAGGAGGTCCGTTGCGGAACCCGTCCAGGAGGGTGTCGCGGTCGGCAACGTCAGGAACTTTTTCAGCGGTCCCGTAAGGGGCGAGGCATCAAGCGCCAGGTCATTCGCCTCCTCCTGATTCTGTGTGTACGATTTCATGAAGGTCCCAGAGTTCCAGCCGAGCGCCTTCTCGGCTGCCGTCGCCCAGGTCGCGAAATCCGCCATCCTCGGCAGGCTCTCCAACTTTGTCGATGCGAGATCCCGCATTGCCCCACACACGGCATCCAAAAGCGCACCCAAGATGTATGGGCGATCGTGTTCGAACTGTTGCCAGAGGTCGGCCTCGGTCCGCCGGTTTTCCTTCGAAATCGTCGGCAGACAGAACATCGAGCCTCGGTCTAAAACATCGGGCCGTGTGGCGAGTTCTTCGATCCCGTTGAAGATCACGGGCCTCTGGGCTTCCAGAAGCAGTTCGTCGGCATCGGAATACAATTCCCTGGTCGAAAGCCCGCCGCCCGTCGAGAGCCGACAGAAACCATCCGAGAGCCACGGGTCCAAGTGGCTCAGATTATCGTAGGCGAGCACCCACCCGTTACATGCGGCAATCATGAGATCACGCTCGTCACGTGGCGCCGCACGGAGCAGTGACTTGTTGGGATCAACGAGCATCCGCAGGAGCTTGACGGTTGTGGACTTCGCCGAGCCCTGCTCACCGTGGAAGATCAGGATCGGATACGGGCCTTTCGGACGAAACATGGCGAGCAGGCAGGCGATGAGCAGATGCCAATCGCCCTCGCGCTTCGCGTCGAGGTTGATATAGTCCGAAAGTTGCTTGACGCTTCCGCCTTGCTGAGGGATGGGTAAGGCGAGCATGCCACGGCTCCGACGAAAGGCCACCGGAGGGTTCGCGATGACTTGCCAGCCGGTCGGAGAGATCGCCACGGCTTCCCAGTGCTCATTCGCGAGATCGAGATAGATCACGCCGCCGTATTCGGCCACACGGACGTAGGCGTGGTGTTCGTCGCCTTCGAAGTGGGCCTTTGCCTCTAATACGGCGAGCGCATCGCTCAAGGCCTGGGCTGACGGCGCTCCTTTGAAGTGCTGATAGTATCGTTGGGCAAGCCACTGCCGAAACATTTTCTGTCTGAGACGATGATGCTCGTGATGACCGGCCACTTGAATCGTGGCATACGCCTCGCCCTCAGGGGTGTGCCAGCACGTCGCCTCGTCGGCGAGGGCGATCAAGCGTGTCGCTTGTGACGGCTTCGGTTGTGGCGCTGTCTGCTCTAGCATGTACTGTTTCTCCATCACCTGTGTTTCACCATTGAGCGGCCCTCCTCATAGGCTCTCTCACGCTGCGAGTCGGCGACAGCAAATAAGGTCTCCGCGTGGCTCAGCTCATCGAAAGCCCGCCCGACGACATCCATGGCCTTTTCAAGATCTGAGTTTGACCACTGCGACGTATCGAGCCCGCCAGCGGCCTGCAACACGGCGTTAGCCCGGTCCTGAAGTAGAACGCCGTGCAACTCAAGACGCAGGGCGATTAGACGACGATCCACGCGAGGGGTTTTCGGAATCGGACGGAAGCCGCGAGGGAATGGCGCATTATGGAAAAGATCAGACAGCCGGAGATTGAGTGCCGCGCAAATGTCCTGAACCGTGCAACCGGCCCAGCATCGGACCAACACTCCACGCTCACCGTCACGAACCGATAGCGATGGCGAGCGGTCGTCATGCGACGGGCAAATAGACGACCAACGGCCAGGGCCACGGGAGCGAACGCCTTCCAGCCGCTGAAGGATCTCCTCGGTCTTCATTTATCACCTTTCGGTGCGAGCAGCCGTGCAACGCTCCCACGGGGAATCAGCCGCCGATGGCCGATCTTGATGCTCGGTAGCTTCCCTGATTTGAGCCAACGGTATGCGGTGGGCCGGGAGCAATGCGCCAGCACCATCAATTCTTCAACTGTCAGGGGAGTGAGGAGGGGACATTCACCTTCGTGCAGCATGGTGAATGAAATATCATTATCGAATGCAGGAAAACTTCACCTTTATAGGGGTACCCCTATAAAGTTTTCAAAGAAGGATGCTGTGTGGAGCGGTAGGTGGTTTTCGTGTTGGGTTGGTGGTCCCTTGCCTTCTGAGCCCACCGATAGGCCGTCCGAACCTGCTTGTCCCATTTCCGAAATTCCGAGTCATACTCCGGCGTACCTCTTTCTGCCTTGACTAATTTCAACTTCGCGACGATTTGAGGAGGAGTGAGTTTCTCTTTCTCGATCATTCGAACCACAAGCCACGGCTCGACTTCTGGACGTCTTGTGCGTTGAGGAGAGGAACGTCCGTACTGTTTTTTGCACTCGCGCAATATCACATCTAGTTCTTTCAACACCGGCTTGCGAGGGAGGTCGAGGGGCACATATATAATCGCGTACTGCTGGATCTCGTCCACATCCACGCGGATCGCCCACCGCTCTTCACTCATCGTGTCCAGTTCGCGCTTAGTCCGGCTGAGCAGCTGATATCGGGCTTCAGCCTCCGCTTCGTGGCTAAATCGACTGCGCGGTGCATTACTGAGTGCGTCTTCTTCAGGGGTCAGTGGCAATCCTTTTTCCTCTTTGAGAATCCGCGATTGCCACAGTTTCAGATAGCGTGCGTACTCAGAATGATTCTGCATGGCTTCGATATGATCGGAGAGGGGGTAGACACGCTTGCTCTTCGCCATGGCGTCGCCTCCTAAGTGCTGTATGGTTTGGGATAAACGGAGAGTGCAGGATCACGCCACCGTACGAGTCGCGAGGTCGTGCGTTGCCTCCGTGAGAGGAAATGGTAGCACGGTCTTGATGGAACACTGCAACGGGGAAAAACTGGCGAAGGGATGGCTAGTCAGTGGTCGAGAATCCGCGTCACGGGCAGTTACCCGCACCGCGCTTATTGTTGCGTGCCCCGGTAGAAAAACACGCTCGTCCGATTCTGATTCAACGCCAGGAGTGACAACGACTTCGTGTCCGGGTCGAAGATGGCGACGCCGGTGTGCGGCTCATTCACGACCACGCAGACATTATCAATCGTGAGATTGTACACGTGCGGCTGCGCCCGTGGAGTCAACGTGCCGGTCGTTTCAAAGCAGGCCATGGCGGTCCATCCGGCAGAAGTACTGCTGGTATTTCCGGTGATCCGCAGGCTGCCGGATGGTGAGATGGTCATGGTCATCAGGGCCTGCACGCTCCCTTCGCCGAAGGGCCTGCCGGGGTAGGTCCCGGCGAGCTGCGCCAGATCCGAGGCGTCCACCGAGGGCGCGTGATGCGTCGTGCGAAACGTCGTCGTATAGGTTTGCGTGTCGTCCCACGTGACGCTCGCCGTGCCATTGAGCGATTCCTGAGGGACATAGGACCCGCTGATGGTGCCGTGCAATCGCAGGCCGTCTTCACCGCTAAAGTCGCGGATATCCGAGGCCGTGAAGGTCCCGTTGTCTGATTGGCTGATGCCCTGCATCGCCCCTCGGACTATCGTTGGATCACCGACCGCCGAATAGAGAAACCAGAACGAGCCGTCGTCGAGGACGGCGCCCCATATCGTCCCTCCGTTGCTCCTCGTGCCGGACCACAGCCCTTCCGGCGTCCCAGTGATCACTGGCGGCGCGATCGGCGCCTCCGCCTCACCCACACCTTCACCCCCGCTCCCACAGCTGGCCAGCAACAGACTGAGGATGAGACCGAACAGAACGCTACCACGCGAAATTCTTCGCATCTGCATGATCCACTCCAATGGTAATGAGAATGTTCACATCCCTTAGAGAAAGCATCTATTCCATATAAGGGGGGGGAAGAGAGCCTTTTGGATAGGGCATCAGTAACGAAAGGTCCGTGAACCGTGAGCCGTACAACAAGATTGTCGCCGACCTACCAGACATGCGACGAGATACGGTTGTCCTCCTTCAGCAATCTATCAATCAGGTGAAACCGGCCTATGTGTTGGTCAAGAGCAGAAGCGAAGGCAATGCGCCATGACGGTCCAGGTTCCTACGGATGCAGCTTCAGACGAAGTAGAAAATGAAAAACACAATAAAGAGGACTTAGGGCGACGAAGTAACACTGGCCTTCCGGGCATCGGAGTTGTGGCCTTACTGCGCTGCATACTGCACTCGTGTCCCATGCGCCATCGCGATCGGCACATACCCCTTGCCACGCAGACAAGCCTTCACCTCGTCGAGCGTCGGAGCATCGCAGGCCATCTTGTCCCGCCAGCCCTGCTTGACCTGAAATCCCTGTTTCGTCATGTTGCTCGGCTGCATCGTGGCCACTTGAAACAGCCGATAGCCCTTCTCTTCCATACAGACACGAGCCTCTTGGTCTTCGCGGTGTCCATTACACTCTCGGTAGGCATCGAGAGCCGCCGTGAAATTCTGATTGACCACGGCTTGGTCGTCTGAGAACATATCGATTCGCGCCCACACCTTGCCTTGATGCGGCACATGCCCCGTGAGCCATCCATCGACTGACACATTAGCTTGCTGCTGCTGCGTGGTGAGGGTGTACCCCTTGGACTGCATGCATTCATTGAAAAACCCCGGTGCGGACACAGCGAGCGCCCCGATATTGTTGCTGTGATAGCCACCGACCATGGTGTAGGCCTTCTGCTTACAATCAAATTGATCGGCAGCAAACTGCTCCTGCGTTGCCCCGTCTTTCACCCAGACCATATTTGATGCACAGCCTGTGAGCAGCAGCATTCCCACTAGCATGAAGCTCATTCGTTGACCCTTCATGTTGCCCTCCTGTGTTCCTGTTCACAGAAGAGTGTGCTGGAACGAATCAAATTGGTATTCCGCGATGGTAGGGAGCAGCCACACAGAAGGGACCGTGTTCGGGCAATCACCGGAGCCGTGGCAGCGAGCACACTTCAGCCAACTCCTTACGGAGACAGTTGGACAGCGACTCCCACCAAGATGATCAGAGGGTCGCCGCCACACCTGCGCGGGGTGCGCATACGCCACCCACGCCCTTACACAAATGCCGGCGTATGTGTCGGGGGCATGTCGATGGCGTCTTTCTTCTTCGGCGCCTGCTGCGGGTTCTGCAGGCCCAGGTCCGTCTTGCCGATGGGTTGACCTTGAAATGATGGTACTTGGCCGTATCCGCTGAGCTGCATCTCAATGGCAGACGACATGAGTTGCAGCCATTGCGCAGACTTCTCCAACGTCTGTAATCGTGCCCATCGCTCCGGCTGTCCGTGTTCAAGGTGTTCCCGATCCACCCGCCGCACATAGTCGGCAAACGGCCCCTCGGCTAACAGGTCATACGAGAAGGCTGGATCTTTCACGGCCCTCACCAAGCTCGGCTCGTTCCGTTGCACCGCATCATAATAGACACGCATTCTCTCCGCTAATGACATGGTTCGTAGCCTTGCGCGGTGCTCCTGCTCTTTCGTGAAGTTTACGGTGGCATCGCCCCCGGCGGCTTTGGGAATGGCAAACGCCGCCGCCCGCTCACTTTCACAGGCGTTACGTCGGTCGTTCGCTTTCTTCTCAATGAACTTCGCCCGCGTCAGTATGTCTTTGACTACTTTCGCCATCGCGTCCTGTTGGCCGGTGACCGACAAGTTCTGGTTCGTCGCAATCGACTCTTCGGCCATCCGCAGTTCTTCGATCAGGAGCCGAGCATCCGCGAAGCTTGACATCACGCCCTCGATCACATCGAGGTCGCCGGATTCGAATTCGCGATACGCGACCGCCTTTCCTTCAAGATGCTGGATCAACGCCAACAGACTCCCGGAAATATCACCAATCACATTGTTGCTAATCATCTCGACCTCCTTGGTTATGGACTCGCACCCGGTGATTACTTGATAGATTCGACTGGCACACCGCGAAGCCGCGCTTCACGTCGGCGCAAGCGTTCGTCCTCGGAGACAATCGGTTCACCGGTGAGGAAGTTCACCATGTATGCCCCTCCTCGCGCCCCCGTCGCCAACAACGACAGACAGCCAGCGCAACTATTGGCGAGATCATCATGTCCCCCTGGCGGATGATCGACGGTATCACGCCCGCTGCGACTGGTGCGCCGTTCCAACTCCATCAGCTCCATGGTGAGGGCGGGTACGTCCAACAGCTCCAGGCAGCCCTGAGCAAAGCGTGGCAGCGCCTCTAGGTACAGCTCACTTTTGCTCCGCTCACAGTGTCGGTAGCTAATTCCATGCCGTGAGAACTGTTCGCGAACCCATTCACCCGCGTATCGGTCGCCGACCACCGAATAGACGCGATACGACTTCAGCAGGTCGCAGAACTCCTTGACCACCTGCGACGGATCAAAGGGGGGCTTGATGCCTCGGCAGACATCGAGCACATAGCGTCCATTGTGTTCATGGGCAACGGCGAGGGTGAACGAGTCATGCGCTCCGCCCGAGGGGTCCACGAAGGCGCTGTAGGAGATTGAGGAGAGCGGCGCCCGTTCTCGTCGGCCTGGCTCAATGGCGCGCTCGACGAGATCGCGATCGAGGAAGCTGCCCACATCGGATCGGAAGACCGCGAGGTATTCGGCCTGCGCCGCCGCCGGATCATGCTCCATCGCGCGATCGATCACCGACGGCGGGACCGTGGGATTCATCGTCCTGGTGTCGGCTTGGATGACCAACACCGGGGAATCTTGTCCATAGTGCCGTCGATAGCTGTCGTACAGTGGCCCGCTGCGCTTGTAGGGCGTGCCGAGCGCAATCAGTAATGCCCCGGGAATCGTGCTCATGGCCGGCCTGAGTGCGGCGAGGATCTCCTCCGCTGGATTCGCGCTCTCCTCCGACCGCCAGAAGGCGATTTCATCGCACAAGGCCGCCACGACCGTATACCCTCGAATTGTTCTGTACGAGGCTGTGGTGATTTCGATGGACACTCTATTGTCGAGATCGACCGATTCCGTGTCTTGTCTGACGACCATGTGCTTGAGCATCGGGACTTGATCGAGGAGCGCCACGATATAGCGCATGATGACCCTGGCTTGCTTGCGATCTGTCGCGATGACCATGAGCGTGCCTCGCTCACCTGGACCCAGGAAGGGCCGATAGTCTCGAAAGCACGCGAGGAAGACGGCAATCAAGGCGACGATAAAACTTTTCCCACCACGTCTACCTACGATCAGCCAGCACTCTTCCACCGGCGTCTCTGGTGGGGTCTGCTTGCCAGCCAGGGAGGCGAACAGTACGCGGTCGGCCTCATTCATCGGTAACGCGAAGATCGCCTTCAGCACGACCAACCAGCCTTTCCAGGTATCCAGCGTTTTGAATAAAGGCCGGAATAAGAGCGGATCTTGGATGGCTTCAATGATGGTCATGCGCCACCTATATCTGTGGTCTCAGTCGCCCCCGGGGGAAATATAGGCGTCGGTGGCTCAGTCAGCGTTGAGCCCTTGCCGTGCAAATACTCGCTGAGCGAGGGGAGGACCTTGACCTTCCGTTCGAGTCCTAGCTGCGTCATGTATCTAGCCAGCGCATCGGCCATTTGCTGTCTTTGAATCACGACCGGGAGCACCATTCGCTTCCGGTGATTCACCAGCGACGGCTGTTTGACGAGGTAGGCATCGATGGAATCAAGGATCAACTTCGTCTTCACCGCCAAGTCGATCACCTGGCGTTGCTGCGTGGAAGTCTGGTCCACTCCGCCGAGGTCCTGCAGGATGCTCTGCCGCCAATCTTCCAGGGCACGCCCGAGCGCCGTACGTCGATCAATGGCCCGTCCTCCTAACACTCTGACGGCTTTCTTGAGCGTGGTTAGACCATGCTTCGTGTAGTAGCGTTTCGGCTTTTTGGTCGGTTCTGCGTCCGTCATGGTTGGCACCACGTTGGCACCAAGAACGAAAGGATTCGAGGACACAATGGGTTAGACTCGCTATTCTGATACACAATCAGCGGGTTGGTTCTCGCTGGCCTCGTGTTCTCCACCACGAGCGTGTTAAGCTCGCTTCCCTTCATGCCTCTTTCAAAATCTCGTCTCATTGATGCTTTTACCTGCGGCGCCGCTGTTGGCTCGTTAGGAGGACTGATTGGATTAGGGGGAGCCGAATTTCGGCTTCCGCTTCTCATACGTGCCTTCGGATTTCCAGCATTGCAGGCTGTGGTTTTGAATAAGGTCCTCAGCTTGGTTGTCGTAGCTTCAGCACTGCCGTTTCGTGCCGATGCCGTTCCGTGGGACAGCGTAGCAGCGAGTTGGTTCATCGTGGTGAATATTCTTGCAGGCAGCCTTGTAGGGGCATGGGTAGGCGCAGGTATCGCGACACGACTGCAAGCTGGAACACTACGCCGCACCATAGCCATGCTATTGGTCGCAATGGCACTCCTTCTGCTTCTGTCTCCGGTGGCAACGACGTTCCGCCCCGCGATGGATAATTGGTTTTTGACGGTCACAGGCGTTTTTGCCGGTCTTGTGATCGGGAGTATCGCGGCCTTTCTAGGAGTTGCTGGCGGAGAACTCATCATTCCGACCCTTGTCATCTTGTTTGGCCTCGAAGTGACGTTGGCGGGCAGCCTGTCTTTAGTTATCAGCCTTCCGACCATGGCAGTGGGCTTAGCTCGCTACAGCCAGGACAATAGCTTTCGGGTCATTAAGGATCACGGTCGCTTTACGTTAGCCATGGCTGCCGGTTCTGTCGTTGGCACATACATTGGTGGCCGGATGCTGAATATCATCCCTCACTCTTTCCTAATTCCTCTGTTGGCTGTTATCTTGGGAATTTCTGCCATAAAGCTATGGAACCACAGTGCGGAGTCAGTTGGTGCCAAGCTGGTGCCAAAACACCCTGACACACCATGATTCATGATGATCTCAGCCATCATAGATCCTCTCCGTTTGTTGGGGATTCCTCTTCCTGAGTGTCCTGAGTCGGGTTCTCGGCGGGACTCTTAATCAGCGGGCCGTAGGTTCGACCCCTACACGGCCCACCAAACCAAGCTTCGCTCGTGCGCTCTCCATTCTTGTAGCGTAATCTATCGCGTGCGGATAGACCGCCTCAGTAGCCCACAGAATTCAGACTCATGAGATAAGTTAAGGGCCTTGTAAGGCTCTAGGCGCTCGATACGACCGGCACATTGTGCGGCTGGAGCATCATGCGGATGCCACTTTTCGGTTGCAAGGTCACGAAGAATTCGGGCTCGACAACCTCTTGAGCCGGTTGCAGATCGTAGCGGCGACCGATCAGGGCTAATAGAAGTGGCCCTTCGACTGATGCGAAATGAATCCCCACGCAGGCGCGTGGTCCTGCGCCGAACGGAAGGTAGGCAAATCTGGCAGTCGGCCGCTCGCCATTCAACCATCGCTCCGGCAGAAATCTGTCGGGGTTCGTCCAAAAGGCCGGGTGTCTGTGCAGATTGTATATGCTGACGAAGACGAGCGCGCCTTCCGCTAGCGGTAATCCACCCACAGTAGTATTGATCGCCGCCTTGCGCTGTACGACTGGAGCCGGTGGATACAGCCGGAGTGATTCCTCGAATACGGCCCGAGTATACGGGAGGTGCTGAAGATCGTCGGCGTTTGGCGTTCTTCCCTGGAGAACTCGGTCCACTTCCTCATGAAACCGTGCCTTCGCCTCTGGATGGGTTGCGAGAAGATACCAGGTCCAGGCGAGCGCAGTGGCCGTGGTCCCGTGTCCAGCCGCAAAGATGGTGAACGTTTCGTCCCGCAGCTCTTGATCGGTCAGTCCGGCACCGGTCTCTTCATCGCGGGCCTGGAGCAACAGATCAAGGAGATCGCCATGCTGGGATCCGCTGCGACGCCGCTCGATAAGCAATCCATAGATCAGGCTATCCATAAACTGCATGGCAGAACGGAATTCACGGTTGCGTGAAGTCGGCACCCAGCTGGGGAGACGCAGTGGGTTCTGAACCGAGTCGACTGCATACTGCAGGCTCACACGTAACGCATGACGGATCTGATCGATGTGTTGCGCCATACTGGCGGTGAACATGGTTTGCGAGATTACTTCGAGCGTCAACTGCATCATTTCGTCGCCGATATCGATCGGCTGTCCTTCAAGACTTACCCAACCGGCAACCCGTTGCTCGCCCACCTGGGCCATCCGATCGGCCATGGCGACCATCCGAGAGCGATGAAAAATCGGCTGGATAATGCGCCGATGCCGCTTCCAGACCTCGCCTGAACTCGTCACCAATCCATTACCTAGAACTAGCGAGAGGCCGGTCGGCTTCCGAGGGTCGTAGACTTTCACAAAGCGGTCGGCTTGGTGGACCAGAATTTCTTCAGCGAGATCAGGGTGACTGAAGAGATGGAGAGTCTTCGGCCCAAGCCGAAAGCGCAGCGCATCGCCGTACCGGCGCCACCACCCGGACATCGTCTCCAACGGGGCGCGTTTGAACGTCCCCAGGTGGCCAAGCAGGGGCGCGCCGCCTGGCACATCGACCAGCGTGAAGGATTGAACCGACTCCGGCATAAGAGGACGGACGATATCACACTAGGTCGTGGGCATCAAATGAATGAAATACGAGAGCAAGCTTGATTGAGTTCTAACTCCAAGTGCAACACTTCATGCCCGGATGGGCTAGGGTGTTGCCATTGATAGGCTCTCGACAAGAACGTACTTCGACGAGGCATTGCCTACGACCTAAAATCTCGCCAGCGGATGTTCGACTTTCGCCGCGAGGATGCTTCCGCGAATAGATTCATGCTGTAGGGACTCCACAAACGGCGGGATTCGCGGTACAGTGTCCAAAGTTTTTCGATACCCTGTTAGGGAAAGCAAGCCTATGAGCCGCTCCACACGTATCTTTCAATTTGCGAAGCAGGACCTCTGGACCGGGGATCTGACGACCATGCCATTGGTCCAGCGGTTGGGTACTCAGGCGCTTCGGCTGGCTACCGCCGTCGGCATGGAGTTCCGTCATCGACTG
>PHGD01000089.1 GCA_011090425.1 Nitrospira sp. LK70 | reverse complement strand
CATGGACCCGCCGCAGTTCCTTCCCACTCATGAGTACCCTGTCCTCTCCGACCATCCCGCCCTCCTTGTGAGAGCGGCCAGTCTAGCAACGAAGAGGACATTTCTATCTTGGCCAAAGCGGACATTATCATGTTGGGATTACATTCTCAGCTCGGGTAAGAAGTTCGGATGACTTGATAGGGATGAAGGCGGGAGGTCCTGAAATTACTTCATCCGATGGAATTCGACGATGTCGCCCTGCCCATCGAGCTCCACTGTAATAGGGGTCCCTTCCTTTGCCCCACTCAGCGAAGATTTCCCAAAATCTGCCGGGTAGGTCTGTTCACCCTCAGGGGTCCAAAGCTTGACGCTGGATCGATCTGGATCGGCAAATTCCAATGGGCCTGTGAGGAACCGCCGGATCGGTGCAGAATCGCCGGACGCGGAGAGATCTGCCACGAGGTGGTGGTCATGCATACGCAAGGTCAAGATTTGCCCCACCTTGGCGTTTTTGATCCCTATCTTGGCGTTGACGTTGACAATGCCGATGGGAGTCCGAAAAAAAATGAAATTGGACTTCAGTTTTGAGATGGTGCCGGTCAGCAACAGGTGCGCCTTGGACCCATTGGTAGCCACTTGACCGATCTGAAGATCGAACTGGAGGTCGTGCACGCCGATGACGTTGTCCTTTCCGTCAACTTCGACGGTTACCGACTCGCCGTCCTTGCGGGATGTAAGTGCCCGCTCAAATGCGCCCATGTGAAATGCCTTCTCACCTTCCGGTGTCCAGCCCATCAACTGGGTGCTGTCTTCCTGCTCTTGCCTGAACGGTCCGGTCAGATAGCGGTGGACGAGTGTTCCATCGGTTCGCTTGACGATATCAACGACGACATGGTCTTCGTGGATCCAAAAGAACACTTCTTGCGAGGCGGGGATTGTCTTGAGCGTGGTCTTTGAACTGAGCGACATAAGCCCGATCGGTGTTTTCAGGAAGACGATGCCAGGCTTGGCTCGCCAGACTCGACCGGTCAGCATGATGGAAGGGTTCGCTTCAGTGAGAACCGCCGCCGTAGGACTCGGTTCCTCTTGAGTAGCTGGAGGACGATCCGGTTGCGGCTGAGCGGCTGGAGAGGTGTCGGGGGGCTGAGCAGGCGGGGGCTCGCTGATCGGAGGTTGGACAGCTGCGGGGATCTCTTTCTGACGGGGAGCAGGTGCAGCCTCCTCGACCTCGGATTGACCCGGCGTTGTATCATCAGTTTGGGGTTGAGTCGGTGCAGAGACATTGATCTCCGATTCCGAGGACTGGCTGGGTGCTGGTTGATCAGTCTGGGGTTGAGTCGCTGTAGAGGTATCGAGCTGAGTCTCCAAGGGAGTAGGATCGGGGGGCGGTGTCTGGGCCTTTTCTCCGTCCGCGAGACTTGCTGTGGCGCATCCAGCATTGACTGTTCCGAGGAGAAACAGCGCTTGGAATAACCGTCTGGTGTACGAAAGCCGATCCATAAGACGCGAGGGTGTTCAGTATGGAAGTGATGAATCGTTCGTTCAGTCTAAATGAAAACCCCTCGAACTTGGATATATATCTGTTTTACAGCGCTTCGATCAACTCACCGATAATCTATGCGAATAGCATGAGCTCAGAATTGGAGTCAACTCGAGAGCGGGTTTGCACGGCAGCGTTCCACTTGATCGGCAAGTTCTAAGAATCCAACAGGCTCTATGCCGAGTTTCCGAAGCGACTTGAGCGTGATCGATTCTTGGCTGCGGCGATAGCCATCGAGAAAGGACTTGGACACAACAAAAAATTGCCATTGGGCTAGATCCATTGGATCAAGGGTTAGCTTGTCTGTGTGTGAGAGAAGGGCAAAAACCCATACTTGAGCTACCCTTATTGGTGTTTCGCTAAGACTATTGGTTGTAGAATCAAAGACTCGACGCGGCTTTATACTGAAGCTGATCCGTGAAAATTCTTTCTGGTGCCACGCTTGAAGAAATGCTGCTGACTTTACTTGGACTGTGATTCCAGTGGGTGAAACTAGGTCCACCGGTCCCCAACTGTCGCGGATTCCATCATCTTTGATCCCAAGAGCTTTGGCCACTAGATATTCCGCAAGGACACCTCGCCACGTATTATCTACAAGATCCGATGCTGCCCACTTCCAAAAGCTCAGAAGATCAAAATTGAGTGGTTGGCCAGCAAGAACGAATCGCTCACTCCCACTTTCGCCCTCGTGTTTTTTCTTGAGAAGGTCACCATTCATTGACGTAGATTGCCCATGGACACATGTGTGAGTAGTTATTCATATTCCTTCATGTGTTCTTGAAGAAGCGGACTGAATTCAGGAATTTCCATCACAAGTTTTTCAATGAACTTCTGGTTTCGTAGCATTCCCCTAGCGCGTTCCTTTTCGGGAACTCAGTGAGGAGTCTCACGTGAGCTTAACTGTGGGAGTTGAGGTAACACTCTTTTCGCTCGCTCAACCTGATGATCGGCTACCCTCACTGGTCACGTAGGAACACGGTAACACGGTCGAGGCCAATGGCGTACAAAATGGGCGATCCTTGCAGGTACGATCGTGGCTGTTTGGAAGGAGACCTGGGAGGGCATGAGCAGGATTTTCGAAGAAGGTGCTTACTTCTTCCAGACCATAAGACGGAGCGGGCTACGCCCGTTGGCCTCAGAGGTGGAGTCAGAGTCAGTAAGAGTGTCGCAATCTGGACAACGTGCATCGTGATGTGCCGTTCCAGCGTGGCATTTCTGGCTCTGTCTCATCAATTCTCCTGCTTCATATTGTTGGATTCCAGAAGGCTCTCTGCTACACTCGTTAATAGGACAGCTGCTGAGTCGAGCTGTCGGACCTCACCCGCTACTGTCGATAAACGATGCCTGTACCTGACTGAAGGAGCAACGATATGACGACAACGATACGGGCCCGAATGAAAGGCGGAATCATCGAACCACTCGACCGTATCGACTTGCCGGAAGGGCAAGATATGATGATCACCATCCTCACCCCACCATCGACGACGGACCGTGAAGCCTTTCGGCGCAGTGCTGGAAGATGGCACGGCACGTTTGAGCCCCAGACGCTGATTGACGCAATCTATGCAGATCGGTTGGTGTCGACTCGTTCCGCTCCAGCTCTATGACCCTCCGTTACCTCCTCGACACGGACTGGGTCATTCATTATCTCCATGGCCATCACGACATCGTCAAGCGGGTTCACGGCCTAAGCGAGCAAGGAATTGCGCTGTCGACCGTTTCCCTCGCGGAGCTATACGAGGGTGTCGATTTCTCGTCGAATCCGTCAGGCAATGAGCCTGCGCTTCAGGATTTTCTTCGTGGAGTGACGCTGCTTGGTATCGATGAAGACACATGCAAGATATTTGGTCAGCAGCGAGGACGCCTGCGAAGGATGGGCAAAGCGGTGGGTGATTTCGACCTCTTGATTGGTGCGACGGGCTTGCGTTTCAGACTGACGGTCCTCACCAACAATCGTCGCCACTTTGAGATCATCGAGGGATTGACAATTGAATCCCTCTAGTTTGTCCTGAAGACGAGCCACGCGGACTTGCCGATTCCTCATGCCTACCGCTCATTCCTTCGTTTCTTCCCCGGCAGGGCGACCTCGATCTCCTTGTTCAGATGGTCTTTCCCCATAGTTTGCAACTTATTGGTCTATTTGTAGTCACGGTGATTATCGGAAATCCAGCCTGCACCTATTTCCCCGGTTCATCCCACTACCGCAAGAAGAGCCGTTTTCGGTCGACCAGCCGCTCTCGCAGCCTGATCTGACCACGCTGCGCACCTGCGTCAATCGCCAACAACCGTTTGGCTCATCGACCTGGCAAACGAGGATTGCCGCCAGGCTCGGCCTCGCCTCGACCCTTCGTCCACGCGGGCGGCCCCGCAAATCACAAGAAAAGTAGCCTGTCCCCTTTTCCATCTGCTGGTTCCTACACCTTTCCCGCTGCCTCGGGCTAGTTTTTCAGCAACCTGTTAGAGAAGAACGGCATCGAGTGCGATTCGAACGCACATCTTCCAGTGACTGGCTATCTTACATTAGAAGATCGACGCCGCATTAGGTACGTTGTGTTATTCCACCTATATGTTTCTTTTCACCGCTTTCCGCCACCATTTCCCTTCCGGTTGCTGCCATTTTTGAATACGAGAGACAAAAAGCGGCGAAAGATTTTCCAATTTGATGAGTCTGGTCGCTCTCTCCAAATACTGAGGTTTGTTAGATTGCACGCTTAGTTTAGCCAGTAAATCGTACAGTCTGTAACTTACCCTTGGCAGTCTATCGGCGCGAGGTTCACGACGAATCTGTTGGGATGTGCGATTGTCTTGTTTGTCACGGGAGAACTCTTTTTCTATTCGATTTGAGGCTCGTTTGTAGCGCAGATCATGTCTGATGCCTGTAAGAAAAGTTTCGCAGGCGTCATCAAAATGTCCGTCACGGGCTAAACGCGTAGCAAGAAGTTCAAACGAGATGGATGAAACACTGAGGTGTGCCCGCCGATCTCCGCCGAGTGAACCCAATGTTTGGGTAGATATAGGTTGTAGTTGAGC
This sequence comes from Nitrospira sp. LK70, assembly GCA_011090425.1. GTDB lineage: Bacteria > Nitrospirota > Nitrospiria > Nitrospirales > Nitrospiraceae > Nitrospira_D. Next base: position 13,048 of record PHGD01000089.1, on the reverse strand, counting down.
TTGGGATAGTTGGTTCGGGCGCTCCCCCTGTCGAACGCCTACAAAAACATTTCCCGTCCTACTCTCATTTACATAGTGGGCTATGTTGGAACGTGTGTTCATGTAGAATCCGTGCCGAAGAGTGGTAGTTAGCAGGGGCGACTTCTTGTTGCTGACAAAGCGCGGATTTCTCCTGGAAAAAAGGGAGAGTCCTGGGATGCGAAGCACCGTAGAACGCATACTTAAATCGTTTCTTATTGTCCAGCAGCCATGGGCTAATACACTAACTCCCAGGGCTAGGCTTACGGATCGTTTCAAAAAGACCCGTCTCTCACATCGGTAGGGATCGCGTCGGTAGGGATCTCGGTCTCGGGGGTATGTGTCAGGAACGGGGCGGGGCCGAAGCCACATCAAGATCAGCCCAAGATCTATGCCGAGGAGGAGCACGTTATAGAATCGAATTGTTGTTGGAACCTTATAACGTGAGACACTTTGGGAGTAACTGCTGCCTTCGGCACGTGCTATCTTCCCTTCTGCTGCTGCTAGTTCAAAACCAATCCACGCAACACGCAGATGAATCAGAAGCACTACCGTAAGGAGAACCAACACTCCCCTGTAGTGGAGTAAATGAGTCTTATCCCATCCAATAGCTCGGCGAAATTCTTTTGCGGTGAGGTGCGTGCCTTTTTCAAGTGGAAGTGGGGCTAACCAGAAGGGCATACCACATGCTCTGTCACCCAGCATGTGAGCTGAAACAGGCAACTCGTAGCGATAAATGCGAGCTGCTCGTGCAATGAGCGAAGTGGCTCTACGTCTCGAATTTGCTATATGCCACATGAGCAATACCAGGACCACACCCCAAAACGGGGCCAGGAAATGGGGAGGTACGGGAATCTTTAGCCCAAGCAGCTCAACTTGGGAGGCTTCTTCTAGTTTTTTTTGAAGCTTGTCATACTCCTTCTTCGCTTCATCTTTGCGCTCATCTAACTTTTTTCGGACTTCCTCATTTGTAGCGCCTTCAGTATCTTCCACTATCTGATTCCTCTGTTCGTAATCTGACCTTGCTGATACGACACTATCGATGCGTTCAGGCAAGGATTCAAGATTGACCACCCAGATAAGAACGAGAGGAGCAAGCACGGCAATGGCAAACTTTGCGGAGGATTGCGTTGTATCTCTCGCGAGTAACAGGTACTGATCGGCGAGGTGTTTACGGTGCTCAGTCATTAGCTGGCATGAATCGCGATGAATAAGAAATCGTCAAAGACAACTGAGGCTATACGATGTGAGTCGTTCGAACTCGGCAGTAGCCGCCGTTGATGCCAAATGTAGCACCTCTATGGGAGCTATCGTGCCATTTCTTGCGGTGTCCGTCAAACCCGGACCAGCTCAACAGCCAGCCCGCGATGCCTGGTTCTCTCATGAGTTCTCGCCGAATGAATTCTGTCAACAGTACGGGTTCAGTTCTTGATCTTGCACCATGTGAAGGCCTCGACTTGTTCCGGCGTGAGGGGGGGGCGATACTCGACCATACGCTGAATCTTCGAGACCCACGACGGCGAGACGTGCAAGCGAACGGCCACCTGCCTCAACGGGTCATTCGCCGCCCGGCATAATGTGCTTACTTCTTCCTGACCATGAGGCGGAGTGGTGTGCCGGTGAATTGGTATGTCTCGCGCAGTTGATTTTCCAAGTAGCGCAGGTATGAAGGTGTCAGATCTTCCGGGTGGCCGACAAACAACGCAAAGACCGGCGGTTTTGTGGCTACCTGCGTGATGAAGGCGGACTTCGTCACGGCCGACGGCTTGTGTTTGCGAACCGGCAAGGGATGGGTAACGAGAATCTTCTGCAGCCAGGCATTCAGCACGCCGGTGGGGACACGCTTGGTGAACATGGTGTACACGTCCTTGAGAAGAGGAAACAGACGATGGACGGATTCTGGTTTCAGGGCTGATCCATACAGGATCGGAGCCCAGGTGAGAAAAGGAAACCGGCGACGGAATTCGAGTTCATACTCTTGTCGCGCCTTCTGATCTCCAGCCCGCAAGTCCCACTTGTTGATCAACAGAATACAGGCGCGCCCTTGCTTCAGAATGGCACCGGCGATCTTCGTGTCTTGTTCCGTGACCCCTTCCAGACCATCAAGTAGGAGGACAGCGATGTCGGACCGACCGATGGCACGGAGTGACCGTAGGACGCTATAGCCTTCCACCCCTCGGTCAACCTTGCCACGCCGTCTGATCCCCGCCGTGTCGGTGAAGACATAGCGTTCATTCTGATGTATGACCAGTGAGTCGATCGGGTCACGTGTCGTTCCTGGAACATCGCTGACGACGACCCGTTCCTCTCCCAACAGCGCGTTCACAAGGGTGGACTTGCCGACGTTCGGACGTCCCACCACGGCCACGCGAGGGAGTTGTTGCGGCTCGTCAGACTCGTCAGCCGACGGGAGGAGCGGATACATAGCGTCCAACAGCTCGGCGACACCGAGGCCATGTTCGGCGGACACAGGGTAGAGCTGGTCGGTGCCCAATCGGTAAAAGTCGGCCAGTAAGGGCTCGGACTTCGGCGTGTCGATCTTGTTGATCGCATAAAACAGGGGTTTCGTCACTCCGCGCAGGAGCCGCACAACTTCATGATCCGGCGGGGTCAATCCTGAGCGACCGTCCAGGAGTACGATGAGGATATCCGCTTCAGCAATCGCCAGTTCCGACTGTCGTCGAATCAAAGACAACATGCTGTCAGAGGCGGACAGATCCAGCCCTCCCGTGTCGACCAGCCGAAACGGTCGATTGCGGTAGGTGGCATCGGCATAGTTGCGGTCACGGGTCACACCGGGGACATCGTCCACAATCGCGATCTTCGCGCCCAAGATCTTGTTGAACAGTGTCGATTTCCCCACGTTCGGTCTGCCGATGATGGCTACGAGAGGGGGCAGGACTGAGGACTGAGGACTGAGGACTGAGTGTGAAGACATGTGAAGCGATCAAGATCCAAGAAGAAGATTCCGGACCGTAGCACAGGGATTTTCTTAAAGACAACAACCTCGTCTTCTGGTATGACCTCCGATATACTTTCCCCATGACCCAGCACTCAGCACCCAGCCCGCTTCGCCCACTCAGCGAGGCGAGCACCCAGCCCGCTTCGCCCGCTCAGCCCGCGCCGACGAGTCCGCGAAGCGTGCGAGGCGAGCACTTCCCCGACTGGTCTCAAATCGACGACGTGCTGCTCGACATGGACGGGACGTTGCTCGACCGCCATTTCGATAACTTCTTTTTCGAGGAAGAATTGCCGCGTCGGTATGCGGCACTGCACGCGCTTCTGTTTGAGGAAGCTCGTGATCGCTTGATGGCGATGTATCGGTCGGTCGAAGGCGAATTAGCTTGGACGGACCTGGAATACTGGACGAAGCGGGTTGGTATCGATGTGGTGGCGATGCACAAAGAACTCGATCACATGATCGGCTTTCTCCCCGGCGCCGAAGAATTCTTGCGCCACCTTCGGCAGCTCGGGAAGCCTGTGACCATCGTGACGAACGCCCATTCTACGGGGGTGTCGGTCAAAGTCGCCAAGACCGGTCTGGATCGCTACGTCGACCGGATCGTGGATGCCTTTGAGGTCGGCTATCTCAAGATGCGACCGGAGTATTGGCCCAACTGTCAGCGTTTGTTGGGTTTCAATCCGTCGCGATCCCTGTTCATGGATGACGATGCAGGATGTCTAATCGCTGCGAAAGAGTTCGGGGTCACCCATCTAGTTCATAGCGCCAAGTCAAGTTCGCAATTGCCGCCCACTCCGCTCTCCCAGTTTTTCTCCGTCGCAGGATTCGCCCCGCTTCTCAATGGCCGGTCACCGGTCTAGTCGCTTTTGGCTGCCATCCCCCGATACATCTCTCCCCCGAGCCGTGGGACGCTCTGCATGTGAAACCGATCCAGGTTGACGATCGCCAAGCCCGCATCGAGGATTAACCGATCAATCTGACGATTGAGATGACATCCGCAACCAATTACGTTCTGAATCGGATTCAGTCGGTCCTGCCACGCGGCGATCTTTCGGTCGTCGCTCCGGCCGTGTTCCAAGAATAGAAACCTACCTCCCGGTTTGAGGACACGCCTCACCTCCTGCAGTGCGGGTATCGGATCGGGAATCGTGCAGAGTGTCCATGTGCTGATCACATAATCGAAACGTCGATCGGTATAGGTGAGGGTCTCGGCGGTGTCCCTTTGGATGCGGACAGGAAACGAGAGGCGGGCGCTGCGTTCTGCGATTGTGTTCGGGAGAAGCTGGGCTGGGTCGACTGCATGGAGCTCTGTGACGGTCTCCGGATAGTGCGGCAGATTCAGACCGGTTCCTATCCCGAGTTCAAGGACTTCACCATGGGCTGAAGCGAGTAGCCCCTTGCGCAAGCGAATAAATTCATCACCGGCCATGACCCACTCCATGAGCCGGGGAAAGACATAATCACAGTAGAATCCCATTGCACGGGTAGTATAACAAAGGGGTTCAGCCCTTCGGCTTCGAAACTTGTGACCCCAGGGGGGCTATGTTAGAGTCCTTCGTCCTTTTGGCACCTGACGACCATGAGTAAAGGATACGATCACCGAACGATCGAGGCGAAATGGCAGCAGTACTGGGATCAGTACCGGACGTTCCGCGTCACGGAAGATCCTGACAAGCCGAAATTCTACTGCCTCGATATGTTCCCTTACCCTTCCGGTTCCGGGCTCCATGTCGGTCATCTTGAGGGCTACACCGCCACCGATATTGTCTCACGATACAAGCGGATGAAGGGGTTCAACGTGCTGCACCCGATGGGCTGGGACGCGTTCGGCCTGCCGGCCGAACAGTATGCCGTGAAAACCGGAATCCACCCGGCGAGGACGACGGCGGAAAACATCGCTACCTTTAAGCGTCAGATGAAGCGAGTCGGACTCTCGTATGATTGGGAGCGAGAGCTCAGTACCACGGACCCGCAGTACTATCGCTGGACCCAGTGGATTTTCCTCAAGCTCTTCGAACGAGGATTAGCCTATGTGGCGGAAGTTCCTGTAAACTGGTGTCCGGCACTCGGCACGGTGTTGGCGAATGAAGAAATCGTCGACGGCAAGAGCGAAGTCGGCGGCTTCGACGTCATTCGCAAGCCGATGCGGCAATGGGTGCTCAAGATCACCGCCTATGCAGATCGATTGCTTGAGGACTTGAAACTCGTCGACTGGCCTCCCAGTACGCTGGAGATGCAAAAAAATTGGATCGGGCGATCGATCGGTGCGGAGGTTGATTTTTCGCTGGCCGATCGGAACGGCGTAATCCGCGTGTTCACAACCAGACCGGATACGCTGTTCGGGGCGACCTACATGGTCTTGGCGCCTGAACACCCGCTTGTCGACGTGGTCACAAGTAGGGAGCAAAAAGGCGTCGTCCAGGCCTATCGTGAAACCGCGGCGAAGAAAAGCGATCTGCAACGACAAGAGCTCGATAAGGAGAAGACCGGCGTTTTCACCGGTGGCTACGCCGTCAACCCGGTGAACCAGGAACGTTTGCCGATTTGGATTGCCGATTATGTGCTGATGAGCTACGGGACCGGGGCGATCATGGCCGTGCCGGCACACGACGAACGAGACTGGGCCTTCGCGCAGCACTATCACCTGCCTATCCTCGAAGTGATCTCAGGTGGGGATGTGCAGCAAGCGGCCTTCACCGACACGGATTGCGGTAGGGTTGTGAATTCAGCGACCAGCGATGACAGTTTTTCGATCAATGGCCTCGCACCGTCTGATGCGATTCCAAAAATTACGGAATGGTTGGCGAAGCAAGGCAAGGGAACGCGAGCGGTCAACTACAAACTACGCGATTGGCTCTTCGCCCGACAGCGCTATTGGGGCGAACCCTTTCCGGTCCTGTGGGTCGATGGAGAGGCGCGTCCGCTTCCTGAGGAGCAGTTGCCTCTCGTCTTACCGGAGACCGGTAACTTTAAACCATCCGGTACCGGTGAGAGCCCACTGGCCAACCTGAATGATTGGCTGATGACGGTCGATCCTGCCACCAGTCAGCCGGCACGGCGAGAAACCAACACCATGCCTCAGTGGGCCGGCTCTTGCTGGTATTACCTGAGATTCATCGATCCCAAGAATTCAATCCAGCTCGTGGATCCGGTAAAAGAGCGTTATTGGATGCCTGTCGACCTGTACATCGGGGGCAGCGAGCATGCCGTGCTGCATCTCTTGTATGCTCGCTTCTGGCACAAGGTTTTGTTCGATATCGGCGTGTCAAGCAGTCCCGAACCATTTCTCAAGTTGGTGCATCAGGGCATCGTCTTGGGAGAAGACAATCAGAAGATGTCGAAATCACGCGGCAACGTGGTCAACCCGGATGAGATGATCGATCAGTTCGGTGCTGATGCGGTACGGCTCTACGAAATGTTTATGGGACCGCTCGAGGCGATGAAGCCATGGAGCACAAGAGGTGTGGAAGGCGTGACCCGTTTCTTGGAACGAGTCTGGCGGCTGATGATCGATGAGCAAGGCCGACTGTCGACTGCCGTCGTGTCGATTGCACCGAGCCTCGATCATCAGCGTCTGCTTCACCAAACAATCAAGAAAGTCACCGAGGACATCGAGGCCTTGCGTTTCAATACAGCGATATCACAAATGATGATCTTCACGAACGAAATGACGAAGGCACAGCAACGATCTCGATCGGTGATCGAGCCGTTCGTTTTGTTGCTCTCGCCGTTCGCGCCGCATGTCGCCGAGGAACTTTGGGGCATACTGGGACACCAGCCCAGTGTCTCGCAGCAGCCTTGGCCGGCCTTCGATCCGGCGATGACGGTCAGTGAGCGCATGACCATTCCCATTCAGGTGAACGGGAGGCTCAGGGCTAAAATCGATGTGTCAGCAGAGGCGGCGCGCGAAGAGATTGAACGGCTGGCACGTGCGGAAGCGACGGAGTGGCTCCAAGACAACCAGCCCAAAAAGGTGATCTATGTCGAAAAGAAGTTGCTCAACTTTGTGATTTAAAGCGCGTGAGGGGCGCGATATGCGAGAAAAGCGGGACGGGTCAACATGGCATCACTCGCGCGGGCGGTTGATGTCTTGTCGCGCGACTCTCGCTAGACTCGCCATTCTCGCTTGTCTTGCGCTCTTCGCCGCCTGCGGCTATCAGTTTCGAGTAGAGGGAGCGGGACCGACTATCGGAGGAGCATCTGCCCCGACGTCCAACGAACCACGGCCACGCCTCGTGATCCGAACGTTGATCAACAGCAGCTATGAGCCGAATCTGGAAACACGGTACACCAATTATTTCCGCGAGGAGTTTTCCACGGGAAGCGGGGCACAGATCGTGTCAGATTCCGAAGCAGCGGATCTCGTACTGACCGGGCAAATCCTTTCGGTGATCGTGTCGACTCTCAGTTTTACGCTGTCGGAGACGTTCGAAAGGAGGGTCGAGGTGATCGTCTCGGTCCGGGTTGAAGGCGTTCGGTCCGGCAAAAAAATGATCTGGACACAAATCGCAAAAGGCGCATCGGAGTTCTTCATTTCGACCGATCTCCAATTTAATCGGGCGCTGCAGGATCGCGCGGAGGAGCAGGCTGGTCGCTTTGTGGCGGCAGACCTGGCGGCGCGTTTCCTCTTAGAGCTCGAGGCGAGCGGCTCCACGAAGCAAGCGTCAGCACCGGCTTCTGCATCTCACTAAAAGCGAAGGTTTATCCGATGGCATCGGCGGTGAATTACGTGCAGCTGGAGTCGACGTTGAAACAGGGGGGTGCTGGGCCCCTGTATCTCGTCGTAGGGGAAGAAGACCTCCTAAGGGATTCTGCACTCGCCGCCATCAAGCGTGCAGCCATTGGGAGTGAAGGGGACGAATTCAACTACGAACTGTTCTATGGTGATGAAGCGAGCGGAGCCGAGATCAGGGACAGTGTGTCGGCAGTACCCGTTTTCGCGGAACGTCGCTTGGTCGTGGTGAAGGGGGCGGAGAAACTGACCGCTCGAGAAAGCGACCTGCTGCTCGACTATGTGGGAAAACCTGTGGAATCCACGACGCTGGTGTTCGTGAGCTCCAAATTGGACGGTCGGTTGAAATTCTCTCAGGCTCTGACCAGAGCGGCAATCGTAGTCGATTGTTCACCTCTCCGCGACGCGCAGCTGCCTGCTTGGATCGTTCGTGAAGCAGAACAAGTCGGGCTTCGCTTGGAGGATGCGGCAGCCCAGGTGCTGCAGGAGTCCTGTGGTGCATCACTGTATGGCGTCCGGCGCGAATTGGAGAAACTGGCCTCGTATGTACCGGCTGATCGTGCTGTCACAGCTGACGACGTCCACCTGCTGCGCGGCATGGATCCCGGCGCCTCGGTGTTTGATTTGACCCTTGCCATCGCAGAGGGTCGCCGGGGACGAGTCCTTTCTATCCTGGCGCGCAACCTCGAGGCAGGAGAGGCTCCGCTTCGGATCCTCGGTTCCCTCGCATGGCAGTATCGCCGCCTCTGGAAAGTCAAAGAGTCGCTGACCAACGGCGGTCGTGAAGGAGAGGCGGCCAGAAGCTTGCGCATGGAGCCCTGGAAAGTCCGCGCTTTTCTCGATCGGTTTTCTGAACCACGACTTCAAGGGGCGCTGTGCCGGTTTCTCGACACCGATGGGAGACTCAAGGGTGGAAGCGGGAGTCGTCCGAGAATCGTGCTGGAGCGCCTGTTGTTGAAGCTCTGCGAGGACACTGCCGGACATCGCGTTGAACCGCCTCCCCGTCCTTCGAACTCACCGACGAAGGTTCCTCCGCGAGTCCTGTCGAACGTGCGAACGATTAAGAGCCGGAACCGGGCAGGTCATTGACGCGAAGAGCCAAACGTGAAATTCGGCGGGATGCCGTGTTGCGATGAAGGATGCCTTTCGAAACAGCTTTCCCGATTGCCGAGGTCGCTTCCTGCAAACCGGCCCTGGCCTCGTCTGCGTTCTTCTCCGACAGGGCGGACTGAACCTTCTTGATGAGGGTCTTGACCGTATTGACGGTGGCTCGATTTCGATCATGTCGCCGCTCGGCTTGGCGAGCGCGTCGAATCGTCGATTTATGAGTCTGAGGCATCGATCACTCCTAATGGATAAAGAGGTTGACTACTATCATAGGGCGTCGCCGATCGTCAAGGATCGCTCTGGAGAAGGAGTAAGGGCACGGTGAAGATCACGGCACGAGATCGACTCATTTTCGCATTGGACGTACCTTCAGCGGCAGAAGCAGATCGGTTCTTGGACCACCTTCAGGGACATATCTCGTTCGTCAAGGTCGGCCTTGAGCTCTACACCGCGGCAGGCCCGGCCATGGTCCAGCGGATTGTGGAGCGAGGCATGCGGGTGTTTCTTGACTTGAAGTTTCTTGATATCGAAGAGACGGTTCGTCGCGCGACGGCACGGGTCGCGTCGATGGGAGTGGATTTCTTAACCGTTCATGCGAACCGCAAGGCGCTCACGGCAGCCGCACAGGGGCGAGCAGGGTCATCGCTCAAACTGTTGGCCGTGACTGTGCTGACGAACTTCGACAGCAACGATCTTCGGGAGATGGGTATACAACGGACAGTGCAGGATCTTGTCACAGCTCGGGCGTTGCTGGCATCAGAGGTCGGCTGTGACGGCGTGGTGGCATCTGGTGAAGAGGCCGCAGCCATCCGCGGGAAAGTCGGTCCGCGCTTCGCAATCGTGACACCGGGTGTGCGTCCGGCTGGAAAAGGAGTCGACGATCATGCCCGAGCGACGACGCCCACCCAGACGATCGCCTCGGGTGCCGATTATCTCGTGATCGGACGACCCATTCGTGATGCAGCGGATCCATCGGCGACCGTGGCCGCCATTCTTGCCGAGATGCAGGCTGCGTTCGATGCACGGCAGTAAAGCCTGTCGGTTGCGACGGCAATCCGTGCTTTGTTAATATCATATTTCCTCAACCCCTTTGTGGTGGGTGTAGCTCAGCTGGTTAGAGCGCCGGATTGTGGATCCGGAGGTCGCGGGTTCGAAACCCGTCATCCACCCCATACCCCTTCCTCATAACCCCTTGTGGCATCAATTGATCTGACGATGTTGGTCGGATCAAGGTTGATGCCGGTTGCGCCGGGGTTGCAGAATCACAGGAAAAAATGGGCAGATTGAGTCGATCCAAGGCTTGCTAGTTGCTGCCGGGGATCAGAGTGTGGCGAGTCGGCCATGCGTGAAATTTCGGCGGACCTCCACAAAGCGGTCGGCCAGGTTGAGATCGTCCCACTGGAGGGCCAGTAGTTCGCCTTGACGCAAGTCGGTCCGAGCGGCACACGGAAATAGCGGATAGACATTCGGAGCCACCTGCTGAGTATAGGTCAGAAACTTGGTCAATTCGTGACGGGTCAACGGATTGATGGAGCGGCGCTTACTGATCTTCGGTAGGAATTTGCCAGGTCTCAGGGCCGGATTGACCGACACAATATTATCCTCTACTGCGTTTCCGCTTCTCTTCGATCCATTCACGGAAGGTCTTGGTGTAGGCGACGGTGGTCTGCGCTGGGCGTTGCTCCGACTGATCATCAGCCTACAGGTCCCAGTCCCAAAGATCAATTCTTCGTGCGTTGCGCGCTGGACCCGCCGAGTCAGTTCTCTGACGATCCAGTTGACACTCCGTTTTGCACATATTACGGATTTTGAGAGGTTAAGAGAATAGGGCTTTAGCCCGTAGTTGTCTTACATCTTCGGTTTGGTGTTTCCTCGCGCCCATGCTCTTTGGCCCTTCCCATGGCCTCTTCCGGACTCTTCCTCCGACGATTAGAATTAGACACAAGTCGATGGTGGGCGCGGGGTATCTCGACCTGAGTTGGTGCAGGTGAACTGATGGGGTAGATAGCTAAATGGGCGACCACGGTCACGGTGGATTTGGGTGAGCTGAAAGCGCCCTGGCAGGCCTGGTGTGACGAGCACGAGTACCAGGGGACGCCGAAACGAGAACGCGCGACCGCTCGCATCGAACTGAACCTGACGGCCTCAGAGCTCGCTGCCCAGAAGAGGAGGGCTGGTCACGAAGCCTACGTACCGACGAAGTGGGTGGTGGCGAACCTGAACCAGATTGCGAAACTCTAACCGTCTGATCTAAAACGACATCCTTGATAGCCTCTTGACCGCATGAACCTTTAAAGGTACGCTGTGCCTTATAAGGTTCATCCCTGAATGACCCAGAAACAGAAAATCCCCTTGAGCTTCTACCGGACACCTTCTGGGGCAGAGCCCGTGAGGGAATTTATAAAGCGACTTCCCACGGAGGATAGAAAGGTTCTTGGCAGTGACCTTCTCGCCGCTCAATGGAAGTGGCCGGTCGGGATGCCTCTCTGTCGGCCAATGGGAGGCGGATTGTATGAAATCCGCACCACTCTGCCGAGCGGTCGCATAGCCAGAACCCTTCTTATCTACTGGCAACGGCAGCTCGTCGCATTGCACGCCTTTATAAAAAAGACCGAAACGACACCGGAGGCAGATTTACAGATTGCACGTAAACGCCAAAAGGAGACGGAACATGAAAAAGAATAAACACATCGGCTCGTCCATTGACGACCTTATGAAAGAGGAAGGCTGGTACGAAGAAGCGGAAGAGAAAGCGATCAAGGAAGTCATCGCCTGGCAACTTTCACAGGCCATGGAGAAAAAGCACATCTCCAAATCCACAATGGCAACACGCCTCAAGACCAGCCGGACACAGGTGAACCGCATCCTGAATGCGAAATCAGACGTGACCTTGTCCAGCTTGCAACGTGCCGCCGCCCTTGTTGGCAGACGATTGAAGATCGAGCTTGTGTAAATTCAACAATGCAGATCTTTCACAACAGTGCCCAAAGACGGAACACCAGTCATCTTCTGGCTGTCCAGGCAGGACGCAAGCCAGCTCGATTCACTGTTCCTTCATTCCACACTATTCAATGTCCTACTGCGATCCCACACCGGCCCCTTTCTCTTCGAGTTTCAACGGCACGGGGTGTCGAGCGAGGAGTTCTCCTCGCGATGGGATACCTTCTTCGGCCAACTCCCCAAAGAGTTTCTGTACTCGGTCGAAATTCGCAACGCGGGCTTGCTGGGTCCTTACTATCGCAAGGTCTTAGAAAATAATGGCGTCGCCCACGTCTATAATCACTGGTCCTACATGCCTTCGTTGGCGGAGCAGCATCAACGAATGGAGGAGCGTTTCACGGCACTCTTCACGGTTCTGCGCTTCCTGACGCCGCTCAAAATGTCCTATGAAGCTGCGAAGAAACGAGCGGAACCGTACACGAAGCTTGTGGATGAGCTGTTGGACATGCACAGAACAAGACGCGACTCCAATACTTATGCCAGTATATCGACAAAAATAACGGGCCATTGGCATAGAAAAACCAGGGCTGTGGCGTGAATAAGTCAATAGTCATGCCTGACATTGAGAGGCATCAGGAGCAGGCGATGGAAGAACAGAACCTGACCCGCACGGTGGCTATCGTTGGTCGTCGGCTGCGGCTGGAATTGGTGTAACCGAGAAGTAGGATTGTTTCAAAGCTGCCTCGTGATCGTATTAAATTGACCCGCCGCCTATGGATGGTGGTTGAATCAATCCCTCTCGTTCCAGTACGCGGCGCACCTCCTCAAAAGCAGCAGCGATATTCCCGGAAGGAAATCGAATCTGGCCTAAGCCTTCTATATTGCTGAACTGCTCGCAGCCATCTTCAAGCAAGATGATTGCCTTACTGAAACCGAGGCGTCCTTGAAACAGTCCCGCCTCGTGAATCACATTCATTCTTGCTTGAACCACTCCATCTGCCCTCTCATCTTCCGCAGTCATGACGAGGAAAGCGAGTGTGGCCGTGTTTAACATATCTGTTAATCGGGCTGTGTTTGTGACACCAGCGACTGGTACACGATTGAACTCATCCCAAGGTAACTCTAATCGATCTTGCACAAAGTCTTGGCGCTTCAGGAAATAGTGTGGGTAGAGATCGAGTCCTCCACAATGGAAATAGATTGCGGTCTTGAAATGTTCGACGTTGCGGAAGCCGCGGGCCGTTTTCTTGACCCATTGGATTGTCGAGTTGATGGCTTCGACTCCCGCA
>PHGD01000088.1 GCA_011090425.1 Nitrospira sp. LK70 | reverse complement strand
CCTTCGCCGACAGGAATCAAGCTATCAAAAACTCTTAAGAGTTTTTGGAATGCCATTCATTCAGGAATATGAAGTTGCTGAAGAGGTAGAACTCCAGATCAAGTATGAAGGTTATGTACGCCGCCAGATCCAACAAGTTGATAAGTTTAAGAAACTTGAGGAAAAACTAATTCCTCATACGTTCAATTACAACGGGGTTTCAGGATTTTCCAGGGAAGTTCGAGAGAAGTTCAATCGAGTACGGCCTGAGACGGTAGGCCAAGCATCGAGAATAGCAGGCGTGACTCCTGCTGCCATATCTCTACTTCTAGTTGCGATAGAAAAGAATCGGCGCCAGGTTCATTCTACTCGACAACTAGTGCCGCAATTTTCGATTGGACCCAACCATCCCTATTGACCTCACTCCCACATCGGCGTAATTGTTCCACGTGGAACAAACGAGTTCACCTTCCTTGCTGCTACAGACAAGCGCGACTGAAATTGGCGTTCCACTTAGCGCTATCCAATTGCAACAGTTCATGGTGTACCTTCATCAGCTTCAATTTTGGAATCAATCATTCAATCTCACAAGCCTTACACTAGATGATGAGATCATCATTAAACATTTTGTGGATTCTCTTGTCGCGCTCAAAGCCGTCAACATTAAGGTTGGAGCCAGATTGCTCGATGTCGGAACGGGAGCTGGATTCCCAGGAATCCCTCTAAAGATTGCGAGACTGGACCTGAATATTACTCTTGTTGAGCCGACGAGAAAGAAGTCCTCCTTCCTTCACTTCATCATTGGTCTCCTTCGGCTTGAAAACGTCGACATCTTCGATGGAACTCTTGACAGGTTCATGACCGAACAACGGTCTCACGCATCATTTGACTACCTGACAACTCGCGCCTTGAAACATGAGTTGATTTTACATCATGGCACAAAGCTCCTTCGGCAGGGAGGGAAGGTCATACTCTATTCGTCGCAATCCATTAATCGCTCGTCCCTTTCTTCCAACTGGTCATTGGAGAACGAATACAGGTTTCAGCTTCAGAAAGGATATGGACGAAGAGTAATTTCCATCGTCATACCATCATCATCTTAGATCAACCGTTCTTAATGTTCTACATGGAACAAGTCTGTTGTAGGAGCTCTTCGATGGGAAAGGTTGTTGCGGTCGCGAACCAGAAAGGCGGAGTCGGCAAGACCACTACGACGATAAATCTTTCGTCGGCCATTGCGTTAGAAGGAAAATCCGTATTGCTCATCGACATGGACCCACAAGGAAACGCGACGAGTGGATTAGGCATTGACCACCAGTCCTTGAAGAACACCACTTACAGTTGTCTTGTTAAACACAGCACGATCCAAGAATCTTCAACTCAAACATCAGTCCCTGGACTCTTTATCTTGCCGACAAACTCTGACCTTGCAGGGGCTGAAATTGAGCTTGTTAATACTGAAGGACGTGAAGGTCATCTCAGAACTATCATCAGCGAGATCAGAGAGACCTACGACTTTGTTTTCCTAGATTGTCCACCAGCTCTTGGACTTCTCACCATCAACGCTCTTACCGCCGCAGACTCGGTCCTCATACCAGTCCAATGCGAATATTACGCGATGGAAGGGCTCACCAGACTCATCGGGAGTATCGATCTTGTCCGTCAATCGTTTAATTCAAACCTCGACCTGGAGGGCATCATTTTGACGATGTTTGACTCACGCAATACCTTGTCGAGACAAGTGGTCGAACAGATACGATCCCACTTCGTCGATAAGGTTTATCAAGCCGTCATCCCTCGCAACGTCTCACTCGCAGAAGCTCCGAGTTACGGCCGACCCGGAATTTTGTACAACGTGGCATCTGCCGGCTCACAAGCATACGTATCATTAGCTAAGGAGTTCGTTGATCATGGAAAAGCAAGCCCTCGGTAAAGGACTAGGCGCCCTCCTTCCATCCTCCAGAGCGAGCCAGCCAACGGAGTCTGCCGATATCCATCGGATTCGGATCGAGAGTATTGTACCCAATCGCTATCAGCCGCGGCGCGCCTTTCCTCGGGAAGAACTAACTGAATTGGCGGCGTCTATCAAAGAGAGCGGGGTTCTTCAGCCGATTATGGTTCGTCGCAAGGGTGACGGCATGTACGAATTAATCACCGGAGAACGTCGCTGGCGAGCCTCGAAGGAAGCCGGTCTTGAGACCATTCCAGTCGTCATTCGCAATTGCGGTGATCAAGAATCTCTCTTGCTGGCATTGGTTGAGAATCTCCAACGAGAAGACTTGAATCCCATGGAGACCGCGCGAGCGTATTCGCGCATGATGAATGAATTCGGTCTTACGCAGGACGCGATTGCCATCAAGGTTGGACGTGATCGTTCCTCTGTCGCAAACTTTGTTCGACTGATCCAGCTTCACCCTGAGGTACAGGAACTCGTCGAAGGGGGAACCTTGACAACAGGCCATGCGAAAGCACTTCTCGGCCTCCATTCCACGGATGAGCAGCTCAGAGTGGGTAAGATGGTGGCCGCAGGAACTCTTTCTGTCAGAGAAACAGAAAAGGTTGTGGAACTCTCTCTTGCGGGAAAGAAACGAAAGCCAAAGACCCCGCACAGTTCACCCTGGGCTGATCTCGAAACCAGGTTACAGAAACGTCTCGGTACGAAAGTGACGATCCACCCCCACAAGCAAGGGGGAAAAATCGTCATTCAATATTTCTCCTCCGACGAACTCGATGGAGTTGTGGAGACTCTCCTAAGTTAGAGTCTGTTCATAATCTTTTGAGTATGAGAACGACGAAGGCGAGTACGACCATGTTGAGGCTTGTGTGTAGTTTTCGTTCGCAGTTTTTCCAGAGTCTGCGGCATTTCTCGAGCCATGCGAAGGAACGCTCGACCACCCATCGCTTGGGAATGACGGCGAAGGTATGAAGTTCGCTGCGCTTGGCGATTCCGACGGGGCAATCAAGCAGTTCCTGTACGCCATCGGCAAATTTCTCGCCCGTATAGCCTGCATCGGCGAGCACATTTTTGACATCACACAGGCTGGTTTGGTGCAGACTGAATGCTTCCAAGGCGCCCGCTCTGTCGGTGACATTGGCGGTGGTGACGTGAATCGCGTGTGGCAGCCCTTGCGTATCCACCGCAATATGGCGCTTGATGCCCGACATCAGCTTGCCACCGTCGTAGCCCTTCTCTTCGGCGGTGTCCGTATTCTTGACGCTCTGGGCGTCAACGATGAGAACGCTGGTTTTCTCGGTCCGCCCATTGCGTTGTCGCACCGTGCCAACCACATTTTTTTAAGGCCTCCTCAAGGAGGCTGATACTGTTCTCTTGCGGTTCACTCCATTGCTGGAAATAGCTGTGGCAGGTACGCCATTTGGGGTAGTCCTTCGGCAGCATCCGCCACTGGCAGCCGCTTTTGAGCACATAGGTCACGCTGCAGAAGACTTCGTATAAATCCACTTCACGGGGGCGCGTTTTCTTCCGTGCCCGTTCCAAAATGGGCCGAATGTTCTCGAACGCCTCTCGACTGATATCACTGGGATACTTCTGGCGCATACACTGTCCCTTCTCAAAAGGAACAGGCTTACCAGAAAGTTGCATATTCCGCTGAATCCGGCCGCCGATTCCGAGCGAATCCGGCCACCCCTCGGAGCCCCGCGACGCAGAGCCTCAGTGGTCTGTCGTGAGTGGCCGACTTCCGTCTGCTTTCGCCAGCCGTTTGCGCCTCGATTCTCCTTTGAGCGTGATCTTATAGGCGTTGTGCACGAGCCGGTCAAGAATGGCATCGGCCAGCGTCGGCTCGCCGATCGCCGCGTGCCAGTGATCGACCGGGAGTTGACTGGCCACGAGGGTGGCGCGACGCCCATGTCGATCATCGAGGAGTTCTAATAAATCGCGGCGATGTTCGTCGGTCAACGGGGCCAATCCCCAATCATCCAGCACCACGAGGTCGGTCTTGGCGAGACTCCGGAGGAGGCGCCCATAGCGGCCATCGCCTTTGGCCACGGCCAGGTCCCGGAAGAACCGCGGGAGTCGCAGCTACAAGGCGGAGCAGCCCAGCCGACAGGCCATCTGCGCCAGCGCACAGGCCAGATACGTCTTGCCGGCTCCCGTGGGGCCCACGATCAACACATTGTCGTGACTGCGAATCCACTGGCCGGTCGCCAGCGACGCGATCACACCTTTGTCGAGCCCCCGCGGATGGCGATAATCCAGATCCTCCAGCGTGGCGCTGCCGGGGAGCCGGGCTTGGGCGAGGCGGCGCATCAGCCGTCGATTGTCCTGGGTGGTCCGCTCCCGATCGACTAACAGCCCCAGCCGTTCCTCGAAGCTCAGCCGCTGCACGTCGGGCATCTCCAGTTGTTCCGCCAAGGCGGTGGCCATGCCCGTGAGCTTCAGGGCCTCCAGCGTTGCGAGTGTCGGGTGACGTAACATCAGAGTCCTCCTTCGTGTTCGTGGTAATAGGTGGCACCGCGCAGATGGTCGTGCTCGAACGGGAGAGGCACCACACGCTCCCGCTCAGGGAGCGGCTGCTGATCGAGCCCAGTCTTTAAAATGGACTGCACACTTTTGTAGGTGAATGCCTCCAGCGCCTGGGCCCGTCGGCACGCCGCCTCCAACCGCGCCGGGCCGTACGCACGCTCCAGCCGCAGAATTCCCAGACAAGACCGGTAGCCCTGTTCGGAATGAGGCCGCCGCGCCAGGATTGCCGCCACGACGGCTGCGGTGGCGGGCCCAACGGTCTCGGCCCACTGGATCAGTCGCGCGGGGGACCACGCCAGATACTGCTGATGCGCTGACGGGAGATGCGCGGTGATCGTGGTGTGTCGGCCACGTTCCGCACTCCGCATATGGCTCGCCACACGCTGTCCCTTATGGAAACACTCGACGGTGGTGGCCGTCAGTCGCACATCGAGTGGCGTATGGATCAGCGAAGACGGCACGCTGTAATAATGGCCCTCGACCTCGACATGCGCATCGATATTTACCCGTGCCATGCGCCACTCGGCATAGACGTAGGACTCGAGTGGAAGCGGCTGCATGGCCGGCCGATCGACGGCCTCAAACTGAGACTGCCGACAGCCGGGGAGTTTCTTGAAGGGGCGGCGATTCAGCCGGTCCAAGCACCCAGCGATCGCCGCATTGAGCTCTGCCAGACTGAAGAAGGTGTGATGCCGGAGACAGGCCAGAATCCATCGTTCGACGAGCAACACGCCCGCTTCGACCTTCGCCTTGTCGCGGGGTTTGCGGACTCGGGCTGGAATCACCGCGACGCCGTAGTGTCGGACCAAATCGGCATAGGTTGGATTCAGCTCGGGCTCATAGCGGCAGGATTCAGCTCGGGCTCATAGCGGCAGGCCTTGGTCACACCGCTGCGCAAGTTGTCGGGCACGACGATCTGCGGCACACCCTCGAAAAAGGCGAAGGCTCGCGTATGGGCGCCGATCCAATCCGGCAGCGTTTGCGTCCAGGTCGCTTCCGCATAGGTGTAATTCGACGCGCCCCACACCGCGACGAAGATCTGAGCCGGCCGCAGCTCACCGGTCTGCCGGTCCTGGACCGGTACCGTCTGGCCTGCGTAATCGACGAAGAGTTTCTCACCGGCGCGATGCTCCTGCCGCAGGCAGCGGTCCAGGGTGGCGCGCCACGTGCCATAGAGATCGCAAAAGCGGCTGTACTGATAGCCGTCGGGATGCTGGGCTTTGTACTCCTGCCAGAGTAGCGCCAGGGTGACGCCCTTCCGCGTCAATTCTTGATGCAGCGTGGCCCAATCTGGCATGGCCCGCGGCGGGCTGGTCGGTGACGGCGCAGCTGGATACAGCCGGATTTCCAGCTGCTGATCGTCCAGGTTCTCCGGGAATGGCCAGGATACTCCCGCCGCCTTGGCCCGATAGAGCGTTTCCGCCACCGTGCTCCGCGCCACCCCACAACTGGCCGCGACTTGTCGATTGCTGAGCCCGCAGGCCCATTTTGAGTCGGAGAATGTCTTTGATCTTTCGCATGGTCACTCGCTCCGCTGGCATCGGTCCCTCCCCCTTAA
Organism: Nitrospira sp. LK70; assembly: GCA_011090425.1. GTDB lineage: Bacteria > Nitrospirota > Nitrospiria > Nitrospirales > Nitrospiraceae > Nitrospira_D. The sequence continues at coordinate 16,899 of PHGD01000088.1, read as the reverse complement.
AATGGAAGGCACACGATACCCAAGGTTGAGGAGGACCTGCGTCGCGAGTGACTCGGGGAGACGGACCGCTGGGGAATCACCCCGCCTCGGATTCCGAGGGATGGCGGCCACCGATTCCGAGAGGACTCAGAAAAGTGGCCGGAGTCACCTCGGAATCAGTGGTTGCGTTCCGTCGGAACGGGTGGCCGACTTACGTCGGAATCAGTGGCCGGCTTGAGTCGGAATACACATTTACTCACTGCTCTCTGGGATGACCAAATCTCTAAATATAATCCAAGACTTAAGATGACAATCCTGACTGCTACACTTCAGAAAGACCGGTTAAGGGCTGAAATCATACATGAAGCATCCTCTATTGGTCGCGAGCCTAGTGGCGTTGTTCTTGGGCATCGTCTCTCAGACCTGGTGCAGCGATGGCTTTTTTCTGAACCCACAACTGTCGCATCGACCCATCGAATTTCCGACTCCGCAAGCTGGTGACCTCATGGCTGCTCAAGCCGAAGGACTCCAGATCATCTTCACTTCGCATGTTCAGTACCCCTCCGTTGTAAGTCCTCGCTTGCGAGACCTGACTCCGGAGACTACGCGTCCGCGGATCGAACAGTTGCTGGCGACAACGACATGGTTCAGCGGAAAGTTGGGGACCGAGGCGGAGGTCGCATATAGTCCGACCGGAGTGGGTGGGACGATCCCGCCGATCATCGGAAATACACTAACCGATGCGTCGGCACGCATGTTCAGGATTGGGCTCACCGGCGCGGAGGGAAGTCTTCGATATGGAGTGACATTTCGTCATGCAGGACAAGGTTTCCTCCTCTCCCCTGACCGAGCCAGCCGCGAAATTTGGAGCGAGTGGAAAACTGAATGGATCACATTCCGGCACGCCGTTGGTCAAACGTGGAACAACGTCGAAGGAGAAGTGACGCGGTCTCGATTGGAACAGACGTATGGGCAAGTTGGCCTGTTTCTTAGCAAGCCTTTATGGCCGGAACTCAGCGTCACCTATTCGAGAAACTCCCTCAATAGCATGTTCGAACCGATAGGGGTGGTTCCGCAGCGATCCTCGAACCATACGATTGAAGGTGCCGTGACTCTCCAGCGCCCCGGCTGGGATCTCAGGGTCGCGTCGAGTTATATTCTGGCCAGCGATCTGCTCCGCAGCAACGCCGACAGCAACATCAGAGCACAATCGCTCTCGGTGATTCTTCGGCCGGTCAATCAGCTGACCATCACACCGGTTCTCGCCTATCGTCAAGAGTTTCAACTCTGGTCCGGCGTACGCATGGACAACCCAACCGCTTCTCTTGCGCTAAGTTACCAGCAGAGCCCGCAGCTCCTTTTCAGCGCCGTGGGTAACTATTCGAGCTCTCGTTCATCTGATGGATTGCTCCACAACGAACACCTCAAGTGGAGAGGCGCGCTGGATTGGTCGTTGCACTCCTCAACCAGGTGGGTGACCAAGATTGGATTTGAAGGCGGTTACAATCGCGTGACCAATCGAGTCGCTCGTCCCGCCGACACCGAGGATATCTCCGGGCTGATCCGGTTCGGGATCGTGGCTCGCTGATTGCTCCTCATGAGAACACCGGACTCGATATTGTGAGGAGCTTCTGAAGAACTCTTCCCGTCCACGATGACGAGGGAACAGGGTCGGTTCTGTTCCCGTCAACGATGGGTCACAGCCTGAGTGGAGAATCCCCGGAGTTTCTTGCCGACTTGGGTTTTCACATCGCCTGAATCGGCGCCGTGTTCCGACCACTGAGTAATCACGATTTCCATTCGTCGGTTCTTACTCCGACCCTTTTCTGTGTCATTCGTCGCGAGAGGTTTCGTGTCCGCGTAGCCAACTGCCGTAACTCGATCGGCCTCAAGCCCTCCATTGACCAGCGCGTGAGTCGTACGTTCGGCCCTTGCACGGGAGAGCTCGATGTTATCCCGGAAGCCTTTCCGAGGATCGTTTCGGAGGGGCGTGTTGTCGGTATGCCCAGCAACCTCGATGCTCTGGTAACGGAAGCCCTGCAGGATGGTTCCGACGCGCTCGAGCAACGAGGTGCCTCCTAGCGTGACTGTGGCGTCACCAGAGGTGAATAGTTCACCGGTCGCAAACGCAAGGGTCAATTTGTTTCCTCGCTGCCTCAAGGTCACATTACCTTTCTTGAGTTCGGGCTGTAACAGGTTCGCAAGGCTATCACTCATCTTGCCGAGGTCGCTACTTAATAAGGCTTCTGCATCCTCTCCAGCCGAGGGGCTGGGCGGCGGCAGGTTGGCTATCGAGAGGTTTTCCTCGACGGATTGGGGAGGAAGTGAATTCATCTCGACAAGGCTCTCCTCTTGAGGGTGAGGCGCCTCGGCTGGCTTGGAGGACTTGCGCTCGAGGTCCGCCAACAATTGCTTCGTATGTGCGAGTTCCGCCTCTCTCGCCATGAGTTGGGGATTGAGGGTTGCCACCTTTTGCGTGACTTGTTTGAGGTCGTCCTTGGCCTGCGTGAGTTCCTGTTCTTTCCCCGCCGTCTGTTGTTCGGCTTCGGTGGCGCGGCGTTTGGCCTGGGCGAGTTCCTGGTCTTTCCCCGCCAGCTGTTGTTCAACCTCAGCTACACGCCGCCTGCTCTGGTCCAGCTCTCGTTCTTTCCTCGCCGTCTGTTGTTCAGCTTCGGCGGCGCGACGTTTGGCCTGGAACGGTTCCTGGTCTTTCCCCGCCGTCTGTTGTTCAGCTTCGGCGGTGCGACGTTTGGCCTGGGCGAGTTCCTGGTCTTTTCCCGCCAGCTGTTGTTCAACCTCAGCTACACGCCGCCTGCTCTGGTCCAGCTCTCGTTCTTTTCCCGCCGTCTGTTGTTCAGCTTCGACGGCGCGACGTTTGGCCTGGGTGAGTTCCTGCTCTTTCGCCGCCATCTGTTGTTCAACTTCGGCTACACGCCGCTTGCTCTGGTCCAACTCTCGTTCTTTCCCCGCCGTCTGTTGTTCGGCTTCGGTGGCGCGACGTTTGGCCTGGGCGAGTTCCTGGTCTTTTCCCGCCAGCTGTTGTTCAACTTCGGCTACACGTCGTTTGCTCTGGTCCAGCTCTCGTTCTTTCCTCGCCGTCTGTTGTTCAGCTTCGGCGGCGCGACGTTTGGCCTGATTCAATTCTTGCCCTTTCCCGGCTGCCATCTGTTGTTCGATTTCAGCGATACGGTGCTTGGCTTGGTTTAGCTCCTCGGTTTGTGCCGCAAGGTCTTCGCGAAACTTTTTGGAATTCTCGTGGGCGCTGGATCTCAGGGCTGCGATCTCATTTTCCTTGGCATGGAGCTGGAGAATGAGCTCACCGATCCGTCGCTTTGCATTCTCCAGATTGCCCGCAGCAAGTTGCTGCTCAAGCTCATCGATTCTTTGGTTGGCCTGCTGGAGTTGGTTCCTCATCACGCGCACTTCTTCTTGTGGCGACCGGCCTTCTGAATCCGTGTTCAGCGCGATCGACTGAACGGTCGCGATAGAAGCCGGTACGGTTTGGCATAACATGGCAATGAATACGAGAGCGAAGACGGATACCTTGATGATCATGTCTCACTCACAAGTAAGGTGTGGTGGCCATACGATGGATTCCCGCCACGCCATCGGACTTCAATACGCCTGTGGGTAGATGAAATCCGTCAATGAAGCACAGGCGGAAACACCTGAGCTGAACCCTAACTCGATGTCGGCGCTTTCCCCTCTTCATGAATGGGAAAAGATAGGGAGCAAAGGATCCTATCGTCTTCCTGATTCACTTTGCAACGGGGCAGTGAAGTTGTTCGGTCTTGTACCGATCGTCGTCTGCCTGTGCCGCATGTTGGCCGCGAGATTCGACACAGCGGCGAACCGAAGGAGATGAGTCGCTGCTCGCGTTACTCGAAGGGATAGAGCGGATCTTTGCTCAAGGGCCGCTTCTCTCGTTCGATGAAACTCGCCGAACAATGATAGCCCTCCTCATTCAAAAATGGGAAAATGTACATCAACATATTCGTTTTCACCTGTAAGTCGTCGGGCACCAATCGCACGTTTTTCTCGCGCGCCGCCAGTTTCAGATTGAGCAGACAGCCCTCTTCCGTGTATCCACTTGCGGTAATCCTTCGAGAACCGTCCGGTCCTCCTCCGGCTCCCTGATTCACGTGAGAAGTGCAGGCGACGAGAAGCAGGGGAGCGACGACGGCAAGCACTACAAAAAAGCGTTTCATTCCCACCTCGAGAAATCTGTAGGTGTCGATCGGATTACAGATTTCAAGGAACGAGACGCGTGCCGTTTGATGAAGCACCTCATCGTGGTTGAACGGTCTGCGCTCAAAAGTGATTGAATTCGCCGGATTGTCGAGGAATGGCGAGAAGGGTGTCAAGAAACAGACAGAGAGCTCTGAATTTCAAGGTCATCGTCACTCCGTTACATGGATCTTGGGACGCGGGAAACAACGTTCAAATACTGGTCCCCATCTTCTGTGGATAACCTTGTGAGCAAGTCTATTTCTTGACCAAATCCTGCGCAAAGGACGCGGCTATTCATCAAACTGCCTACTTTTTAGGCGTCCGCGCCATATCAGAAGAGCCCCCAGTAATAGTGGTTCATATCGTTCTCTCAGACATTTTCACGCATTCCCAGCACGGTGTGTCCGACATCCATACAGGAGTCCTTATCGGAGCCGTTAGTCGGACAACCAGGTGCATGACTATCCACAGCTACGAGAATTTTCTGTGGATCGCAGGCCAAGTGATACGTCTAGAACGTTGTTTCTGATCTGTCAAGAGCCGGCCGGAAAGGAAAGCAGCACTGCCGGTGAAGAAGGTAAGGCCAAATGACTGCGGGCGCCGCTACTTTTTTCGGTAAACATTGATCCCGACCTTCTCTTGGCGATTCGGAATGGTGACGTTCCCTTCCGTCGAAGCAATGATGATGGTTTTGCCCGTTGAAGAAGGACCGAACTCCTTTGAGAGGTCCACTCTGATCGTCAAGACAGATCCTTCGACGCTCATCTCAACGTTTTTCATGATTGCGCCCTTTCAGCTGCACGCAGGGTGATTTCTTTGACTCTCAACGACGATCCAATCTCTGATCATGAAATTAGCCGAAGGGTTCTGTCAATGTCGAGCCCCTGGACGCGGTTCATTATCCAGCACCATTTGAGAAGGGACATTCTCCTCATAAGCATCAGGGAGTCAGTGAGCGAAAGTTGTGCCGGCGAGTTTCTTTGCGATTCCAGGTAAATGGTTTTGGGCATCGGCACCTTGAAAGCTGAAGGTCAGCAAAAAACCAGAGCACTGTGTGTATCCGGTGCCGCCGGGGCCTTTGCCGTTTCGAAAATCACCGACGACCATGTCACCTCCCGTACAGACCGGGAAGGCCGTTCTCTTGAACGCCGGGTTCTGCAGGTACAGGTCCATCGTCTGTTTGGTCTCCGCCGCTGTTTCGCTTTGTTTGTCGATGTGCACATACACCGACAGCGCTTGACCGTTAGGCCATTGCCAGGCGCAGCCATCACCCGTACCCATCCTGGACTGGACAGCTGCTAACGCAGGAGATACAAGCGTACTGCAGACTTGGGTTGCCATGGGATTCTGTGCGTGGACAGGTGACGCCCAGAACAATCCACAGATGGCGATGAAATCCCTCAGTTTCAAGTTACGCTTCTCAAGTTACGTTTCCTTTGAACAACGCACCCGCTACAAGGAGGATCGCATCCTACCGCCGATTGTTCAAGTTGACGAATGGTGGATTGTAGTCCCACCGCTGCGTCTATTCAATGGTCTGTCCAAGACGCAACCGGTGACTCGGAGGATTCGAAAGGAGATCCAAGAGCACAAGACCTTGTGTCGCATTGGGTGCCGAAAGCCATCGCAGCTGCAAACCCGCCTACCACTGGAGCTGTCGTCAGTGAGAGTGATGTTGGTCGTCTACTGATGCGGAATCAGCGTGACGGTTTCGGTTCGCCGTTCGTTGTTGCGTATGGCGGTCACGTGTAGGATGACCTCATGTGGCCGTGGTCCCCGCTTTCGAACGTGACATGGACAGCCGAATGGCGCTTCGTACGGGGCACGACTAAACTTTTCCCGGATTCAATATCGTAACCCTTCACCAGACGATAGCCGCTGGCCGGCAAGTAGTCATACACAAGCGTCCGGCCATCTGCTGTCAAATGGAAAGCCACCACTTCGTACTCTTCACAAAGAAATCAGTTTGAGCAACTCCTGGTTAAGATACGATAAACTGTGCGGTCCCTCTCAGATAAACAGCGGAATAGAGTTGCTGCGGTCCCGGTGGCGGCCCGGCAATCGTCGTGGGGGCCGTTGTGGTAATTCCGAGCACCTTACTCAGTAGGCAGCAATGAAGACGACACCGATGCCAATGAAACCTGCATAGAATAAGGGCAGTGACAACCTTGTGTTGCCCGACGAGTTGTGAGTAATTGCCTCATCATGCCATCGAGGGATTTTCATGTTGTCATAACGCATTCTTGGTCAAGGTGTTTTCCCAATACTTCTAAGAGCACTTGTTGGTGCCTTCCGATGAAAACGTTCCGCTCTCGTAGAAGATCACCCAAAAGCCTTTGACATTGTGATTCAAGCTCTGGGGTCGTACGAACAATGCCACCTCTCCCCTGAACGGTATCGGCCAGTCCCTCCATAGCTTCGAACAATAAATCATTACCGGACTTGGTAAGTGAACGAAGGACATCGATATATGCCATTTCCCCTTCGAGAGGGGGAAATAGTCGTTGCAGGATGGCTATTTCATGCCATGCCCAATCGAGTTGTGGAGATAATGACCGTACTCCGTGAATCCATCCCACGATGCTGAGTAGATCGTGCAATCCATAGAAGTACTGCTCCAGGTTAGGGTCCAGAAAATCATAATCTGGATCACACACATCTCCCTTGAGTCGACCTGACCGTTTCAATTCGTCTTTGATCGGAGTTCCGTCATACGGGAGCATGCGACAGAAAGTCGCGGCTGCAGAGCCGTCTCCTACTATTCTGCGGAGGAACTTAATATTGTCCCGCACAGACTCAAAGGTCGAGCCTGGATCGAAAAGCATGAAGCCGTATTGGAACATCAATCCGAGCTCTTTCAGCGTATCAACAGCATGCAGGTTCTCGTCTACGGTGATCTCCTTGTTGAGCACATCCAATCCATCTTCGGTGCCGGACTCCAGGCCCATGTACACAAGGTACAATCCCGCATCTCGCATCCGCAGAAAGAGCTCTCGCTCGACTGCGTCGGCTCGACAATTGATTTTCCATATGACATGGCCGACAAGACCTTGCCGATAGAGTTCATCGATGAGGTCGAGGGCCCATCGTCGCCAGGCTGGACCAAAAATAGGAAAGTCGTCATCTTGAAACAGAAAGACCGAAATGTTTCGTTGTTCGTAGAGCAACTTCATTTCCTGCACGACATTCACAGGTCTTCTGATGCGAACAACTTTTCCAGGGACTGAACGGTAGAATGTGTGAATTGAGCAGAATGAACAGGTGCGGGCGCAGCCGCGACTGGCAAGGATCGGCATGATGTTTCGCCCCAACACCGCCATAGGCTTAAATTCACGGACGGGATACGGTAATGCATCGAGGTCATGAATGAGCGGCCGCAACGGATTGGTCACGATGTGGCCGCGCTCTCCATAAGCGAGCCCATCAATCTCGCGCCAGTCCGATCCCGCACTCAAGCAATCTACCAGCTCCAGAAGTGTAACCTCCCCCTCAAAGCGCACGACGCTGTCCACGTCCGGGATGAGCTCCAGTGTTTGCTCGTAACTCAAGCTCGGAAAGTGGCCACCTATGGTGAAGTGACAGGTGACATTGTTCTCGCGAAGATAGCGAGCCAGGCTGGCAAACTGCGGCGCGTAAAACTGGAAGATGAGTGATAATCCAACCAAGATCGGTTGCGTGCGAGTGATCACATCTAGAATTGTGGACGGCTCCTGCTCAAAATCGACAATTTCTACGCGATACCCATGTTGATTCAACGTAGCAGCTAGGTATCCAATCCCAAGATTCCCTTGCTTTTGAAATCCGATCAGGACGACCGACTGATCAACATCCCTCCTCCTGACCCTGTCGAGTCCAGCTTGCTCGCCATACAACACGGTTAGCTCTCGCATGGTGGCCTCCTGAAAAGGTTCTGTACGAAAAGGAGAGAATAGCCGGGAGTGCTACGTTCCTGTGCGCACAGGTCATGTCAACTCACTATTTACTCTGCCTGAGAACTCCTAGAGCACGTTCAGTCGTCTTTGACTGGAGATCAAGCAGGTTCTTTTGGTATTCCAATTGGACGATAGCCAACTCTCGTAACACTGTCTTATCAAGAAAGTTCCGAATCCATGGGGGAACAGGATCTTTCACCCAGTCAGGGTTGAACGCTAGCGCTTCGTGCAGGTGCACTCCATTCGACATGATGCCCTCCTTGGTGTTGAAGAAAATATGTTGCCAACTGACTCCCGGCTTCGTGTGACATTGCTCAATAAGGAAAACGTGACAGAGCAGAGATCAGGGGACACGGTACCTTGTTGCTCAAAAATGTTTCCGGCACCTGATACGTCAATGCGTGATTCGAAGGACACATGGAACGAGGCAACCTCGAGAAAATCAACAGCACAGAATTCAGGGTATACCCAGTCGAGAAAGTCCTGTCCAACGTCAGACACAACCACGTCCGTACGTGCTCCGGAAAGAAATATCGTGTGACCGATGGTTTGGTGAAAGAACGAGAAGATCGCACGGTCGTAGAATGCATTATGGCCCCGTGTTTCTCATACAACTGAAAAACAGACCGGCGACCCAAGCGTGATCGCCGGCCAGTGACCTCTGCGCAGCTAGGGTTGGAAGTCGCAACCAGCGGAAATGAAGTCCATAGTTCGACTTGCGGCAGCTCCGCCACCGAATGTCACTCCGATCGATATGCCGACACCCCAAAGCACTTTCGGCGCGTGAGCGACACCAAATCGGGTAAAGGGTTGTGAGCCGGAGAGGTTGACATTATTGTGAGCAACGACGCGAACCTCTCCATCGTAGAGATGCACGTCACGTACAAGAGCAGCCGCCCCACCTGTGGAGAAGCGCAGCATACATGGACCAAACGTCTTACGTAAATTATTCACGATGACCGGTGTTGGGATTGCGAAGTGGAGCCAGTTTGTGGTGTCGGGTCTGCCGATGATCCTGGTAAAAAATCCGAAACGACGCACGAACTCAACATTCTCGGGGAACTCGATCTGAATGGAGGTGCCGTGCACCCATGAGGCCTCGGCGATGGTGTAGCCTCCGTAGATACTGGTGATTCCGCTGACGTCGTCGCTGTGTAGAACGCGTCGAGGCCCTCCGTAGAACGCCTGCATGGCCGCGCCAGCCACGGGCGAGTGGTTCAATCCAAGCGCATGTCCGAATTCATGGATCGCGACCGTCGTAAGGTCGATTTGGCCAGCGCCTGGGGGAACGTTGAGCGTCCAGGTTTCGGCCTCGTCGAAGTGTGTATCACCCTGGATCGGTGTAGGAGCCGCAGGGGGCGTGCCAGGGAAGAAAGCGTGTGCCAAGACACCGCTAGCGCCGTCGAATGGAGCGCCGTCGCCATGATCGCCGGTCACGAAACGAATAATGATCTGGGCGGTAGCCGCTGGGCCTTCGCGGAACGTGAGCCTGGTCCACCCGACCCAAGTACTGAAGGCTTGGTGAACAGCTTGGCGGCACCGCGCGGGATCTAGATCCGGCGAGAACTCCGAAAACGCATAAGTGAGATCGGTCGTGGCCCATCGGCCGCCAGTAGCGACAAAGCTGCCCACGTCGGGATTGCCGCAACGCGGTGCAGACGTCTTCGCCTTCGTGGCTTCATCAAATACTCCGGTGACTGGGAGGCCAGCCATGGCTTGGAACTGACGGAGTGCCTCCAGGGTGCTATCGTCAAACTTCCCCGCTTTTGCGACTGGGCGAGAATCGATGATCGAGTGTGATTCTTGTGCAACGGTACCAGCTGTAGGGGCGTCACCCAGATATCCGAACTTCTTCAAATACGCTTGGAGTGCGTCAACGTCTGTGCCGCTGGTCCCAAGGGCAAGTCCTACCCTTGCATTGACGCCTTGGTGTGAAGTTCTTTTCTCAGTCTTTGCAGTTGCCATGCTGTCTCCCTTCAGTTAGTTCTTGATGGAAGTAGCTATTTGATGCACGAGATCTAAGTGAAATACTGTCATGCATAGTTTCTGACTTGATTCGTTTAGCGGTCGCTCATACCGACTCATGCGTGTATCAGCTGTAGTTCTTGGGCTCCATTTCTTTTTTCTTCGGAAGAAACACCGCTGAAACCAGGTTTCCCGTAAACATTTCAACGGAAACTTTTTCGGTATGTTCCGTAATAGTTCGACGTAAATTGTCCAGACGTGTTGTCTGGCGCAGGCTTTCTTGATTTCTTCCTTTCCGCTGGTGTTATGCCCAACGGAGTAACGTCTTATATTGTCGAGTAAAGCATTCCTTGTGCCGTATGTTCATCGAGTAGAAAAATATGCATTTCAATAACTTTGACAATGTGTTTCAAGATAGGGCAGCCTTTCTTCGTATCTAAATGGATTCTCAGTGAATCGGATTAGATACAGCGTGGATCGGATTAGATACAGCGATGTTGGAGAAAAATAGTTGGTGACTAATGCCGGTCAACGGGACGAGGCCTGAACGGCCAGCAGCTTGTCAACACCACGTGTATGTTGTCCCCTGAAATCACTATCGATAGTCCTCCTTTCCTGAACTTGTTGAAGGGCGGGAGGTTTTGTGGTGTTGCGTTCGTGGTTCGACGGGCTCACCACGAACGCAGTTCTGTGTGATACTCGACTAGAACACGATCGTCCACCCTTCCTTTTGTGCCTCCTGGGCGGTATACGAGACGCCGTCCACCTTCAAGCCCTTGTTGTTCAGCAGGGTAATGATCCCACCCTTGTTCCCTAACTGAACATCTTGAGGTAGCGTGATCACCAGTGTGGCGCCGGGATTGATGGCACCGGAGAGTGTGTGGGTCTTCTTGAGTCGATCGGCAATCTTCCAGCCGTTCAGATCAACCGGTGCAGGTGAGGCATTGATTAATGTAACCGTTTCCTGTTCCGGCGCGGGACCGACAGGATTTACCAACGCGCCGACGATTCTGACGAGATGATCAGGTTCCGTAGGACCGGGCTGCGGTCCCGGTCCGGGGTTCGACACGTCGGGACTGGTATGACCGGTGCGATCATCGGTATGCCACGCTTGAGACTGAAAGGCCAGGAAGACCGCCACCCATTGATGAGAACCAGGAAATGCAAACATCAAGGCCCCATCCTGCCACACTCCATCATCAGCGGTATGGGGTGGGACATTCCCCTGATTCATGTGAATGTCGTGAATACCATTGCCCGGGGAGAAGCGGAACACTTTGTCGGGTACCTGTTCCTCTGGGCCCCACCGTTGGCCAAAGGCGTAGATCTGCGCATCCGGTTCCTGGATCGCTCGATCGACATAGTGCTCGATCTGGTCGCTCAAATCGTTATTTGGGCCGGGTAGATTTGGAGGGAGGAGCCTCATGTCCAGGCGGTTGAACAGATTGCCGCGAATAAAATCGAGCGCAGGCCCTCCGGGCTGACTCCGCAATGGTGTGAATCCGACAGGCAATCCCGGTAGAGCGGCTGTAATCGAGTGTTGGAAATCGTCGTCGAGCAAAAACAGTAGCTCAGACGGGCTGAGCTGGGATTTCACATTCACCGCGATTCGGTACTGGACTGCCCCCGCTTGGATATGAACCTGATAGTGTGGAGACTTGGGCTCGTCTTCTCGCTTGGCGCCGATGGCTTTCCCTTTGAGCACTCCATAGTGTTTTAGTGGCATTCGTCACCTCCGCTGCTGCGCCGTCCTACAATTCAATGATCAAGGGTGAAATTGACAGGGCTCAGTCAGGTTGTATCGCGATTGACATGCAATGACTGGACCTTCACGGATAGACCTTTCGCTTCAGTGGATTGAAGAAGTTCCGCGCGGTCCGTTTACTTGAGACTGTATCCAGATCGATACGGGATGAATCCCATTCGATACAGTACCAGGGGAGGCGTGCGTCTTTCTTCGCGGCCTCAACAATTCAGTATAAGTACTTGGGCAGGGGCACGATAGCCTTGGCGTCCCAATTCGGCGGCCACGACGTCTCGGATGTGCAAGATATCGCCCGAAGGACGAGTGATCGTGCCTCGGCCCGCATTCATCATGCCGAGTCGCGACCGATCACTCTCGATCCCGGTCCCATCCACATCCACATTGATACCCTTGGGCAGTCGAACCGACAGATTTATCCGAACTTGCTCAACCGCCTGCCTCAACTATTCCAATGGAACGGCGTGTGCCCGCTGCGCAAGGAACTGCAAAAGCGGTTCAACCTGAGGTGGCGTGGTCATACTGTCGAAAGAAATCTTCGTTTGCTTGCCGCTCTCTTCCAGCGCGATTTCGTAGACCAGGAGGTCTCGCCCACGCGGATGCTTCCGCTCGCCCACTGCTTGCACATTCGCCTGCTCAACGAGCCGGAGCAGCTCGTTGGCCTCGTCCCGGGCCATGGTGGTGGTGTCGAAATCACACCCGAGTACGAGACCTCCAAATCCTCCGGTTTGCCGAAACCGTACGTTCATGCGGCTAGAATCCCACGGCCTTCCATGCCATGGCAACAGCCTTATATTCAAGACTGCCGTTTCCATACAGGGTCGCCGCTGATTCAGAGGTAGTCTCGACCATATCTGTAAATTGGCTGGTCGTCGTCAGCTTCAGCATCGTCTTGTACCAAATGCGCCCTGCCTTCTCCCATGCCTTCCCTCCCAGCTCCATAGCGACCAGGTAAAAGGCATGATTCGGAATGCCGGAGTTGATGTGAACTCCTCCATTGTCGGCTGTCCCCTTGTACTTGTTCTTGAGATGTTTCGGTTGAGGGTCGGTGCCCAACAACGCATCGTTCTCATAGGCCTTGTCTTCCGTAAAGGTTCGTAGACTCTTGGCCGATGTTTCCGGCCCCATAATGTCTGCACCGATGAGCCAATTCGCCTTCTTGACTGTTTGCCGGCGCTGCCATTGCTTGACGAGCGAGCCGAAGACATCCGCGAGATGCTCATTGAGGGCGCCGGATTCGTTCTGGTACTCCAAATTGCACGTGTGCGACACCACGCCGTGTGTCAATTCGTGCCCCACGACGTCCAACGATTTGGTGAACCGGATGAAGATTCGTCCATCGCCGTCGCCGTAACACATCTGGTCGCCCGTCCAAAAGGCGTTATTGAGTTTCTGCCCCAGATGGACGCTCGAAATGAGCGTCATCCCGCGATCATCCAAGGAGTTCCGTCCGAAGAGCCGCTTGTAAAAGTTGTACGTCGTTCCGGCACCGGAATAGGCCTCATTCACGGCCGGGTCCTCGCTTTTCGGGTCGCCTTCCGAGCGTACCAAGGTGCCGGGTAGTTGAGCGAATCCCCCATTCTCCACGTCGTACACCAGTCGATGCCGCTTGGCGCCGGGGGAAGGTACTGCCGCAAATCCCGCCATCATGGTCATTGCTCTGCGCACGGCACGCGCTGCGGCTGATTGCTCGATCGCCTCGATCGCGACCCGTCGGACCTTCGCATCGTTGGATTGCGACATGTGGTCCAGGATATAGGGTGGAATAATGGAGCAAACGGCATGATGGGTGTTCATCGTTGGGCTGGCTTCTGTCTTCATGATGTCCCCTCCTTGTATGAAATGGATGGTGATCAGCTGACCGCAATGCCGTCCGCAATGTATCCTGCCGAGAACTCGCCGTTGTCAACAAAGCAACGGCTGCAGTTGCTTGATGGATTTAGTCAGGGTATCGCGAAAGTCCTTCACGCCGGTCTTCGCGCCTTCGGGCCACCGAAAAGAGGCGAAGGCGATTGCAGCAGAAGCGTTTGTGAATAATGCACGCTAGGGCAGGACCACAATTGCCAGCTCGCCGCCGAAGGATTGGAGCAGCAGTAGTACTGCGCCTAGAAACAGCGTAATGACGGCGGGCCAGATCATCGATAGAGCACCAAGAACGAGGATGAAGGTTATCACCACCAAGGGCCGCTGGACGAGCTGATTTTTAACACTGATCATAAGATCCTCCATGACATCCGTGTTGCCCGGGTTTCGCCTCCAACACAAATCGTATCGCCATCCGCCGCGCGCTCTTGCAACGTACTCAGCATTACCCCTCCCACATCAGTGTCTCCGAGACATTCTGTTCGTTCACGAACACATCGATCATGAAAGCACTTTCTGCGCCACGCACGTTCCAAATGGAAAGTTAAGTATTTCCAACAGTCTGAGCGAACTGTCTCAAAGTTGGACACCGCTCATCTGTATCTGAATGGATAACAGGTGGATCGGATCGGATTCAGACGCGATTGAGGATCAGGCCGTTACGTAGTAATCTTCCAACGGCTGCTTAGCCGCCAAATCGTGCAGCTCACTCAGTTCAGGCTTGCTGATGTGAAGGAGTTAATGTGTTGAGCTGTGGGAAAAGCTCGCTCCTCATGTGACCGGTGTCTTGGAGACGGTTCACCGCATTTGCCAAGACTGGTCAGGATACATGGTTCTGTTCGCTGGTCTCCTGCCCCTCACGGATCGCTTTCAGCTATCTGGCATGGTCGCTTATCAAGAGACCACCCTTGCGGTCGCAGTTCGCAATTTTCGTTGGTTTGAATTCTCGACAGGCTCAATCGGGTACGCTGACGCCTGATCCGCCCATTTCTTTCGGCAAGTCCTTCATCTTTGGCAGCCCATCTTTTATCCGCAGCTTCGTCTCCTCATAGTTCACATGGATGCCGGCCTGGTAGGGAAAGTCCGGAATAACCGCCGCATACACGTCGGTGAGTCCCCACGTTGGATGTTCAGTAAAGACATGGCCTCCACAGGTCTTGCACCATTTACGATAACTGAGCGGCGTCTTGCTGTACGTCCCGATGTTCTCTGCACCCTGCGTGATCCGCACCGCGTCGGGTTTCCACAACGTGAAGGCGTTGACCGGCGCAGCCGACCAAATTCGACAGGACTCACAATGACAATATCCCATTGCGGCCGCCTCTCCGCTGACCGTGAATCGAACCGCGCCGCAAAAGCAGCTTCCTTGGTACACGCTCTCGTTGCTCATGGTGCCTCTCCTTGGTGGTGTGTGGTTGGCTTAACCTATGCCGGCATGACGGGGGTTCTTTTCTGAGACCTGGATCGAGAATCGAGATCTGGAGACAAATCCGTTCGCATTTTGGATTGTTTCATCAGCAGAAGTAAAGATGTGGGCGGGGAGTTCTTACTCAAATCGTGGAGTAAGAAAACCAGAATGGCTCCTGAAACTCTCCTGCGAACGACGAGCCCAAAAAGATGACGGTGAATCGCCAGGCTGGCTCCGTCTTGCTCACTCAAGGTTTGATCGTAAGACGCGGTCCGAATTCAGGAATTCAGACGGAAATGTAGGAACAAAGACTCGCGACCCCTTTGCTACTTGCGATCCAGCGCGAGGTTGGGCGTCCTCTGTGCGGTCACCGCTTGTGCAACCGAACGACGTTCGGGTCAGAGGTGGCTTGACCTTCGCCCTCGCACGCTCGGCGTAGAAAACGCGGCGCAACGTTCCAACGTTGACCGGCGTCCGTGATGACAGTGACCGTCTTCTTGTTGTACCGGGTCAGCATGCCCACGACAAGCGGATGACCGTCAGGTTGAAACTCCACTCGGTCGCCGATCCGGAATTCGAGCATTTCGGCATGTGAACGCATCTGGTGCAGGAACCGCAGGCGCTCGACGATCCGGTTGTTGAGGGCGATCAGTTCCGCTTCCGTGAGCCCGTCAATATCGATCTGCATGTTACCTCTCAGCACGAATTCCCGAAAGCATCTCGATGGGTCGGGGCCCCCCTTACCACGATGCCTAACGCAGAGCTGAGCGGCGTGGGCACCGCGCCGAAGAAAGAAGCAAAGACATCACGCGTCCGCTCGAGCGATTGGTTATGCGGCGACTTCTATGTACTGAACCTTGCTCGACGGTGGGGGAATCGGAGCGCCGTCTTCCCGCAACCCCTCCAAGTGCAACTCGATCGCCTCGCGAATCTCGCGCTCAGTCTCCTCTGGCGTTGCACCTGTCGCGACGCACCCTGGAAGATCCGGAACGTAAGCCGAGTAGTTGCCCTCTGCTTTTTCGATCACGACTGCATAACGCATGCTTCCTACCTCATTTCTTTAGGCCAGCCTGATTCAAGATGCTGTTGAGCGTCCCTGGAGCCAGATCGTCACTCGGCTTACCAGGCACCGTCACGCGACCAGGCTTGGTACCGTGCTTGTATTGGCGGTGGCTGCCCCGCATAGCAACCAGTCGCCAACCATCGTCTTCAAGCAGCCGCACGACCTCCTTGACTTTCATGTCGTGAGGATACCACTCCCCGCTCAGCGCTCCGATTGCTTACTTCGCCGCTAAGTCTGCTGCAGGCTATCCCCGCAGCATAGTACGGGAGCCCCAACGATCCACTGGAAGGCAAGTCTACGGGCAAATCCAATACTTATTCAAGATTTCGTCCTGCTTCGCCCACCGAGATAGACTGCGAATTGCGCAGTCTATAGCTAAGCCTACAGTTACTGATAGACACGGGGTGTACGTCTGGGCGATCATGTGCGCATGAGATGCTCAATAGATTTGCGTCAACGGGTGGTGGATTTTGTACGGAGTGGTGGCAGCAAGGCGGAGGCGGCTCGGCGGTTCAAGGTGGGCGAGGCGAGCGTGTACCGGTGGCTCAAACCCGGTGGGCTGACACATAAACGCCCCGGGCCCAAAACCGCTCACAAACTGGATTGGGAGGCCTTGCGGCGTCATGTCACCACGCATGACGACCTGACACAGGCAGAAGCGGCGCGGCATTTCGGGGTCTCACGCCATTGCATCTGG
>PHGD01000187.1 GCA_011090425.1 Nitrospira sp. LK70 | reverse complement strand
TCCCGGATGCCGAGGTGACGGTAACCGATCGTACGGGAACGATGAATCATCTGAAGGTTGAGATCGTCTCAAACGGGTTTCAGGGGAAAAATCTCTTGGACCGGCATCGAATGATCTATCAAGCGTTAGACGTGCCGATGAAGGACGGACGTATCCATGCGCTTGAATTAACTGCGCGCACCAGAGATGAGATATAGGAGGAGACCATGGCCGACCCGATCGAAGATGAGATTCAGAAGGAAGTGAAGGCCCATAAGATTGTGATCTACGGCAAAGGAACCAAGACGATGCCGATGTGTGGTTTCACGAGAGAGACCATGCAGTTTTTCGACCGGTACGGGTATCCCTATGAACTTATCGACGTCCTATCGCAGCCGGCTAAGCGGGAAGCGCTCACGAAGATGACTAATTGGCCGACCCTTCCCAAGGTCTTTATCGACGGCACCTTCTATGGAGATACCGATATCCTCGACCCTATGGCCGCCAAGGGCGAGATCGAACCGCTGCTGAAAAAAGCATTCGGGAAGTAGAGAGTCTCGGCTGGCGAACGGCGCGCGAGACTCAGTTGCGTCATAACGCTCGGAAGTCAGACGGCTCATGAATCCTTTTCTTCTCCTCGGATGCTCCTCTAAGGTTGCGACTTCGTCGCAACGCCGTCACATCCTATATTGTCTTCCTGCTGTTCGGCAATTCTAGCTATGGCGCAACTTCTTCGGGCATCCGTTCCATCCGAGACTTGGGATGAGAGAGAATGAAGAGGCTCAGGGCTTAAGGTGATGCGACTGACGTACACGGCGAGTATGTGGATCGCAGCACTGGGGCTGGTCGTCAATCTTGGATGTGTTTCTAACCGGTGGAGCAATCATTTTGCCTGGTCGCAATCGCAGATCGTTGATCTGACCCATTCATTCGGATCGAACACGATTGTCTGGCCGACGGAACAGGATTTTAAGCTGGTTGTCCAGCATGCCGAGGACACGCCTGGCGGGTACTACTATGCTTCGAATCGTGTGGAGATGCCCGAGCATGGAGGCACACACCTCGATGCCCCGATTCACTTTTCCAGAGGGAAACAGACGCTGGATCAAATTCCAATCGAACGATTGATTGGAACCGGCATCCGAATCGATATCACTGAGCAATGTGCGCGTGATCACGATTACCGTGTGGCGATCTCGGACTTCGAACGATGGGAAGCAAAGCATGGGCGAATTCCAAACCACGCTATCATTCTGTTGAATACGGGCTATGCCCGGTTCTGGCCAAGTCGCAAGGACTACCTGGGAACGGACGTGCGGGGTCAGGAAGGGGTACGCACCCTCCATTTCCCAGGGTTACATCCCGAAGCGGCTGCCTGGTTGGTGCGCGAACGACAAGCGAAGGCTGTCGGTATTGACACGGCATCAATCGACTATGGACAATCGACCAAGTTCGAAACACACATCGCGCTGCTTGCTCAGAACGTGCCGGTGTTCGAGAATCTTGCCGATCTGGATAAATTATCGGATCGTGGCTTTGACGTCATCGCCCTTCCGATGAAGATCGCCGGAGGTACGGGCGGCCCGCTACGGATCATTGCTGTAGTACCGCCCTCGCTCTAGCTCGTGATGCTTTGAGGTTCTTAGATCGTCCTTTCTTCTCATCTACAACTGGAACCACGATGCCCGTCTCTCCACCCAACATCATGCCTTGACCCAACAGAAGCCATCGACCGACCAGGGCGGCTGTCGCAGCATCCAACTCATCGCTTGTCGCTGCCTTTTTCAAGCCGCGCAGGCCGAGTTTTCTCAGTCCGGAAAGTAAGCCGAGCTGATCTTGATGTTGCCGAGGAATTCCCCATAGATCTTGCGCGGCACCCGGGTAACACTCGACGGCGCGATAGCGCATAGCTTTCAGCTTCGCCTTTAGTACAAGTCCACGTTCAGTCAACATGCGCATGGGGCCGAGCGTGATGGGGAAAAAGCGGATGCCGAGCCGGAGCAATACTCGATCGCATTCACGCAGATGCTCGCCCGAAGGATCATGAATTGTCCGTCGTCCCTTCGGCAAGCTGAGCGGGGCATCGATCGGGACGAGAGTGGGCCGGGTTTCCTTAACAAAGTTGAGGATGTCGTCGTCGCTAAATGCCACGCGGATTTCAGCAATCAGACCGCGTAGCACACAGAGACCTGTCGGGCGTTTCGGCGATCCAGCGAGATCGATGCCTACTACAACCAGTCGTGCGTTCTTAAGCATCGGAGTTTATCTGTTGCGCATGGTAGCGGCTTCCTTCATCGCCCTTTTAGGTTACAGCAGATCCATGTATACTCGTCTTCATGAAACCTCGGCAACAGACCGTCTCTCAGGAGTCCCGACGACGACCCAGCAAGCTGAGCGAGTGGCTCGCTGACGAGAAGATCGAACGGGCTAGGCGTCAGACTTCAGAAGAACGGCTGGCCATCGCATTGAACCTCTCCGATTTCTGCCACGAATTGAACCAGCGCTTTCCAAAGCCTTGAGCTGAACCAACCCACTTCTGTCACAGACTCCACCAGATTTTTCTACCCTTAGGCATTACAGAAAATCCAGCCTGTCCCTATTTTTTCTGTTCGCCCATTCCTGTAGACCAGGAAGAAATATGAAAGTTCCTTGCTCGTCTACAATGTTGGGCTAAATTTGGTAATGGATGGAGAAGTCAAAGGCAGCCATAGTGGCATCGTCACTAAGGTTTTGCGACTTCTCCGATGGGACGCCCTTAGGCGTGAAGGTTCAAAGCCTTCCCAGGTTCATCTCAGGGAGTCAGCGGAAACGCGGCAGTGAAGTGGCCTTGTGGGTTAATACCCCCGCCATTGAACTGTGACTCCCTGAGCTGGGCCTTAAAATAACGAGGGAATATGGAAAACTTGTTAGCAGGGATTTTAGTGGGGGTGAGCATCATCGTTCTTTTTCGTTATGGCTTACATCGAATCACTATGTATGAATACGAAACCGGACTCAAATATTCGCGTGGCCATTATGCTGGTCTTCTGACGGCAGGACAGTATTGGTACTTTCCTTGGTTTACAACGATAACCAAGGTCGATGTGCGACCACGTTCAATCTCGGTCCCAGGCCAAGAGGTCCTAAGTTCCGACAATGTCGGCATCAAGATCAGCCTCGCGGTACAGTTCCAAATTCAAGATGCTGCCAAAGCAACCAATAAGATTCAGGATTACCAAGTGGCTCTCTATCAAGAGTTACAGATTGCATTGAGAAGCATCGTAGGTTCAAGAGTTATTGATGAAATCCTGGAGCAGAGGAACCAGATTGGTAATACATTGAAAGATATGGTTGAGACCAAATGCCATGAACTAGGAATCGAGCTTCAGTCTGTAAGCCTTAAAGACGTCATGTTTCCCGGTCCCTTAAAGGCGATATTCACTCAGGTAGTTAAAGCGAAGAAAGAGGGTTTGGCCTCGCTTGAAAAAGCTCGAGGTGAAACGGCTGCCTTATGTACCGCTCCCGATTTCTTGGACACTGTTGTAGCTATATTGACTCGACCTGTGGGTCGCGTCGCTCGACGATCGTCGCTCCTGGGCCAACTGTGTGCGTCGGGTTTTTGGCGACCGACCATCAGTGGTCCCAATTGCCTGCTG
>PHGD01000087.1 GCA_011090425.1 Nitrospira sp. LK70 | reverse complement strand
CGGCGCCCGATCGTGCCGAAGCCGGACCATCCGTGGAGGAAGCGGCTGCTGCAGAAACGGGACGTACACGCGGCAGCAGCCGGACCATAAACCGGACATTTCTACTTTGGGAAGAAGAGGACATTTCTAAATTGGGTTGACATCCCTCTGATCTCGCCTTGACTTAACACACTTCAGAAGGCTACTCTAGCCCCCCTTCAGCACCCAGCGATGGGCAGGATAGTGCCCATAAGCTAGGGGTGTCGCTTTTTTCCGTCTTGGATGGTGAATTGGAGCTTTCCGTGAGCATAGGGCATCCGGAACTCGTTGCTGCCATTGTCTTTGAGATCGCCGCTTCCGGTCCGATGCCGTTTGCTCGGTTCATGGAGTTGGCTCTCTATCACCCGCGATTCGGTTATTACATGCGTAGCCCTGACTCACCGCAAGAACGGATCGGCCGGCGGGGTGATTTTTACACGAGTTCAGATGTCCATCCTATCCTTGGGCAGGCTCTGGCCAAACAAG
This sequence comes from Nitrospira sp. LK70, assembly GCA_011090425.1. Classification (GTDB taxonomy): domain Bacteria; phylum Nitrospirota; class Nitrospiria; order Nitrospirales; family Nitrospiraceae; genus Nitrospira_D. Next base: position 17,255 of record PHGD01000087.1, on the reverse strand, counting down.
CCGAACAGATGTACCGATTACTCGGTCAACCCCATCCCTTTACCATCGTTGAGATGGGGCCCGGCAAAGGCTTGCTGGCGAACCACGTCCTGACGACATGCGCGCATCGTTATCATTCGTTTTTTCAGCATCTTCGGTATGTCCTGATTGACCGAAGCCCAGCCATGCGTGAGTTGCAACGCAGGAGCCTGGCTCCGTGGCTGGATCGAGCAGGCCTACTGACATGGGTGGACGACCTAGCGACTATGGCCCCTCAAGGTCTGACCGGTCTGGTCTTCAGCAATGAACTCGTGGACTCGTTTCCGGTCCACCGCGTTCAGGTCACGGCAAAGGGAATCGAGGAACTCTGGGTGGACTATCGAGACGGAAGATTCGTTGAATGTCTGATGCCGTTGTCGTCGGACAGACTGGCTCATCGCCTTCGCCTGGTGAGCGCCGATTGGCCGGAAGGCTATCGAGCCGAGATCAACCTCCAGGCATCGGATTGGATGCAGCAAGTCGCTCAACATCTGGATCGTGGCTTCGTGCTCACCATCGATTACGGCCACACGGCACAGGACCTCTATCGATCCGACCGAAAACAAGGCACGTTCCTTTGCTATTTCCAACAATCCATCAATGAAGATCCGTTTCTACGCGTGGGGGAACAGGACATGACCGCCCATGTTGATTTTTCGAGCTTGGCGGCAGCTGGTGAAGGATGGAAACTCCAGACGACCGGCTTCACGAACCAGATGAGTTTTCTCATGGGACTCGGCGTCGAACAGATGATAGCGGAATTGGAACAGGACAGCCCGCAGTTCAAAGAGGCGATTCATCTGCTGAGACCAAACGGGATGGGCACGACGTTCAAGGTCCTCATCCAACACAAGGGAATCCGACAGCCTGAACTGGACTGCTTGCAGTACAAACCGTTCTTTGGTTCCGCGCTCACAATGCAATCAGCTGCGTGAGGAATTTCGGATGACGGCAGCACCGATGTTCGGTCACCTGTTCTGAGGTTGATATGGGCGATTCACCCGTACCGCAAAACTATATCCCGATCCTCATTTTCATCGGGGTGGGTATCGCACTCGGAACGCTGATTCTCTTGCTCGGGAAGTTTGTCCGTCCCAACCAGCCCTATCGGGCAAAGTTGGCTCCGTATGAAAGCGGAAGTCCGCTCTTTCAGGATGCCCGTGTACAGTTTCCGATGCGGTACTACATCATCGCGATGTTGTTCGTCATCTTCGACGTCGAGGTGGTCTTTCTCTACCCCTGGGCGGTTGCATTCAACAGCCTCGGGCTGGTTGGATTAGTGGAGATGGTCCTGTTCATTGCCATCCTCGTGGTCGGGTTCTGGTACGCATGGAAAAAAGGAGCCTTGGAATGGGACTAGTGAATACGTTAAACGATATTTGTGAATCGTTGAACACATGTAGATTAAGAGGAGAAAGACCGTTAATCGTGAATCGGTATTCGTCAGAATCCTGCGTTTAACGGTTAACGTTTAACGAATAACCACACACCATGAGCCTTCTTGAGCGACAGTTTGACGCGAATATCCTGACGACGAATCTGGACGCGGTCGTTAACTGGGCGAGGAAGTCGGCCTTATGGCCCATGACTTTCGGTCTGGCCTGCTGTGCGATCGAAATGATCGCCAGCGTTTCCTCACGATATGACCTGGACCGCTTCGGCGCCGGTGTCTTTCGCGCATCCCCCAGGCAGTCTGATCTCATGATTGTCGCGGGAACGGTTTCGCGCAAGATGGCACCGGTCATTCGGCGGATCTACGACCAAATGCCTGAGCCTCGATATGTCATGTGCATGGGCTCGTGCGCGACCTCGGGCAATCACTACAACAGCTATGCGGTCGTCCAGGGCGTGGATCAGATTGTGCCGGTGGATGTCTATGTACCAGGCTGTCCGCCGAGACCGGAGGCCTTGCTGGACGGTCTGTTGAAGTTACAGGAAAAGATCCAGCGAGAGAGAGTGTTTGTGAAATGACGAGCAAGACACGCGAGAGTGGCGTGACTTGCGCGATGACAATTCGCGCCTTTCCCGCAAGTCGCGCGCTTCTCGCAGTGTGAACACTATGCAATCCCTCACTGAAACGTTGCTGAGAAAGTTCCCGGCGGCTGTGCTTTCTATTGATATCGACACGGCGCGATCGGAAGTGACCATTCATGTCGCTGCGCCGAGGATCTTGGAGGTCGCTCGTTTTTTGCACGACGACCCGGAGGCTTGTTTCGACCATATCACCGATATCTGCTCCGCAGACTATCCGGCCGATCAGCCACGGTTTGAGGTCATCTATCTCTTGTTGTCGCTCCCGCACGGCAGGCGGATTCGCCTGAAAACGCGGGTCACCGAAGACAACCCGTCGCTGGATTCAGTCACGAGCATCTGGCGCGGCGCGATATTCTTGGAACGTGAAGTCTACGACATGATGGGAATCCGGTTTTCAGGGCATCCGGACCTGCGCCGCATCCTCCTTCCTGAAGACTATGCGGAAGGATACCCGCTCCGAAAGGATTTCCCGGCGGAAGGCCGAGGGTGGCGGAGTCAGTTCGACTTTATCCCGCGCCTCGATGAACCGCCGGTCGACCACTTCGAAGGCGAGGTTCCCGAGGCTGAGAAGAAGTTGTTCCTTTCCGAGCCGACCGGGTCCTCATCGAACCGACGGGAAGAACTGTTGCTGAATATGGGCCCACAACATCCGAGCACGCACGGCGTGGTCCGGGTCGTTCTCGAGCTGGATGGAGAGCGGATCGTCAAGGCGACGCCCGATCTGGGATACCTCCATCGAGGCGTCGAGAAACTGGCTGAGGGTCTCGCCTACATGCAGATCATTCCCCATACCGACCGGCTCGACTATGTCTGCGCGATGGCCAACAACTATGCCTATGTGCGGGCCGTCGAGAAACTCCTCGGTATTACCGTGCCTGAACGAGCCGAGTATATTCGCACCATAGTCGCGGAGATGCAGCGCATTCTGGGACATCTGTTCTGGTTGGGCGCTCAGGCGCTGGATATCGGGGCCATGACGATCTTCTTCTGGACCTTTCGCGAGCGGGAAACCTTGCTCGATATGTTCGAACGGCTCTGTGGGGCCAGGCTGACCTTGAATTATTATCGGATCGGCGGCGTGGACAGCGACTTCACTCCCGAATTGATCACCCACCTCAAGACATTCTTGGAAACGTTTCCGGAGAAGGTCAACGAGTATGATTCACTGCTCGCAGGCAACCGGATTTGGTTGGGCCGGACGAAACATGTCGCCGTCATCTCAGGGGAGGATGCGATCAATTTCGGCATGACCGGCCCCGCGTTGCGTGGATCCGGGGTAGCCTATGACGTCCGCAAACTCGAACCCTATGGGGTTTACAATAGGGTAGACTGGGAAGTGCCGGTCGGGAAAAACGGCGACACCTACGATCGCTATTGGATTCGAGTTGAAGAGATGCGTCAGAGCGCCCGGATCATTTCACAATGTCTCGATCAGATGCCGCCAGGGCCGATCATCGCCGATTTGCCGCAATACATTCCGCCGCCCAAGCAGCAAGTCATGCGCGACATGGAGAGCTTGATCCATCATTTCATCATCTTCACCCAAGGGTTCAAGCCGCCGAAGGGGGAAACCTATTGCGCGACCGAAGCCCCCAAGGGGGAATTGGGGTTTTTTATCATTAGTGATGGATCTCCACGCCCCTATCGACTGAAAATTCGTTCGCCTTCGTTCATTCACATGGGTGCATTCGACCACATGGCGCGTGGGTACTTGATCTCCGACATCATCACGATTTTCGGCACATACGACGTCGTCATGGGGGAGTGTGATAGATGAAGCCCTTGGACGTGAATCGTTATCCGTTAAACGCAAGAACCGACAGTTTTTCGGCGATTAACGAAGCCGTGGGGATGCGCAATGCTGATTGATAAATACAAGGACGAGATAACGGAGATCCTGAGCCGCTACCCGGTCAAGCGTTCTGCCTTGATTCCACTGCTCTATGTCGCCCAGCGCGATCAAGGCTATGTATCCGAGTCGGTGATGCAGGAAATTGCGCATCTTCTCAGGCTGACGCCTCCGCAAGTTTATGAAACGATCACGTTTTACACGATGTTTAACCTGAAGCCGATGGGCAAATTCCATATTCAGGTGTGCAAGTCCCTCATGTGCGCTCTTGTCGGCTCAGATACCGTCATCGAATGGATCAGAGCGAAGCTAGGGATTGCCCCGGGTGAGTCGACCGTAGACGGGCTGTTCAGCTTCAGCTTAGTGGAATGTTTGGCCGCATGCGGGACCGGCCCCATGATGCAGATCAACGATGACTACTATGAGCAGCTGACTGAGGACAAACTGGACCGAATTTTGGCCGATCTACGATCGACAGGAACCAGTCGCCTGAAAAGCGGACCTTTTATGTGGCCGGAACCGGTGAATGTTAAACGTTAATCGTTATTCGTTAAATGCAGGAGTAGCAGACGGAAAAGCGCAAGCCGATAGCGGTTCGAACCTTTGAAGATCTGGACGTCTGGAAGGTTTGCCGGGAGCTGAGAACAAAGCTGGCAGGTTTGGCTGCGACCTTTCCGAAGGAAGAGAAATTCAGACTGGCGGATCAACTAATCAGATCGTCCCGGTCGGTAACGGCCAATTTGGCTGAAGGATATGGGCGATTCCATTATTTAGAGAATGCTCAATTCGCCAGACAGGCTCGTGGATCATTGTACGAGGCTCTGGATCACCTGACCGTATGCAAAGACGAAAAAATCGTGGACGACGAAACGTTCAATCATATTCGAAATGACATCTTGAGAGCTATTACCATCGTGAACGGCTTTATCAGATACCTCAAGTCGGCCAAGGTAAAGTCAGGTTCTAGCGATTAACGATTCACGTTTAACGATTCACGACATATGCCAAAGCACGAACTCGTTCTCCTGAAGAATATGATGCAACCTGGATATACCGGGTCGCTGACGGATTATGAGAAGACCGGTGGCTATCAAGCCTTGCGCAACACGCTCGGGAAGATCGGCCCGTCGGATGTGACGACGATGGTCCGCCAGTCCGGATTACGCGGCCGAGGCGGCGCAGGCTTCCCGACCGGTGTGAAATGGGGATTTCTGCCGAAGGATTATCAAGGACCCCGTTATCTGTGCTGCAATGCCGATGAGAGCGAGCCCGGCACGTTTAAGGATCGTCAACTCATGGAGCGCGACCCTCACCAAGTATTGGAAGGCATCGTGCTGGCCTGCTATGCCATCGGTGCGGAAACCGCCTACATCTACATCCGTGGGGAAATGGTGCTGGGCTCGAGGATTTTGGAACAGGCCATCGGCGAAGCAAGAGCCGCCGGGTATATCGGAAAGAACATTCTCGGCACCGGCATCAACGCAGACGTGTGGGTGCATCGGGGAGCGGGGGCCTATATCTGCGGCGAGGAAACAGCCCTCTTGGAATCGCTCGAAGGCAAACGCGGGCTCCCTCGCATCAAGCCTCCGTTTCCAGCCACGCATGGCCTCTACAACAAGCCGACCGTGGTCAATAACGTCGAGACGCTGGCGAACCTCCCCCATATCATCAAGCGAGGCCCGGAATGGTTTGCCGCGATCGGCTCGCCGCCCAAGAGCACCGGTACCAGGGTCTTCTGCGTCAGCGGGCATGTGAAACGACCCGGAAACTATGAAGTTCCGATGGGGGTGACGGTCCGCGAGTTGGTCTACGAACATGCCGGCGGCATGCGTTCGGATAAGCCGATCAAAGCGTTCATTCCCGGTGGAGCGTCTGCGCCGTTTCTGACTCCGGCCCATCTGGACGTCAAGTTGGATTTTGAACACGTTGCGGCGGCGGGATCGATGCTGGGGTCCGGCGGCGTGACGGTCATGGAAGAAGGCACCAGCATGGTCTGGGCGGCCCTTCGGCTGATGGAATTTTTCTACCATGAGTCCTGTGGGAAATGTACTCCCTGTCGAGAGGGCAGCTCTTGGCTCGTACAGACTCTGCGCAGAATCTTAGCGAAGCGTGGCCGGATGGAGGATCTTGAAACCTTGTCGGATCTATGCAAAAACATCGCAGGCCGAACGGTCTGTGCCTTCGGCGACGCGGAAGTCGCCCCGATCCAAAGTACACTGAATCATTGGAGGCAAGAGTACGTCGACCTCATCAACGAAGCGGAGGCGGCGAATCTGATCCGGCCCGAGCCGGTGGGAGTAAGACGTTAATCGCTAATCGTGAATCGTTATTCGTCAGATCATTGCGTTTAACGGTTAACGAATAAGGGGGAGGATGGCCGACACAGCAACACAAACCGTCAGGATCACGATCGACGGAATGACGGTCCACGTCCCGAAGGGAACGTTGGTGATCGAAGCGGCCCGTCGTGTCGGCGTCATGATTCCACATTTCTGTTATCATCCGAAGCTCAAACCGGACGCCAATTGCCGTATGTGCCTGGTTGAAATCGAAAAGATGCCCAAGCTTCAAACGGCCTGCAGTACACCGGCCGACGAAGGGATGAACATACGCACCGCCACCACTGTGGTCGACGACGCCCACAAATCGGTGCTCGAGTTTATCCTTGCCAATCATCCGCTGGACTGTCCGGTCTGCGATCAAGGGGGAAAGTGCGACCTTCAAGACTTTTCGCACCAGTACACGGCGTCCAGCCGGTTCGTTGAAACCAAGCGCATCTTCCAAAAGGAATATTTTAGTCCGCTCATCGAAACGCAGATGAATCGTTGCGTGCAGTGTCTCCGCTGCGTCCGATACTGCGACGAAGTGATGGACGTCAAGGCGCTGGCGCCCGTCGGTCGCGGGACTATGACGGAGATCAAGTACTTCGGCGCCCATCCTCTGAATTGCGAGTTCTGCGGAGGCTGTGTGCAAATCTGCCCGGTTGGAGCGATTACCAGCCGACTGTCCATGTATGAGTATCGGCCATGGATGCTGAAACGAGCCGACACCATCTGCGGTTACTGCGGAGATGGGTGCCAGATCACCGTGCAGACGAAGGGGCAGGAACTCATTGAAGTGAACTCCGCGCATGGAGCGGGCCGCAACAACGGCGACCTGTGCGCTCGGGGATTTTTTGGGTTCCATGCAGCCGTCCATCCGGATCGTCTGACGCATCCGCTCATTCGCCGCGACGACGTGCTCGTGCGAGCGACGTGGGAAGAAGCGCTGGAGTACGTCGCCGCCCGCGTCGGCGAGATTAAAGCCGCGCACGGGGGACAGAGTTTCGGAGGACTGATCTCGGGTCGCTGCACCAACGAGGAACTGTACCTCTTTCAGAAATTTATGCGCCTGGTCCTCGGCACCAACAACATCGACAGCAGCGCGCGCTACGGTCATGTCAACGGCCTGCACGCCATGCAACTCGTGCAGGGGACGCATCGGTGGACCGTGACCTTCGACGACATCCTGGATGCGGATGTACTGATCCTTGTCGGTACGAATATCACCGAGACGAATCCCATCACGGGCCTCAAGGTCAAGGAGGCGGTGAAGAAGCGGCGGGCGACACTGGTCACGATCGAATCGCTGGAGCCGGTCGTCGACACGATCAGTAACATCGCGAACCTCTCTCAGCATCACTTCTGTCTCCCACCCAGTGAGATGCAGAACGCCATCTTGGGTCTGGTGAAGGGCGTCGTAGAACAGAATTTGATACAGCCGGAGCTTGCGCAACGGCATCCGGCATATGTCAACGCCATTAGGAGCGCGCTGCAACAGATCTCTTGGCAGGACCTACAGGCGGCGACCGGAACCGGGCCGAATTCTTTTATGAGGGCGGCCAAGGTGGCGGCAGGAGCAGGCCGGGTCGTCATCTTGGCCGGACAGCTCTTGCTGCGGAGCGAACATGGTTACAGCGGATGCGTGACGCTCCTCGATCTGCTGCTTCTGACAGGAAAGTTGGATCAGCCCGGCTGTGGTTTTGCACCCCTTGCCGAGGAAAACAACGACCAGGGCGCTGTCGAAATGGGAACCGTCACTGAATTTCTTCCCGGTGCCGGCCACATCGCCAACAGCACGGATCGCGAGCGGATCGCGAAGCATTGGAAAGCCGAACTTCCGACCCACAGAGGAGCGTCCCTCATCGAGATGTTGAAGCGAGCCAACGAGGGGTCCCTCAAGGCGATGTTCATCGTCGGAGAGAATCCTGTCGGAAGTCTCCCCGCGACGATACGTGCCGAGCAATCACTGCGTCACCTCGATCTTTTGGTGTGCCAGGAGCTGTTTCTAACGGAGACGGCCGCCTTGGCCCACGTCGTGTTGCCGGCCGCCTCTTCGATGGAAAAGCAGGGGACGTTTACCAATACTGAGGGACATGTTCAGGCCGTTCGTCCGTCGATCGAACCTGTCGGGGAAAGCCGCCCAGACTGGGAAGTCTTTTCCGCGCTTTCCATCCTATTGAACTCACCCATGGAGTATGCCGAAAGCAAAGACATCCTCAAAGAAATTCGAGGCCTAATTCCAGGCTACGGCTCACTGGGGCCCACACCGTCCGCTCAAAAGGTCGATCGTACCGCCATAGACCGTTATCTCGCCGAGGGGTATCAGCGTGATCTTGTGACGCGATACCGGCTCGTGAAGCCGAAATCCAGGCCGGATGGAACCCTGCGGTTGGACCTAGGTCAAAGTCTGTTCCATTCCGGAAAGTTATCCACTCGCTCCAAAGGGCTGTTACAGGTGGAAGGAAGCGGCAGGCTCCGTATTAGTCCCCCTGACGCCGCACGCTTTGCCTTGTCGGATGGAGATCGGGTCCGCCTCTCCAGCACGTCCGGGGAAATGACGACCGAGGTCAAGATTATGGAGCGGATCCCCCAAGGAACGGCCTGGTTCCCCTATCACTTTGGTCAAACTGCCGTCCAACTATTTGAATGCGCCATCGATCCGACCACCCAAGCACCGTCGTTCCGGACAGCGACGGTGTCTATCATGAAGGTGGCGTGATGACGAGCGTCATCACGGATGATGACGCTCATCGAGGAGTGTAATTGTGACCGAATTCGGATTGCGTCTCGCCATCTCCCTTACCCAGATCGCCGCGGTCATGGGCATCGTGGTCATCACGGTCCTCATCCTCACGCTTGCGGAACGCAAAGTCCTGGGCTGGATGCAGGACCGCATGGGCCCGATGGAAGTGGGACCCTACGGCATTCTCCAACCGTTTGCGGACGCCATCAAGCTGTTTTTCAAGGAAGACATCATCCCCGCCGGTGCCAACAAGTTCCTCTTCACCATGGCACCGATTCTTTGTCTGATTCCGACATTCATCGGATTTGCGGTTATTCCCTGGGGCCCGAACTGGACGTTCGAGATCGGCGGGATCTCCGTGAAGCCGTTCATCATCAGCGACATCAACATCGGGATTCTGTACATCTTAGCTTTCGCGTCACTTGCTGCCTATGGCATCATCCTGGGAGGGTGGGCTTCCAACAGCAAGTACTCGCTGCTCGGTGGGTTGCGCTCGGCGGCGCAGATCATCAGCTACGAGCTTAACGTCGGATTGTCCATTGTCGGCGTGTTGCTTTTGGCCGGCTCGCTCAGCCTCGTGAAAATCACCGATGCCCAGGCCGGAGGCTTTTGGAATTGGTTTCTCTTCGCGTTACCGGCCCCGCAGATTTTTGCGTTTGTCGTCTACGTGATCTCAACGGTGGCGGAAACCAACCGAGTCCCGTTCGATCTGCCGGAAGCGGAGAGCGAACTCGTCGCCGGCTTCTTCACTGAATACAGCGGCCTCAGATTCGCGTTCTTTTTCCTGGCTGAGTACGCCAACATGATGTTAGTGTCCTGTGTAGCCGCCGCCCTGTTTCTCGGCGGATGGAACGCACCGTATCCTGGAACGATTCTGGCGCTCGTCGGTTTGCCGTCCTTTGCTTGGGTCGAGAACACGATGTGGTTTGCGGTCAAGACCTACTCCTTCTTGTTCCTCTTCTTCTGGCTCCGGGCCACGTTGCCAAGGCTGCGATACGATCAGCTCATGAGGTTCGGCTGGAAGGTGATGCTGCCCATCGCATTGGGTAACATTGTCGTGACATCTATTGCGGTATTCATCTACCAACAGATGAAGTAACGTACGGGACCACCATGGCATCTACGACAACCACCAGTCGTCCGAGTCTCTCCGAATGGTTCAAGACCATCACGTTCTACGAGATCCTCGTCGGCATGAAGGCGACGTTGTCGCACCTGCTCAATTATCGTCCGGTGACCTTGCAATACCCTCACGAGAAACGTACCCTGCCTGACAACTATCGCGGCATGCTCGCGCTGCTCCGATACGACGATGGGACCGAGAAGTGCGTCGGATGCGATCTCTGTGAAGCAGCCTGTCCGTCGCGTGTCATTCGGGTCGTCAGTGCCGAAGTGCCCGGTGAACCGACGAAGCGGTACTCCAAAGAATATTACATGGACATGACCCGTTGCTTGTTCTGTGGAATGTGCGTGGAAGCCTGCCCTGTCGATGCACTGGGCATGACGAGAGAATTTGAGTGGGCGGTATACGACAAGCGCCAACTCCACCTGAACAAACAGCAACTGCTCGCCATCGGCGACCGGTCATTCCCGATTCGCGAGAAGCGCCTGGAGCTGCAGCATCCCAACGTCGCGTTCTTCAACGTGGCATTCAAGCACGTGCCGTCAAAACCGGACTGACTCTCAAAGCGTACTCGTCGTGCGAGCGGTGACTGCACTATCGTAGCGTGAGTCGAGCCCAGATCGAACCTCTAACCCAGGAACCGTCTCATGTCGCTGGTGTTTTTTGGTTACTTCGGCGGGATGGTCGCCATAACGTCCATGCTGGTGGTCGCGCTGAGAAACCCCGTCTACAGCGCGCTTTCACTCTTGGTTATGCTCTTCCATGTCGCGGGACTCTTCGTCATACTCCATGCCGAATTCCTCGCGGCCGTGCAGGTCATCGTCTATGCCGGGGCCATTCTCGTGCTGTATCTCTTCGTCGTCATGTTGCTCAATGTCAAAGAAGACGATCGTTATCACAGCCAATGGCGGATCGCCGCCGTTGTCTGTGTGCCGTTGGTGATCGAGTCGATCGTCCTGCTCTCCGGCGGAGCGGGATCGACCGGCCACGACAGTCGATCACTCGAATCCGGACCGCATGGTGGCATCGCCGCCGACAATACGTTGGCCATCGGCAAGACGCTTTTTACAACGTACCTATTCCCCTTCGAGGTCGCCTCTTTGGTTCTCTTGGTGGCGATGATCGGCGCCATCGTCCTCGCGAAGCGAGACTTTTCTGAAAGCCGTGAACTATGAGCGATGCAATGTCAGCCGATCGTTCATGGCGGAATCTGCCGGCTGCCGCCTTTTCCTCTCAACCGTTTAGTTTTTACCTGTTACGTTTCACGAGGCAAGGATGATTCCCATTTCCTACTATCTCATCCTGAGCGGCATCGTCTTCCTGACCGGCCTTGTGGGTGTACTCATACGGCGCAACATCATCGCCATCCTGTTGTCCGTGGAGCTGATGCTGAATGCGACCAACATTAACTTTGTCGCGTTTTCCGACCACCTTCAGGATCTTGGCGGCCAGGTGTTCGTTTTCTTTGCTTTGACGGTGGCGGCTGCGGAGGTCGCAGTCGGACTTGCGATCATCATCGCCTTGCACCGATCCAGATCCACGATCAACGTGGAAGAGTTCAATCTGTTGAAATGGTAACCAATTCCTGGATGGCTTCTTGCGAACGGCGAACGGCACGGACAGAGGTCCGACGCTCGTGCTATCAGTCATCGACTATCAGCTCCTGAGCTTATGCTGTACGCTCTCATCCCACTTCTTCCGCTCGCCGCCTTTCTGATCTTAGGCTTGGCCGGCTGGCGCATTAAAGACCGCGCCCACCTGGTCGCGGTTCCGGCGGTCATGTTGTCGCTCGTCTTGTCGGTGGCGGCCTGTTTAGAAGTGGTGTCCGGCTCCGTCATTTCGGTTCCGCTGTATACCTGGCTTACATCCGGAACTCTCGACATTCACATCGGTCTCCATATCGACAGGCTGACCGCCGTCATGCTCCTGCTGGTCACCGGTGTCAGCTCGCTCGTACACGTCTATACGATCGGCTACATGCAGGGTGAGCCCGGCTATGCTCGGTTCTTCAGCTACATCGCCCTGTTCACCTTTTCCATGTTGATGTTGGTTTTGGCCGACAACGTATTACAGCTCTTCGTGTTCTGGGAAGCCGTGGGGCTCTGTTCCTATCTGCTGATCGGCCATTGGTACGAGCGCGCGTCCGCCTGTGCGGCGGCGACCAAAGCCTTTGTCGTCAATCGCGTGGGCGATTTTGGGTTCATGTTGGGCCTGCTGCTCGTCTGGTACCAGTTCGGCTCGCTGAATTACCTCGACATCTTTCCTGCCATCCACGAGGCGACAGACTTGACGATGAACCTCCTCGGCCCCTTCGGAGGAACCTTGGAGGTTTCGATATTCACGCTGATCGGGTTGCTCCTGTTCAGCGGCGCGGTGGGTAAATCGGCACAAGTTCCGCTTCATGTCTGGCTGCCGGACGCGATGGAAGGACCGACACCGATTTCAGCCCTCATTCACGCCGCCACGATGGTCACAGCCGGTGTCTTTATGGTGGCACGTCTCGCCCCGATCTATAATCTTTCTCCGACCGCGATGAGCGTGGTCGCTGTGACAGGCGCGGCGACGATGGTTCTCGGCGCCACTATTGCGTTGACTCAAACCGACATCAAACGTGTCGTCGCCTATTCGACGGTCAGTCAGCTCGGCTACATGATGATGGCTTGCGGGCTCGGAGCCTACGCCTCCGGCATGTATCACTTATTGACACATGGCGCGTTTAAAGCTTTGCTTTTTCTGGGCTGCGGCTCCGTCATTATCGCCCTGCATCATGAGCAGGACATGAGACATATGGGCGGCCTCAAAGACCGGTTACCGATTACCTACTGGACGTTTGTAATCGGCTCGTTGGCGCTCGCCGGCTTCCCCCTGACGGCGGGATTCTTCAGTAAGGATGACATTCTCGTGTCCGCCTGGTCGTCTGGTGCTCTGGGCCAGGTCCTGGCGCTCTTCGGTCTACTGACGGCTCTTCTGACAGCCTTCTACAGCTTCCGGCTGGTCTTCGTGACTTTTTGGGGCCCTTCGCATGTTGATCCGCACCATGCGGAGCACCTCCACGAACCCTCGCAAACGATCACTACACCGCTCATCATTCTGGCATTCCTCAGTATTCTGACCGGTTATCTCGGCATCCCATCGTTCCTGGAGCCTGTCTTTTCAACCGGGAGGGAAGCGGCTGTTCACCACGGCTCAGCGGGGCTCGCCATTATGATCGCAGCAACTGCGATGGGCTTACTCGGTATTACAGCAGCGTACTATGTTTATGTGGTCAACCCCGGCCTCCCAGAACGCCTGGCTCAATTGTGGGGCAGCCTGTATCGAGGCTCTCTGAACAAATGGTATGTAGACGAGGCCTACGATCATCTGTTTGTCAGACCAACATATACAGCCGCCTCGGAGCTATGGAAGCGGGTCGACGTCAATCTCATCGACGGAGCAGTCAACGGCGTCGCGCGCGGCGTTGCCTGGGGTGGATGGATATTGAGACTGATCCAGAGCGGGCAGACTCAGCATTACGCGCTGGCGATGGCGGTTGGGATCGTTGTGATTGTGACGGCCTTTCTGATTTCGTAGGAGGAAAGTCAATGGTCACTGGTCATGAGTCGATGGAGGACAGATGCCTGGGAAACATGCATTTCTCTCCACGGATCACGGATCACGGACCACGGACCACTGACCAATGACCCATTCCTTTCCTTGGCTTACGGCACTCATCTGTCTCCCGCTGATCGGCGCGGCTGCGGTTTTTTTCGTGAAGGACTCCTCGGCTCGGCTCATCGCCCTCGCCGCCACTGTCGTTGACTTACTGATTTCACTCCCGCTCTGGTGGTTGTTCGATGCCTCCTCCAGCCACATGCAGTTCATGGAATCGGCCCTATGGATCTCGTCGCCGTCGATTCATTATCGACTGGGTCTCGATGGCATCAGTCTGCCGTTGGTCCTCATGACGACGGTCCTGATGCCGCTCTGCGTCCTGATTTCTTGGCACTCCATTGAATCGCGAGTCCAGAGCTTCATGGCCATGCTGCTGATCATGGAAGGCGCCATGATCGGAGTATTCGCGGCGCTCGATTTCGTACTGTTCTATGTGTTTTGGGAGGCGATGCTGATCCCGATGTATCTCTTGATCGGAGTCTGGGGTGGATCGAATCGGCTCTATGCAGCGATGAAGTTCTTTCTCTATACCTTGACCGGCAGCGTCCTGTTGTTGGTCGCGATTTTGGTGCTGTATTTCCAGGGCGGCCATACGTTCGACATCCTTCAGTTGAGTCAGGCCACCTATTCCAAGTCGTTGCAATTCTGGCTTTTCCTCGCGTTCTTCGCCGCCTTCGCCGTCAAGGTCCCCATGTTCCCTCTCCATACCTGGTTACCGGACGCGCACGTAGAAGCGCCGACGGCAGGCAGCGTGATTCTCGCCAGCGTCCTGCTCAAGATGGGGGCCTATGGATTCGTGCGCTTCAGTTTGCCGATGTTGCCGGACGCATCCCAATCGTTTACCCCCTTGATGGTCGTCCTCTCGATTATCGCCGTCATCTATGGCGCCTACATGGCATTGGCCCAAGCAGACCTGAAGAAGCTCATCGCCTATTCGAGCGTGAGCCACATGGGATTCGTCACGCTCGGCCTATTCATGTTCAATATTCAAGGAATCGAAGGAGCTGTGATGCAGATGGTCAATCACGGCATCACGACCGGGGGGCTCTTTCTCTGCGTGGGGGTGATTTACGAACGCACCCATAGTCGCCGGATCGCGGACAATATCGGGCTGACAAAGCCGATGCCACGGTATGCGACATTCCTGGTCATTTTTGCCTTGTCTTCGCTGGGATTGCCCGGCACGAACAGTTTTGTCGGGGAGTTCATGGTTCTGATAGGCACCTTCCTCTGGAGCAAGATCGCCACAGCCCTCGCTTCATTGGGAATTATCCTCGCAGCCGCCTACTTGCTCTGGATGGTTCAACGTGTCGCCTTCGGCGTGCCGGCTCCGCACATGCTTCCGAAACTACGTGATGTCGACATGCGCGAAATGGTGACTCTCGTACCGCTCGTCGTATTGATCTTTGCGATCGGGCTGTTCCCTAACCCCATCTTGACCCGCATGCACCCAAGCGTCGAGAAGGTCATCGCTCGCGTCTTGCCGCAGGCTCCTGAGCAGGCTTCAACGGTCAGTCAAATCGACCCCTTCCCCCCAACTGTCGAGGACGTAGCCCTTACAGCGGACGTCACGAGTGCCGAGGCGGAGGGAAGACAGCCATGACCTTTCCGGTTGGAGACCTGTTCCTCATTCTTCCGGAGCTGTTGGTCATTACCGCTGCCTGCATTGTGCTGGTGCTGGACCCGGTGCTGCGCCCATCCGACAAAGACGGCCTGGTGTGGCTGAGTCTGGGAACCCTCGCCATTTGCATGGGTTTGACGGCCTCGCAGATGAGGGCTCCCGTCGAGGCGTTTAATGGGCTGGTGATCATCGACATGTACGGAGCCTTTTGGAAGCTGCTGCTTTATTTTGTCACCGGTCTCACGATTCTCCTTTCGCATTCGTACCTCAAGGAAGAGCGGCTGTACTTCGGCGAATACTATGGATTTGTCCTGCTTGCTCTCGCAGGGATGATGGTGATGGTATCGGCGGCCGACCTCCTGACGATCTATCTCGGTAGTGAACTGATGTCCCTTGCGCTCTACGTGATGGCGGGACTGAAGCGATCGGAACCCCGTTCGCTCGAAGCCTCCGCCAAATACTTCGTACTAGGCGCCTTTTCATCCGGTATTCTTTTGTACGGGATCTCACTCCTCTATGGAGCTACCGGAAGCACCAGGCTTCCGGCCATTGCCACTGCGATCGCTGGGCAGAGCCTGGACGATCCCTTACTGTTATTCGCAACGATCCTGCTCGCGGTTGGATTCGGCTTCAAACTCGCCGTCGTGCCGTTTCATATGTGGACGCCGGACGTCTATGAAGGGGCCCCAACCTCGGTCACTGCCTTCATGGCCGTGGCATCCAAAGCCGCCAGCTTCGGCGCCTTCCTCCGGGTATTTATTGAGGGGCTCGGCGGCTTGAAGGCCAACTGGTCCGCCATCTTCCTCCTGATCTGCCTCGCCACCCTGGTGTTGGGGAATGTCGTTGCGTTGGTGCAGACGAATATCAAGCGGATGCTCGCGTATTCGAGTATCGCCCATGCCGGCTATGCCTTGATCGGCGTGGTCGCGGCCGGGCGGTTAGAAAACTCCTCGGGTCTCGCAAGCGTGTTGCTCTATCTCGCGCTCTACACATTCATGACCTTCGGCGCGTTCGCCGTCGCCGCCATGCTTCGCAAGGACGGGATGGAAGGAGATGAGATCGAGGACTTCACCGGTCTGTCCAAACGTCATCCGGTGGCGGCGTTGCTCATGTTGATCTTCATGGTCTCCCTGGCGGGCATTCCTCCCACCGCGGGGTTTATCGGAAAATTTTACGTATTCATGTCCGCCGTGGAAGCCGGCATGCCGTGGCTGGCGGTCATCGCGCTGATTTTCGCCGCCGTGTCGGCCTATTACTATCTCCGGGTTGTGATGGTCATGTACATGCGTGAGCCGAGCGACGCCACGGACAGGGCTCCACAGTTGGTGATGTCGCCGGCCTTTTCTATCGTGCTGGCCTGCACGGCGGCCGGCGTGGTGATCTTCGGAATCTACCCCAATCCGGTCGTGCAGCTCGCCATGCAGGCGGTATCGACATTAAGATAAAGTCGCTACAATAACCCTCCAGCTTCGTGCTCGCTTCGCTCATATTGCGCGAATGACTCGCATGTGAGACCTCATGAATGTCCTCCGCTTCCTCCTTGATGTCTTGAAGGCATTCTTACGGCAAGGTTGTGCCAGTCTCGCCGCATCCCTGGCTTTTTTCTCGCTGCTGTCGCTCTTTCCACTCGCCTTCCTCGTTTTGTACGGGGTGAGTTTCTTCGTCAGCCAGGATGTCATCGGCGAACAATTCATGCTGAGCTTCCTCAAGGAATTTTTGCCGTCGTTGGGCGAACGCCTGGCCGAAGAGCTCCATCGGATCAGTGTATTGGAACGCGTGCGGTGGCTCGTGTTTCTCTCGTTCTTCTGGTTCGGGGGTCTCGTGTTTTACGAACTAGACTACGCGCTCAACGTGGTGTTTGAGAGCACTCAGAAGCGCCATCCATTGATTTCAAC
>PHGD01000186.1:2500-3669 GCA_011090425.1 Nitrospira sp. LK70 | reverse complement strand
CTTTCCGTCTAGTTGCGGGCACCCGGCTTCTTCACCGGAACAACAAATTCGCTGAGTCACTTCCCGAGACAGCGCTCCAGTCGTTACGCCATTCATGCAGGTCGGAACTTACCCGACAAGGAATTTCGCTACCTTAGGACCGTTATAGTTACGGCCGCCGTTTACTGGGGCTTCCCTTCAAAGCGTCGCCTTGCGGCTAACTCCTCCGGTTAACCTTCCAGCACCGGGCAGGCGTCAGACCCTATACGTCCACTTGCGTGTTCGCAGAGTCCTGTGTTTTTGGTAAACAGTCGCTAGAGCCACTTTATTGCAACCACGTTCGGCTTACCTTGTACAGACTCACCTACGCGTGGCACCCCTTCTCCCGAAGTTACGGGGCTAAATTGCAAAGTTCCTTAGGAAGTGTTCTCTCACGCCCCTTGGTGTATTCCACCCACCTACCTGTGTCGGTTTGCGGTACGGACACAATGATGACTCGCTACGAGGCTTTTCTCGGCAGCATGGGATCAGCCCGTTTATGGCCTTGCGGCCTCCCCATCACGTCTCGGTGATAACGATCTTGCGGATTTGCCGGCAAGACCCACCTACACGCTTAGACCGGGTATTCCAGGGACCCGGCGGTGCCTACCCTTCTGCACCCCCCCTTCGCTGATAACGTCATCACTGTGGTACAGGAATATTGACCTGTTTACCATCGCCTACGCCTCTCGGCCTCGGCTTAGGATCCGACTCACCCTGACCTGACGAACATAGGCCAGGAAACCTTAGGTTTACGGGGTTGATGATTCTCACATCAATTATCGCTACTTATGCCTGCATAATCTCTTCTCTGCGCTCCAGCTGTCCTTGTCGGTCAACCTTCGCCGCACAGAGAATGCTCCCCTACCACTCACCTCTTGCGAGGAAAGTCCGTAGCTTCGGTGGCAAACTTGAGCCCCGATACATTTTCGGCGCACCATCGCTCGACCAGTGAGCTATTACGCACTCTTTAAAGGATGGCTGCTTCTAAGCCAACCTCCTGGCTGTCTGAGCGACGTTACAACCTTTCCCACTTAGCTTGCGCTTAGGGACCTTAGCTGACGGTCTGGGCTATTTCCCTTTTGACCACGGATCTTAGCACTCGTAGTCTCACTCCCGTGCGTCCAGTAACGGCATTCGGAGTTTGATTG
>PHGD01000086.1 GCA_011090425.1 Nitrospira sp. LK70 | reverse complement strand
GCCCGCTATCAACAAGGATCCGATCGGACTCTCGAAGAATGAAATTTTGGCCGTCATCGCGTTTCTACAACAGATGAGCGGGGAGCCGATCTCCATCAGCGCATCGGAACTCGAAATACCGGGCCAGGCTCCATCAGCTCCTGTCAAAGCAGCCGAATCCGCACTCGTGGCCGACGCACACACGCATCAGGGAGGAACGTATGGGCGCGTTAGGTAAGCCGATCATCCTCATGGTAGCCATGTACTTGTTCTTGAAGTTTGTGCTGCCGAACATACCAGGCTCGGCGCCCCTTCCTTCCAGCTTGATTTTCCTCTACCTCCTCCTGACTGCCTCCGGCATCGTGATCTACGAGACCTTGAGTGGAGAATCAAAGGATGCCTTCTGGGGGCCGATGCAACGGTTCTTGACGGGAGAGGGTAGCGGAGGCTTGCAAGTGCTTCGCTACGGTGTCCTCATTCTGTTTCCTCTGCTGGTGGGGTGGGAAACGTACGGCAGCACGGCATCGAGCGATCTTCCACCGACGGAAGGCCGAACGATTCATCCTGCACCGCCTGGGGAGTACACAGGGCTGTCGAATCCTGTTCCCAAAACCCCGGACAATATCATGCAGGGGAAGGGGTTCTACGCGGCCTTTTGCTCTCCTTGCCATGGCGGAAACTTTGATGGAAAAGGACCAGCTGCCCGTGGCTTCAACCCTCCTCCCGCCAATTTTGCCGATCCGACCACGATCGCGATGTTGCAAGAAAGTTATTTGTTCTGGCGCATCAAAAAGGGCGGCGTCGGACTCCCGATCGAAGGGGCGCCATGGAAGTCCGCCATGCCCCGTTGGGAAGTGGAATTACCGGACGAATGGATTTGGAAGATCATCATGGGCGAATACGATGGAGCGCATCAATCTCCACGAACCTGGGAATAAGGGAGAGGAACAGCGCACAGGGAGTGAGTGGTGTAGGGAGAACGAGGCCAGCATGAAGCCGGTGAATCATATAATGAAACAGGTTCTGCGGAGTGGGGCGGCTGTGATAACGGCCATGGTCATTGGGAGTGTGCCCTTCAGCTTCGCACAGGAGAGCGTGGCGGTTCGAGCCGCGCTCGTGACCGGTGGGCTGCCTCTCGACGATCCAAATGCGGCAGCCTGGAGCAGCGCGGCACCGGCGTCTTTCCCGATGTCGCCGCAGGTGCATTGGCCGAACCGGATTCAAGAAGTCACGGTCAAAGACGTGTCCGTGCGTGCGTTGCACGATGGCAAACAGGTGGCGTTCCTGCTTGAGTATAGCGACCCCACCCAGGATCCTGACGACGCGGCGGCATTCGAGTTCATGGTTGGGGACAAAAAGGCGCACTTCGCCCATGGGCAGCCGATGCTCCAGGTGGAAGGCGGACCGGTCAACATTTGGTTTTGGAAAAATAAGGCAGGCAAGGCCGTCGATATGAGTGCGAAAGGCTTCGGTACATTGAAGCCGCAAGCGCACCAAGATGTGAACGCAAAAGGCGCCTATTCAAACGGGACCTGGAAGGTGGTCTTTTCCCGCAATCTGTCGACCGAACATCCAGAAGAAGATGTTCAAATTACCCCAGGGCAATTTATCAGTATCGCTTTCGCGGTATGGGACGGGCGAAAAGATGCCGCGGGTGAGTTGGTCGAAAAGGGGTCTCAAAAATCCGTCTCGTCCTGGTGGTATTTCCGAGCCGATGCACCGCCGGACTATTCCAGCTATATGTACGCGGCAGTAGCCGTTGCATTGGCCTTAGGGTTTCAGTTTGTCCTGATCAGAAAACTCAAGAAAGGGCAGTGAGCATGAAGGCGGCACGGCTGGGTGTCATTGGGTTGGTGGTTGGGGTAGTAGGGGCCGCGACCTTGATCACGGCAGGGTGCGCGAACGAGCAAGAGAAGCGGGGACACGAGCTCTATACTCACTACTGCAGTGACTGTCACGGTGAAAGCGGCAAGCAGAACCAAGGGTTTAATTGGTCCGCGATGCCGGATCCGAAACCGAAAGATCTGTCCAATAAAGCCGAAATGGGGACGTTCAAAGACGAGGACCTCTTCAGCACGATTTCACGCGACATGTTGGACACGAGCGAGGAGGGCGGCGATCCAATCGGAGACGACGACTTTGCGGTTCCCACGATGCCGACATTCAAATATACGTTGTCTGAGGATGAAATTTGGGCGATCGTCGGGCACGTGCGCACGTTGCATGGGATGAAGATGGAATTTAATGTCGCGGCGCGCAAGATCTCGCTTGAAGAAGGGCTGAAGGCCGCCCAGGCCAAGTTTGAGCAGACCAAGCAGGCCTATGAAGCGGCAGAGAAGAAAGCGAGCGACGAAGCGGAGCGGAAGAGTGAGCAGTTGAAGAAAGACGTGGACATAGATGAATCCGCCTATGCGGCCGAGCAAGCCGCCATGGGACAAGCCAAGAAAGAGATGGATGCGGCACAGGTTGCACTCAACAACTTCTCCACCAGGCCGGGTAAGGGGGTCAGCATCCCAAGGCCGGATCTGACGGTCAAGCCAGCGGAGGCTGCAAAATTGGCCGATCGCGGGAAAAGACTCTACGAAAATAAATATGGTTGCAATGGCTGCCATAATCTCGCCGGTGAAGGCGGCAAGATCGGCCCGACCTTGGATCGAGCAGGATTTCGGCTGAACGCGACCTGGATTTATCGCTGGTTGAAGAACCCGCAGGCCATGGATGTACACACGCGTATGCCGGCATTGGGACTGAGTGATGCGGACGCCAAGGCCGTAACCATGTATGTCGCCACCTTGCGTGCCCCCAAAGCCGAACCTGTCGTGCAGAAGCCGACCGAAAAGCCTTAGACCAGTACGCCTGCAAGGAGTCCGGCGAGGATCGCGACACCGACCCAGACGTGTTTCCTGAACATGTCAAATGCCTGAGTTTGTGTAACCGGCCTTCGTAGCTGACCGACCTGGAATAGAAAAAATACCGCCACTCCCAAGAGAGCCGCATAGTATGGCCATCCCAGCTGGGCGAACCATCCTGCTGCGGTCAAGAACGTCAGCATGATTCCGAACGCCAAGCCCACTCCTCGATGGACGGAAGACCCGAAATAGAGGGCGGACGACTTGACTCCAATGCGTCGATCATCCTCCTGATCCTGGATCGCGTAGATTGTGTCATAGGCCAGGGCCCATGCGGCCGTTGCTCCAAAGAGACACCATACCGGTGCATCCAATTGTCCTCGCACCGCAGCCCATGCCATGACCGTTCCCCAGCCAAACGCGATGCCAAGCATGGCTTGAGGTATGTGGATCCATCGTTTGGAGTATGGGTAGAGGGCTGCGAGAAAGAACGCGATTGGCGCGAGCCAGGTCACGATAGGCCGAAGGAGGAACAGGAGGCTTGCCGCCACGACAAGGAGCAAGCTGAGCAGCATCATCGCCTGGCGCCGCGATACCTCACCTGAGGCCAAGGGGCGAGTTTTGGTGCGAGTGACCTGCTGGTCGAATGATTGATCTGCCAAGTCGTTCATGATCACACCCGCGCTCCGCATTAAGAACGATCCGCCGATGAAAATGGCTAATAGATGGAGTGGAGGAATCCCCCGGGAGGCCAACACCAGCCCCCACATCGTGGGCAGGAGTAAGAGATAGGTACCGGTCTGGTTCGGCAGCCGGATCAATCGGCCAAGAGCAGACCAAGGAATCTCCGAGGAAGCAGAGGATGATACCGCCGGATTGGCCATGAGGCGACCTTAGCCCAGGGTAAACAGGCTGTCAATGCGTCATCTCCGGTTGTGACACCAGGGCGAATTCGGTATAACCACAAGGTGAACAAGCTGCAACCCATGCCGATCCTCAATTTTCCGCCATGGCGCCGCTTCATCTCGTTCTATCTTGTGCTGGCACTCGCCCTGTCAGGTGTTGGCTGTTCCTTACTCAAGCGAGGGAATGGGCCGGCCAATTCCCAACCGATTCCGTTGACGCCGGTCATCTGGTTCTCTCCGAGCGTGACCACGGCTGAAGTGCCATACCTCGATGGTTGTGGCGAGACGAGATCATTCGCTCTGGCGGACATGCTTGTCGCCTCCGTCCCTAAGAAGTTGGCGGGAGTCTTTGCCGGTGTTATGGCCCAGGCCAAGACTGATGATACCATCGCGCCGGATGGGGTGATTGAGGTCGGAGTAGGACTGAGGCAGATAGAGCTTGCGATTCCGAAGCAAGTCAAAGGAACATACCCGGCGGCGGCCACGGTGGGAATCGAGATGGCGTTCTTGGCAAGGGACAGAACGGTGCTCTTTAGGAAGAAACTCGAAGGTGCCGGCCGTGGTACGGTGAAGGTCGGGGAACAGCCGTGCCAGGTAGCGGGCTTGGAGGGGATTGTTCAGGACGCGATCGATTCGGCGAACAACGAGTTGGCTCAACAGATCGCGCAATCGGTGCAGATCCGAGAATACGCCGCACAAAGAGACAGTAAGGTTCCGGTGGCGGCACCGACAGCGGAGACCGCTACATCCATGCGTCCGGTGGGGGAGACGGCGGCGCAGCAACTGTCGGCCGCTTCGACGGTGCCGGCTACGCCGGCACAACTGAGTTTTCGGGCCATTATCCGGGATGAGAATCGAGACCAATTCCTTCAGCCTGGTGAATTCCTCTTGATCGAACTCGAAGTGAAGAACGAGGGAATGGGAGAAGCAAGAGACGTGACGGTCACGGCTGAAGGAAAAGCCGAGCTGGTTGCCTTGTTTCCCACGGAAGTCCACATCGGCGACCTCAAACCGGGAGAGATCAAACGCACTTCGATCAACCAACAGGTGACGGCATCCCGAGAACATCTTCAGGGAGAATTGACGTTGAATTTGCGGACCACCAGTCCGGTGGTGTCCGTTCATCCGCCCAAGGTATTTAGTTTCGGGGTCAAACCAAGGGTCATCGACCCGGCGCTGGTTCCGGATGTCGACAACGTACCGAATTCTCTGGCGGCATTTACTCAACCGAAAGCCCTCATTATTTCGATCGGCGTCGGGACGTTTCGTGACGAACAGGTGCCGACGGTCAAGTATGCCCGCCATGATGCGGAAGTCATGGCAGAATATTTGCGTATCATCGGCGGTGTGCCAGGCGAACGCGTACGGATCCTGCTCGACCGACAGGCTCTCGTACGTGATGTGGAGGACACGTTTGAACAATGGCTTTCCAAGAAGGTGGACCGGGAGACCATTGTCTACATATTTTTTGCCGGACGAGCACTGGTAGAGGCAGGGACCGGCGCGATCTCACTTGTGCCGTATGATGGGACACCCCATGAGGCAAAGCAACTCTACTCCCTCGTCCGGCTACAGGAAGTTCTCTTCCGGCTTCCGATCCGACGGGCTGTTCTGATGTTCGACGTCTCGCTGGATCCCTCTCCCGGCGCCGCTCTTGCCGACATCCCGCCGCCTGCCTGGGAATCTTCGGTGAGCGAAGCCAGGAAAGATGTGGAGATGTGGATGGTGGGCAATCGAGCCCTGCAGGAAGCCCATACCTATGACGAAGGCAAGCACGGGTTGTTCACATACCAGCTTCTCAGAGGATTGCAAGGGGTTGCCGATACGGATCGAGACGGGACCGTCATCGCCGGCGAACTCTGTACCTATGCTCGAGGACAGACGGCGCTGGTGGCGCGTGAACAGTTCGGGAGCAAGCAAGATGCGCTCTGTGTTCCAGGAATCGGACGAGAAGGCATGGTGCGAATCTTTCCGGTGGCGAGAGGCAATAACCCGAAGCCGGTTTCGATGCCGCGACAACCTGAGCCGTCAGCCGACTCTGTTGGTCCGGCTCCAGGTCCAAAGCCTCTTGGTCCATAGCGCACCAGACGATGCCGAGTCGGTTCATTGACAGGCTTGCCGGTGGCCGTTATCATGCGAGGCAAGGTCTCGTCTTGTCTTTCTTCCGTCTCACCAAGGTGCCGGCGTAGCTCAGTTGGTAGAGCAGCGGTTTCGTAAACCGCAGGTCGCCCGTTCAATCCGGGTCGCCGGCTCCAAATCGCGCAAAGCTGTTTCTATGATACGAAGCCTGCGGACCGCCGGCGGGCCTCTTTCCACTTCGTTGAACGGGCGACCTGAGGGGATTCGAAGGGGATGTGTCCCCTTCGTGGGGATCGTACAAGGGGGCTGGCCCCCTTCGTAGGAATCGGTGAGGCAGGTTTCAGGGCCGAACCGATGACTGGTTGCCCGTTCAATCCGGGTCGCCGGCTCCACATCGCACTTCGTGTGACCCGCCGACTATTCATTGTAGTATCGTAGCTGAGGTCGACAGATAAACGCCGCCAGTGGTCTTGACTCAAAGAATAGTGCCTTCCCACACCTTAGAGAATCCTCGCCAGATCGAACCGCTGCATGTGCTAAAGGACCGTCCTGCCTCCAGCGTTCCACTCCTTCTCACAGACTTTCTTGAAAATATTTCAGGCGGACACATGCTGAATCATCAAAAGCTCAGTGGCGCCTCGCGTCCGGCTGGGTCACTCTTGCCAGAATGGGATGTTTGCCCATGGCTTCTTCAATGGCGTGGAGGACCATCAACGGGCTGGCGTCATCAGGCGACACGAGTGACGTGTAGCGGTCTTGGACCATGGAGAAGAACACCGGCTGATCTTCCGGTGCGACGCCAAGCAGAGTAGCGAGTGAGGATAGATGTTCGCCTTGCCCTTGTGCCATTTCCTGTTTCAGGCTATCAAACGTCGTGGTCGCCAAGTTGATACGCTTGTTTTTCATCATCACGCCATCATTTGTGCACCCCGAGGTGCCAAAGGAAATGCCGAATGTCTGGCTTCCAAAGGTCCCGTTTGTCGTCGCCATGAAGACTTGCGGAGCAATCTGCTTCTGACCTCCGTAGTCAGACCAGGCGAGCTTTCCCAGTCCACATCCAGGCCCTTGGTCTGAATTTCCCAGCGCGGCCGCGATGCCAGTGTGGGTGGCTCCCGCGCATACCGTGAGGCAAACAATGATCAACGCTCTCATCAATCCCTCCCATCTTGTGTGATGAATAAAGAGGTGCGATTGGTAGAACATGAACGCTCTCATGGTTCACCGCCCAGCTGAATAGTATCGTGATGCCGCACTTCGTCAAAGCTAAACGTTGGATGGTGGAGAGCATCTCATCGACGATAGAGGAGCGGATAGGTATCTGTTCCGCCTCGACTCAGAAAGCACTTGCCGAATCTCTTAAGTTCATGAGTCGGCTACCGGACGAATGGGCCAAAAGTTGGCTCATCAACTGTAATCACATTGTATGCTCTTAGGTTAGGGCCAGAACGGCAAACCGAGTTGCGAAGTATTTGTGAACTCGGTTGGCTTGGAACGGTCGTCCAAAACTCCTATGGTTATTATGACCAAATTGGCCTGGGACCCGCTCGACAACGGGGTTCAGGCATTGAGCGTTACCGACTTTCTGGTATAGCGGAATCAGTTTTTGTTCTTCCGGTTAGCTTTCCTAAACCACAGGTCGCCCGTTCAATCCGGGTCGCCGGTGAAGGCGATCTTGGTGGTTGCACAGGAATTCCCCCAAGGTTGAGCGTAGTGCGTGAACGTACCTTGGACTTCAACTGAGGGATGCTGGATCATTGATACGGATCGTCGCAGGCCTGTCCTACCAGGCGGTCTTCACGGCGTATTGCGTGATCAAGGGATCGGGCGTGAGCAGGGTGAGTTCATGGTGGATGGCTTGGCAGATCAACATGCGATCGAACGGGTCTCGATGAAGCGCGGGCAGGCGAGGAAGATAGAATACCGCCTGTTCCTCCAACGGCAGTTTGGCGATCCCATGTCGTTCGCTCTGCTCGGGGATGAAGCGTTCCGGAGCTTCCGGGAGGTGAAGCTTGTCTAGGCTGAACTTCACTACCATTTCCCACACGGAGACGGTACTAAGATAGGCCTCATTGACAGGGTCAGTGAAGAGTTCTCGTGCCTTGTTCGAGAGCGCAGGATCGTCTGTAATCAGCCACAAAAAGGCGCAGGTATCCAAGAGAAGCTTCATGTCGCCTTGCCCGAAAAGGCATCGATGACATCGTCGGGTAGAGATTCAAAGAACGCTTTGGGGACAGAAAACTGCCCTTTGGCCAATCCGATGGGACGCTTACCTGTAAGTGGTGACGGTAACAGGCGTATTTCTGCGATCGGTTGATTGCGGTTGCACAAAATGATCGTTTCGCCATTTTTTTTGAGTTTAGTCAAATAATAGGACAGATGGGTTTTGGCTTCGTGAACATTGATGCGAATCATGACCATACAGTAGACCAACAATAAGACTAAGTCAATATTGTCCAATTAAGATCTGTAGGATCTTGCTAATGATTGTGGATCGTCGTGTCTGCGACAGGATTCATTTCGAGGTATAAACAATAGGTGTGGAAATAGGAAGAGGGCGGTGGCAACCTCGCGGGTGACCAAACCCGGCCGGGTGGATCCCGGCACCACAAGGAGGAGGCACCGCCGTGAACAAGCAGAGCACAGGGACCGAAGTCGAGTCAAGGAGTCTATGGAACCATCTGGAGGAGTTTGTGCGCGGCCACATCCAGCAGTTCGTCCAACGGCTGTTAGTGGAAGAAGTCACGATGCGACTCGGCCGGGCGAAGTCGGCGCGGCGGGCCGCCGTCGATGCGCCGGAGGGCTATCGCAATGGATATGGCCACCCGCGGAAACTGACCCTGACCTGTGGGACTATCACTGTGCAGCGGCCGCGGGTGCGGGGGCTGGCCGAGCGGTTCGTCAGTCGGCTCCTTCCCCTCTTCAAGCGCCACACGACGCAGGTGGGCGAGCTGCTGCCACAGTTGTATCTGCATGGCTTGGCGCTCGGGGATTTCGAGCTGGCACTGCGAGGCTTGTTGGGCGACGGGGCGCCGTTGTCAGCGGCCTCGCTCCAACGGCTCAAGGCGCAGTGGCAGGACGAGTACACGACCTGGAAGCAGCGTCGGCTCGATGATGTGGAGGTGGTGTACGTGTGGGCCGATGGCTTGTACGTGAAAGCCGGTCTGGAGCAGACCAAGACGGCGCTTCTCGTCGTCATCGGGGCATTGACAGATGGCCGGAAGGTCGTCTTGGCGGTCGAAAGCGGGCAGCGCGAGTCGAAGGAGTCCTGGGGCGCGGTGTTGCGGGATCTGCGGACGCGGGGCCTGAAGCCCTGGCGCTGTACCATTGCCGATGGCCATCTCGGGATCTGGGCCGCGCTGGCCGAGCAGCAGCCGATGGCCGCCGAACAGCGCTGCTGGAACCATCGGCTCGTCAACGTGTTGGATGCCATCCCCAAGACACACCAAGCCGATGCGAGCACGGTTCTGAAGACGATGCCGTATGCGGACACCCAACGGGCCTGTGAGCGGATCCGCGACCAGTTTAGTCGACAGTATCGGGCGGTGGCCCCGAAGGCCGTCGAACGGCTACACCACGATTGGGAGCGGCTCGTCACGTTGTATCAGTTCCCAATGGAACACTGGTGGCATCTGCGGACCACCAATGTCGTGGAGTCGCCGTTTGCGTCGGTTCGGCTGCGGACCACAGCGGGCAAGCGGTTCAAGCGCGTGGAGTCCGCCACCGCCCTGATCTGGAAACTGCTGCAAGTGGCCGAGCAGACCTTCCGGCGGCTGAATGCGCCGGAATTACTCCCGGGTGTCTATGCAGGGACACTCTATGTCGATGGACTGAAGCAGAATCGCATCACCCAGCAGGAGATCGCCGCCTGATTTCATTTACACACCTATTGACAAGACCTGTTCATTTTTCCAGTCACGTGCACCACCACTTTACCCATCGGGCCCTGTGCCAACCGTGCGAATCCTTTCTTGACCTCTTCGAATGAAACGATGCTGTCTACCAATGGGCGGCGTCCGATCATCTCCAGCCGATCGACAATCTCCTTCCACACAGTCTGAGCCGCCTGAGCCGTATAATCCCCGACCGAGACACCCCCTATGCGAATGCGGCGGAATAACAATGTCGCCGTATTGAACTCTGGGACCGGACCTCCACTTCTGCCGACGATGCTGATCTTTCCACCATAACCAAGAAGGGCAATAACTTGAGGCAAGAGTTTGCCGCCGACGCAGTCCACAGCCAGATCCACCTTTCTCGGATTGATCGCAGCGGATATGGACTTCACCAGGTTCTGATCCTCTGGATTGAACACGAAATCAGCGCCGAGCGTCTTTAGCTTGGCCCTCTTCTCCGCGTCACGTGACAAAGCAACCACGATCAAGTCCATCGATTTCCCCAGTAAGACTGACGCCACGCCGACTCCACCTGACGAACCGGTTACGAGAAGGATGGATTTTTCAGATGGAGGAGCAGGGGGATCATTCCACTGGGTCAAGGCTTGCCAGGCGGTTAAGAAGATCAACGGGGCGCCGGCCATTTCTTCGAGAGACCAACCGGAGGGGATTCGGACTAGGCTGTCCGCAGGGACAACGACTTTCTCGGCCAGTGTTCCAGGCTTTTCCACTCCCGCCTCACAACGCAGAATTCCGACTGTTTCACCAATACAGATGTTCTCTACGCGTGAGCCCACGGCTTCGACATCTCCCACGCCGTCACGCCCAAGAATATGCGGCAGGGAGGGTTTGGCCGGATAGAGTCCTTGCGCCAGAAACGCATCAGCTGGATTGAGCGCGGCATACCTCACTTTGAGCAGCACGTCTGTCGGGCCTGGTTGAGGATCAGGCACCTCGGCAAGCCGCAATTGTTCTAGACCAGCATATGAGTCCATCAACCAAGCGCGCATAGGGCACTCCGAAACCTCTAACAAACTGCGGGAAAACTTGATTGTGGTGCTGCGACAAACTCAGCACGGTTCGCAAACCTCAGGATATTGGATGAGCGCTCCGTTCGTCCTGAGGCTCTCGAAGGATGAACGGAGGACTTTCCGCAGCCTACTAATCGCTTATCCGCAAAACATCAAACGGCTTTGCTCACGTTCTCTTCACCGACCTTCGGAGCACTCTCCGGTCGTAAGTAGTCTTGAAGGTCGCGCGGGATAATCCCATCAGAGAGAGAAGGATATGCACCACGAAGTGCCTTTTCCCCGACGACTGTCACAGCGGTATCCTGATTGCGGATTAGCTCTTTGATGTTTTGGGCGACACGCTGCTTGGCTTCTCGGAAGCTTTCTGTTGCGAGATCCCACACATCTGAAAGTCTGGCAGTCCGTTCCTGTTCTCCGGCATAGAGCGCTGTCGCTGCGATCACCAGGAGGTCTTCCCCGATCATCTCGATCCGGTTTTGCCTGCCTTGATCATCTCGGAGCGCTTGGCGATGGAGCAGCATGGCGTAGAAGATGGTCCGCGCGAGTCGACGGCTCGCACGTTCGACGAAAAGCAATTGGGAGCGCACTTTTGGATGTTGGAACTCTGTGCCAGCCGGCAATCGGCCACCTGTCCATTGACCTCTGTACCAAGGAATGTAGAATTTTACGAGTTGCCACAACTCAGTGAGTTGACGAACGCTTGCGGCCTGTCCATCGAAGAAATGTCTCGTCCGTTGAAGATGCATGTCGAGCCCCTCACGCGCAACGAACGGCCTTAAAATATCGGTGGCACCTTCTCCGATTCGGTACATTTCTGCGTCGCGGACCAGCTGTTCGATGCCGAACGCAGGCTCTCCACGAACCCTCTTAGAATGCGCTGTTTCGTATCCCATCCCTCCAAAGATGATTTGGGCGTCTTTTAAGAACTGAATAGTCTTCTCGGAACAGAAAAGTTTCGCCAGGGCTGCCTCGATCCGGACATCATAGGTATGCTGATCTGCCATTCGCCAGGCCGTGAGTGCGAGGGCCTCCATCGCGAAAAGGTTCGAAGCCATGCGGCCTAGCCTCATGCGTTGCGTCTGCCTGGTGCCCAGCGGCTTCTGGAAGGTGACTCGCTGGTTGGCCCGATCGAGCGTGGGTTGCCATGCTTGTTTGGCCATGCCTAAGCAAATGGCTGGAATACTGACCGCTCGGCCCACGTTGAGGATGGTCAACGCGTACTTGAGCCCCCGACCCACTTCACCGATGACATTCTCCGCAGGGATGTGTACATCCGTGAAAGTCATGTGAGCGTTCTCGATGCCCCGGCAGCCTTCAAATTGACAGTGCTGTCGAACATGGACACCAGGGGTCTGCATATCAAGGATGAAGGCGGTGTGTACGTGATCATCTGCTCCTCTATCATTCGGAACCGGTTCCCAAATGGTTTGCCCCTTCTGTTCTGTCCGTTTGGCTGGTACGCGCGCGATCAGCGTCACATAGCGGGCGATGGGACCGTTAGTGCACCACAGTTTTTCGCCGTTTACGACAAACCTCGCCCGGGTGGAGTCTAGGATAGCTTCCGTCGCAATGTTTGCGGCGTCGGACCCGGTGATCGGTTCCGTGAGGGCGAAGGCCGACAGGGCATCTCGTGCCACAACAGGAAGATACGCGCGCCTCTGCTCCTCGTTGCCGAACATGAGTATCGGCATCGCAATGCCGATCGATTGTGGCACGGCGACGGTGAGGGCGAGTGAGTTGCTCCAGCTCGCCATGAGCGTGAGGGCACGACCGTAGTTGCTGTAGGAGAACCCGAGCCCTCCATACTGACGGGGAATTTTCATGCCGAAGGCGCCGAGCGCAAAGAGTCCTTTCAACACTGAGTCCGGGATCTTCGCGGTCCGTTCGATTTCATCAGGATCGACCTGCGTGGTGAGGAATGTTTCTAGGTGCGGACGGAATGCTTCCCAGTCAGCCTTGTCTTCCGGTGGCTCTTCCGACATGAGGAGGAGTGAAAAGTCGGGCTTTCCGGCGAACAGCCCCACCATAAAACTCTGGCCTGCTAACCGCTCTCGGGCCTCTTCGATTCGCTCGAACCCTTTGAACAAGGTGGCCATAATCTTCCCTCAGGCGGTCATCGACTCTGCCTCGCGGAGCAACCGTTCCCGTTCCTCGCGCGTGGTTCGGCGTATGGGTTCCACGACCTTGATCTTGCACGGTTCGGAGGGAATTTCATCGGACAGACCTCTTGAACCTTGTCAGTTCCGTCTGGAATGCGTGGGGTCCTCCGTACTCAAACACATACCGGGTCATGTCGAAGAGTGGGGCCGGGTCGAGATCCCGCAGCAAGTCCGGTTTCCACGTGATCTCCAATTGGTTGATCATCGTAATGGGTGTCGGCGGACCGACCACGCCCAGCTGCGCTTGGCCGTAGGATTGAGAGAAAATGAGAATCTCCCCGTCAAACATGGCGGCATTGAGGTCTCTCGCTGCGCCCTGTCGCCTATAGTCTTCCTCAAAGCGTTGGAACGTGGGAGCGCGCTCCAGTTCCCCCCGGAACGCGTAGAATATCTTGATCCCGGCACGCTGTTGATCTTCCATAACCTGTATGGCATCGGCGACATCCGACTCCTGCCTCATTTGCTCCTGCGTCAACACCAACAGACGTCGAACGATGACGCCGCGTTTCACGGCCTCCTGGTTCGCCAAGAGGTAATTCGGATAGAGGGCCTCGCCCTTCTGCCAGATATTCCACCGCTCCATCAACGCATCGATCGAACGCTCGGCCGTTTGGACCAGTCGGACCGCCTCGGCGTTGGCTTCCGCTCCTTTGTACGTCAGCGTTTGCGTTTCAAGCTGGCGGAGTTCTTGTCCGATGGCTGCCACCTTCCGGGGGATGTATTTCGGGCTTTTAGGGACATGAAGCATGACGTCAACGGCCGTCTGCGCGAGGGTCCAGTATTCCTTGGCCTGCCGAGGAGCCTTGTCTTTCTGCGCCGCCAGCAGGAGCTCCACCGGATTCTTGTCGAGCAATTTGGCGATTCTGATGCACACTTCCGGTTTGGGAATTTTCAGCCCGCGCCGCATGAGGTTGGCTTCCGGCTGGGCGATTCCGAGTTTCTTTGCCAAGGCGTAATCGCTGCTCAAACCATACCGGCCCTTGATCAATTCAAAGTATCCTGCAATTTCCGTCATGCTGACCTCATCAGGGGTTGATCCTGATGTCTCGGGGCGCTCTGGATGAAACGGCTCACTGCTTATGTCGCTCAGTGCTTCACTGGAAAGTCCGCCAACTGTTGTCCCATCGTGGTCGCGAGCTGGTCATCCCGGTTGTGCCCGGATTGGTGCCAGGCAAGGATCCCCTCTTCCAGCCACTCAGCCTTGCCGGCAAGAACATCCTGGGCCAAGCGGAACACATGCGAGTCGTCCTGCCAGAGGGATTGCCTGAAAGAGAGCAAGGGTTTCGGATCGAACTCGGATTCGACCTGTGAGCAAAAGTGCTGCAAGAGCTGATCGGCCAACGGATGGGTTCGCATCTCCTGCTGCGCTACGTACCACAATAACGATTCCACCGCAAAGAGCTGCATCCCGGCTTTGACCAGGCATGTCGTCAACAGTTGCTTACGAGCTAGGCCTTGACGATGACGGGCTGCGGCCCACAGCGACTTCTGGGCGAGATCTCGTGACTTTGCCGTAACAAATCGCTCCCATCTCGATGTTGGTGAGGCGGAAGCCGACCATCGTCCGATCCGAGGCAAGCGGTTGAGGGAACGACTCGCGACTTTGGCGAAGAACGGCAGAGCCTGTACCACCTCGCTGATCTGGAATTCCAAGAAGGCCTTACCGTGGAATACATACTCAGCCAGTCCTTCACGCCCGATCCAGAGAGTCAAAATGCCGTTCGTCCCTTCCCAAATCACATTGATCAGCGCATCCCGGACCATGCGTTCAACCGGTGCCGGTAGGTCCCCATGAAGTCGGAGCGATTGCGATGTTTCGAACCCACGCCCGCCATAAATGCGGAAGAGGTCGAGCACTGAGTCGAGCAGCCATTCGGTGGCGAGAATTTTTGCAGCAGCCGACTCAAGCCTCACATCGATCTTGGCGTCGGCCCAGGCCCCTGTGATGGTAACCAACGCTTCTAAGGCCAAGACCCGCGCGGCCATGCGCACAATCTTGCCTCCGATATCTGTGTGTTCGCCGATGGGGCGATCATATTGCACGCGCTGTTGCGCCCGGCTTCGTGCCAGCCACAAGCATTGTTTTAGATTTCCCAAGCAGGCAGCTGGCAGAGTCAGACGGCCTATGGTCAAGCTTTCTAAGGCTCGTCGTAGCCCCTCTCCCTCCTGTCCCAAACGGTCGGCCACTGGGACGAAGACGTTGTCTAACCGGACTGTGCCGTTGTAGATGCCGCGCACGCCCATGTAATGGAGCCTGGCGCAGTGGCAGCCCGCTGTGCGGGTGTCGACGACAAAGGCGCCGAACCGCCGTTCCGATTTGGGGCGAGTGACCTCATCTGGTTCCTGTACGATTTGAGCAATCACCACCAAGAGCGACGCTAAAAACTCATTGTCCTGGCGAGGCGCGTTGGTCGTGTACAATTTTTCTCCGGTGAGTCTATAGCCCGTCAAGGTGCCTTGTTCTCGCACCGGGATGGCATAGGTTCGGAGATCCCAAATATCGCAGCCGGCTCCCTTTTCCGTGAGCGCAAAGCCTGAAATGTCGCCACGAGCGAGGCGCGGCAAGAATCGTTGTTGCTGCTCGCGATTCCCGATGAGCTTGACTGGTTCCGCGACTCCGATCGAGTTATGCGCTGAAATCAGCACCGTGGTTGCGACGTCATGGCTTCCAAGCAAGGTCGCCACGCGGTGGTACTCCGATTGAGTGAAGCCGAGTCCTCCGTAAATTGTGGGTATTTTCAGTCCAAAGGCACCAATGTCTGTGAGAGCCGCCAACACATCCTCGCCGACTTCCCCATCTCGGTCGATGCTCTCTGCATCAACTTTGTCGATCAGAAGGAGGCGAAGCTGTCCAAGGAACTCCTTCGCCGTGTCGCGGACCGGTGGGATCGACTGCCCTCGGAAGAGTTCGCGGCGCACCACCCCCTCGAAGAGGCCGGCCAGAAAACCTGAATAGGGAGTTCGATCACGGGAGGCTTCTGCTACGGCGAGCGAGCCTTGAAAGAAAGGGTCCTTGTTCACTCTCGTCATCGCATCCTACTTGGCTTGGTGCAGAGCGGTTCGAGCGGCGTCGAGACCAATCGCCACGCCTGTGACGGGTCGCTGTGGAGGAAAAGAACCCGTCACGATCTGATCGAGGAGCGCCATGCGTGACGCAACACGGTGTTCAAAGCCGGTTCGTTCGAGAATGATCCCATGACGTGCAAACTGCGCGTGAACGCTCTCGTATGCTTCGCGCGCCAATGTCACGACCGACAGATAGCCGGCTCGCAGGAGGTGCACCCGGTCTTGATAGCTCAGAAAACTCCGCTCAAACAGAACGGCATCGTTGACACCCGGTGTGATCACCAAGAGTTCTTTTTCGGGATGGTCCTGCCGGAACATGGTCAGCGCTTGCGAAAGACGTGCGTCGAGATTGATGCGGCTGGCCTGCTCGCCGATCGTCAAGAACCCCTTGTCACGAAGGTGAAACGGACGTTTGGCCTGGGCTGAGCCGCGCCATGATGGCTCGCGGAGTGGAATGCGACCCATCGGGTTAATCATCACCATGAGGTCTATGTGCTTCGCGACGGCCAAGTCGAAGAACGCCGGCCGACCGATTCCCGCGTCGACATAATCCCGTCCCTCGATGCGCACCGGACAGAAATAGATCGGCACGGCGGAGGAAGCGGTCACCGCCTGGGCGATGGAAATGTTTCGCCGGCCTTCTTCGCCGAAGATCACGCATTCCCCGGATTCCAAATCGATGGCCGGGATATACAGGTCCTTGCGGAGGTCGGCGAACCGTAGCCCCAGGCCCTTGGCCGTGAAGGTTTTCTCAAGATATTCGGCGAAGGGTTCCAATCGATAGATGCAGCTGGGAAGCGCATCCTGGGCCTTACCCAACAGGTCGATGAGCGTCATCTCCCGGTAATGGCTCGCATAGAGCTTCAGCAAGGGGATCAATTGTTTGGTCGTCCGCCAGATCGTCTTCACACCTTCCCCGATTGCAGGTCTGAAGATATCTCGGTGCTCAAAATAGTAGGGACGCTTCCCGGACAGATTGGTTTCGAGAATCTCTTCCGGCTTGACCCCTTGCGCGAGCAGGGCAGCCACAGCTGAGCCGGCACTCACGCCGACATACATGTCGAAATCGTTGCTGGTGAACGATTCACCGAGGAGATCATCCAGCCCGGTCAAGGCGCCGACTTCAAAGAGATAGCCCGTGAAGCCTCCTCCTGCCAACGCCAAGGCCAATCTGGTCGAACGTTCTGCTTGCATGTCGCCTCCCAGCTGTCTTCTTAGAGACTAGCGGTTCTTGAACTGAGGCTGTCGTTTCTCCAAGAAAGCGGCTAATCCTTCTTTCCGATCATCGGTATCGCACAGTGTTCCGAAAAGCCGGGCTTCCAGGTCCAAACCATCCGAAAGATTCAGCTCACTCCCCTGACGGATCGCTTGGAGCGACGTCCGGAGCGCCACTTGGCTTTTCGCAGCCATCGTGCGTGCCAATCCCAGCGCTTGGCGCAGCAGGCCATCAGCGGATACCACCTGGGACACCAAACCCAGACTCATGGCTTCCTGAGCTGAAACGGGCTCGCCTGTCAGGATCAATTCCATGGCCTTGGATTGGCCGATCAGCCGAGGAAGGCGTTGAGTGCCGCCGAATCCCGGCATGATGCCCAGATTGATTTCCGGCTGGCCAAGTCTGATGCCTTCTGCTGCAAGGCGGATGTGACAGCACATGGCCAATTCCAAACCTCCTCCCAAACAAGCACCGTTGATCGCTGCAATGACTGGTTTTTCAAGAGCCTCTATCTTGTTCAAAATCATCTGCCCTCGGCGGGCCATTGCTTCGCCTTCAACCGGCGACGGAATGGAAGCCAGCACTCGAATATCAGCACCTGCGACAAAAAATCGGCCAGCTCCCGTAAGCACCACAGCCTTCACGACTTCATCGTTCGCGGCGTTGACGGGCGGATGATTGAGGGTCACGAGCGCGACGCCTTCTTCAATTTTGCAACTGTGCATGGCACCTGTCATGACAGTCATGATGCGTTTCCTTCCTCGCCATATTCGGAGGCCGATCCGGCGACGTTCAGTATGTGAAGAAGCCTCGCCCAGCCACCTGCCCTGTGAATCCGGCATCCACCATTCGCCGCAACATCGGCGCAGGCCAAAAGCGTGGACCGAACGTCTCGGCGAAATCTTCAAGTTCGTGCACAACTTGATCAATGCCCAGCTGATCCGCGAAATGCAACGGACCTTCCTTTTCCTTTGGATAACCGATCCCGGCCATCATCGCCAGGTCGATATCTGCTGCAGAGGCGACTCCTTCTTGGAGCGCGATGACTGCCTCATTGGTCATGGCCAGAAGAAGCCGTGCGCGAGTCCATCGCGTCGCACTGTGATCGGTCTTCGACCTGACCTCCTGGAGGATGTGTTCCAGCCCCTGATCTCGACCGCCTTCTCCTCCGCCGGCATAGTCGTAGAAGCCATGGCCGGATTTGACTCCCAGCCGTCCGGCCTTGAGCATGGTCTCAAGCAGAGGAGCCGGCATCATGCGGGGCCCATAGCTGCGGTACAAAATGCGAGCAACCTCGAAGGAGATATCGAGACCCACCGCATCCAGGAGTGCAAGTGGACCGATGGGCATGCCGAATGACACCATTTCTTGATCGATTTCTTGTGGGCTGGCGGCTCCTTCTTGCAAGGCACGAACGGCTTCGTTCACATAGGCCATCAACAGGCGATTGACTAAAAATCCAGCACATTCCTTCACTACGATCGGCAGTTTTCCGATGCCTTCCACGAAACTGACGGCATCATCCACGGCTTGTGGAGAAGTGACCAACCCTGGCACGACTTCTACGAGCCGCATGACATAGGCAGGATTGAAAAAATGGAGACCGACTACCTTGTCAGGCCGCGTCGTGGCGGCGCCAAGAGCCGAGATGGATAGTGCCGACGTGTTACTGGCCAGGATGGTGCTGCGCTGGCAGGTTTGGTCTAATTTCTGAAAGACCTGTGTCTTGAGTTTTAGGTCCTCCGACACTGCCTCGATCACTACATCGACGTCCTTGAGTCCGTCGAGACCGGAGGACACGGTGACGAGCAACATCTTCTCCTCAAGTTGCTCAGGGCTCATTTTCCCCTTGTTGACCCGTGCCTGATAGATCGCTCGTACCGACTCGACGCCCCGTTTCGTCAAAGAATCATTCATGTCTGCGAGTACGACCGGCAGTCCGGCATAGCTCACCACTTCCGCGATCTGAGCCCCCATCGTCCCTGCGCCGACAACCCCGACCTTATAGATATACATGTCGCACTCCTGTTCTCTGTCATCCCGACATCATGCAGGATCCCATTCGTTCGGGTGGCGCTTGACGCGTAGGAAGTTCATACTTGCTCCAACACCAGTGCTGCTCCTTGTCCGCCGCCCACGCACATCGTCGCGGCGCCCAGCGTTGCGCCACGTCGGCGCATTTCATACAGAAGCGTGATGACGAGACGTGTGCCGGTCATCCCGACCGGGTGGCCCAAGGCGATGGCGCCGCCGTTGAGGTTGACGAGGTCTCGTTTAAGGCCCAACAATTGTTCGACGACAAGGTACTGAGCGGCAAACGCTTCGTTCACCTCGATCAGTTCAAGATCGGCCAAACCGAGGCCGGCTCGTTTGAGTGCTGCCGGGAGTGCATCCACCGGCCCGATGCCCATGCGTGCCGGGTCCACGCCCACAAATGCATAACTTTTTACGCGGCCGAGCGGACTCATGCCAAGTTCCTTGGCCCGTTCAGCCGACATGACGAGCGCAGCAGCACCTCCGTCGTTGAGCGGACAGCTGTTGCCCGCGGTGACGGTGCCTCCCTCCTTGAAGAGTGGAGGATAGAGGGTCAGTTGGGGTTCGGTGAGACCGACATTCGGACCTTCATCCTGAGCGACCACCAGTGGAGCAACCTCGCGCCCTGCGACCGACTTGGACAGGGTCACGGGCACGATCTCCTCTTTCAGACGACCTTCCCGTATGGCTTTGAATGCGCGGCGGTGGCTGTCGATCGCAAACCTGTCCTGCTCTACGCGACTGATACCAAACTCTTCAGCCAAGGTTTCCGCTGTCCGTCCCAT
Organism: Nitrospira sp. LK70; assembly: GCA_011090425.1. Classification (GTDB taxonomy): domain Bacteria; phylum Nitrospirota; class Nitrospiria; order Nitrospirales; family Nitrospiraceae; genus Nitrospira_D. The sequence continues at coordinate 4,622 of PHGD01000086.1, read as the reverse complement.
GAGCTGGCCGCAGACTGGGTCCGTCAATCCTTCCCAAATACTGTCGACGAACTCGGCATGCCGCAGGCGTTTGCCCCAGCGCATGTCTCGGGAGAGATAGGGCGCCCGGCTCATGCTCTCGACCCCGCCCACGATTTGCACATCGGCATCCTCACTTTGGAGATTTTGGTAGGCGTTCACAAACGGCTGAAGGCCCGAGGAGCAATTTCGTTGAACCGTATAGGCTGGAGTTCCGAGGGGGAGGCCGGCCTGGAGGGTGATGACACGGGCGATGTTGTAGGCATCGCTCGGCTGTCCGACGCAACCGACGATCACTTCCTCGACCAGTTTTGGATCCAGGCCGGTTCGTGTGAGGAGTTCCCGCACCGCCAGTTCTCCGAGCTTTTGAGCCGGCACATCCTTCAATGCGCCCCCGAAGTTGCCGATCGGAGTTCGTACGCCGGCTACGATCACGAGGTCTTTCATGGGCCACCTACTCACACTGCTTGATGTTGAACCGCTTCGGCATCGTTCGTTCGGGCCGTCTGATCGCGCAACGTCCGTCGCAGTACCTTGCCGATGACCGTTCGTGGCAGCTCCTGACGAAATTCCACGGTCGACGGGATCTTGTATCGCGCCAGCAATCCGGCGCAGTGCGTGATCAATGTCTGCTCGGTGACGAACGACCCTGGTTTCGCCACGACGTAGGCTTTGATGACCTCACCGTACTCGTGATCCGCAACCCCAACTACTGCGGCTTCGCTCACCGCCGGATGTTGACGCAAGACTTCTTCGACTTCCTGCGGATACACCGTTTCTCCCCGCGACTTAATGATGTCCTTCTTACGATCGACAAAGTAGAAATATCCGCGATCATCGCGGCGGACAAGGTCGCCGGTGTGCAGCCATCCGTCTCGCAGCACGGCGCTTGTTTCGTCTGCCTTGTTCCAGTATCCCAGCATGACCTGGGGTCCTCGCACGATCAATTCACCCGTTTCGCCATTCGGCACTTCCTCCAGCCCGTTGTCTGAGTCCACCACCCGCGCCTCGGTATCGGGGAAGGGAAGTCCCATCGAGCCAGGCGGGTGCTCCCCGTGCATCGGGTTACAGTGGGTCGCGGGACTGGCTTCAGTCAGACCATAGCCCTCTGAAATTCTTGCTCCGGTGAGGCGTTCGAACCGCTCTTGCACATCGGCAGGAAGCGAGCTGGCTCCGCTCAGACAGACCCGTAATGAACGTAAATCATAGCGCTTGGCGTCCGGATGTTCAGTGATCATCGAATACATCATGGGTACGCCCGAAAACATGGAAATGCGATGGGTATGGATCGCCTTGATGACCTCGGCTGGTTGGAACCGAGGGAGAAGGACCACTGCGCATCCTGTCGCGATGGCTAGGTTTTGACAGGTGGTCTGACCGTAGGAGTGGAAAAATGGGATGGCACCCAGGAAGATTTCACGACCGTCACGAAAGTTCGGGGACCAGTATCGGCCCTGAAGCGTATTCACAACCACATTGTGGTGCGTGAGCATCACGCCTTTGGCTGTTCCCGTCGTCCCACCGGTGTATTGCAATTGTGCAAGGTCGGTCGGGTGTACGAGAGGCAGACCGTCGGTACGATCCGCGCCCTTTACGGAGTTGGTGCCTATGAGTTCCAGAAAACCATACACAGGCGGAGTTTTCTCAATAGAAACCCAACGTTTGGCTAAGCGAGCCTTGATGGGATAGAGGAGCTTTTTGAAGAAGGGGAGATAGTCCCGAACGCTGGTGACGATGATCCGCTTGAGGAGTGTCGTCGAGGCCTGCACCGCTCGAACGCGAGGATAGAGTAGGTCAAGGACCACCATCGTCTCCGCCCCCGCATCGGTCAGTTGCATATGAATTTCTCGTTCAACGTAGAGTGGATTGGTCGGTACGACGACGGCGCCGGCTTTCAAAATTCCGTAATAAGCGACGACTGTCTGTGGAATATTGGGAAGCATGAGAGCGACGCGATCGCCTTGCCTGACGCCGAGCTGCTGCAGCGCAAGTGCAAATTCGGTCGAGAGGTCGTTCAGTTCTCCATAAGAGATACATGTGCCATAAAACAGAAGGGCAGCGGAGTTCGCGAAGCGGTTCGATGAGTGTCGCAGGAGGTCTGGTACGGTCCACCCCGGATAGCTGATGCTTGAGGGCACTCCAGAATCATATTGGGTGATCCAAGTCTGTTGCATCGGACCCTCCCCCACTATCACGCACGGGCATGCCGGCCAAATCGCTCACGGTGCTAACTCGCACGCCGCTGAGCCAAGCCAGACCACGTGGTCTCAGAGCTCGTCTTCCGTTGCTCCAATCCTGCCCAGAATCCCTCCAAATAGCCGAGCACCGCATCGACGCCGAAACGAAAATCTTCTTCATCCTGTTCGGACATCTCGGTCTCATCCGTCCCTTGCATCGCCGTTACCGCGTGCTCCATTGCCTCCTCGTGAGTGACCTCCAGTTGCCGATGAAAGGTGAAATAGGTCAAATCCATGTGAGGATAACGAGCTCTCTTCAGTTGCGTGAGGCCTGGGATTAAATGATCCCACATTGTGATGGCCATATTCTCAAGACCGAATGAGGCACCCAAGGCCCTCGCATGGTTGCCGTCGCTGTACAGCTTTTCCATCCCTTCGATATAGGCGCGGGTTGAGGGCAGCATCGGGCGAGTCATGGCGTCGTGAATGTCGATTCCGAGAGACCGCAAAAAGTCCCGATACAGCAGTTCGTGGCGACGCCGAGTCTCCCCATCGCCCAGTTCGGAGTACAGCACTTTGGTCAGCTCGTCAGCGACCTGTTCGTCCTCGGTATTCACGAGCTGAGCCACCAGAACCTGCGGAAAAAATCTGGCGAAGTTGTAGAACTCCACTGCGAATTCCTTGAGTGCTTTGTCCGTGAGGTCACCGGAACAAAAACTAGTGAGGTAGGAATTATTGATGGCTCCATGTTCAAGTACGAGTTGCCGCATTTCTTGATGGAAAGTCATAGGCGCCTCCAACGTTCTTGGCTAAGGAAGCTCGTCTTATGATGATGATAACGTTTTTATATTACAATCGCAACATGTGAAGCATATAAAATACGTCAATAAATGAGTATTGTCATGTCGAAATATAAAAGATTCTCCTTGTAATGGGTTTAGAAAAATTGTATTGTTCAATCATGCAATGGTAATAAACTATCATTCGAAGGCATTCGGCATCGTGATCTGGAGAATTAGGATTGGGAATTCGGAAAGATAATTTGGAGACACCATGGAGCAGACGACAGGGTTTGATCACGTCACGCTTTGCGTTGACAATCTCGAAGCCGCAGAATTCCTGTTCGCCAAGATCCTCGGTTTTGAGGTGATTTGGTCGGCGAAAGATGTCGGCAGCGATGCCTCGTCAATGGACACTGTCGTCGTGCAGCGCGGGGCCGCCAAGATCGCTCTCATGCAGGGCCGAGACAAGGCGGGGAAGTCCCAAATCAACGAATTCATCGAGAAGTATGGACAGGGCGTGCAGCACGTCGCGCTCGAGGTGGATAACATTGAGGCCGTGTGTCGAGAATGGGAGGCGCATGGTGTGAAGTTCAGCGGGCAGGTCAAAGAAGGGAGAGACGGGTTTGGGCCGCTCAAGCAACGCTTCACCTATCCTCTGTTTCCGAACAGCGGACTGTTCATCGAGTTAACTCAACGGCAGCACGGTGAAGAAGCGGCGCGGACGTTTGTCAGAAGTACGGTGGAGTCGCTGTACAAGGATATCGAACGAGACCAAACGTCGGGAGTCGAGAAGACGATCATTGATTACGATTCATCTTCGATGTCCGGGCAAAAGCGAAGGAAACCGCTGAAAAAGGCGTCATAACCGGGCGGTCCACTTGGTGGGAGCCGGCCATGTATCTCGCGCGGAGAGGAAAGGTTCCCAATCAAGCCCATGTCGGCATTCCCGAAGGGCTTCATGAAGAAGAACATGGCCGAAACGGGTTTTCGGGGTCAGCTTCTCACCTCTACAGGACACACCCACCGACGGCGTGGATCGCGATCGAAGGGAAGCTGAAGCCGAGGGCCTTTGCTTGTTCGCAGCTTTCCGAGTCCCCATTATCCATCACCACCCAATCAGTGCTGATGATGCAAAGCCAGGATGTCGCTCTCCATCTTTCCTGGCGACGAGAGACGATGCCGTATTTTGTGCGTAACGCGGACGGGGATGAAGTTCATTTCGTGCATAAGGGCATAGGAACATTTGAGAGCGACTATGGGGTTCTGACTTACGAGCCGGGCGATTACGTCCTGATTCCCAAAGGGACCACCTATCGGACTCACGTCCATGCAGAGCCTTCCGTCTTTTTCATCATCGAAACACCTGTTCCTTTCGTGGTTCCGGATCGAGGCGCTCTCGGACAACATGCGCTTTTCGATAAGGGTGTGCTTGTTGCTCCCGACTTAGAAACGGTGGAGCCGGTAGAATCGGATGGGCGAGCATGGGATGTCCGCATCAAGTGCCAAGGCGAGTGGACACGGGTTGTCTATTCCTTCTATCCCATGGATGTGGTTGGGTGGAAAGGGGACCTCTGGGTCGCAAAGCTCAACGTGCGGGATTTCAGGCCGGTCGTGAGTCCCAGCTATCATCTGCCGCCGAGCGTCC
>PHGD01000010.1 GCA_011090425.1 Nitrospira sp. LK70 | reverse complement strand
TTCCACGTCGTGCCTGGTGGGTGCATCTGTGATCTCCACCAAGTTGAGCATAAATTCCGCAACGGCGCAGGCCTTGTTCAGATCCGGTGTGTCGACATGCGCAGGATCCAGCGTGACCGTGACATCATACTGGTCCGGGTGCTTGGCGCGAAGGGCGTCGGCGGCTTGGCACAATTCAAACCGGCGACCGAAGAAATGGTGCACCATGTCCATGCACCCGGTCTCCCGGTTCTGCAGCGCCACGATCGTGACACCGGTCGGCGACATCCATGAGACGAGGCGTTCCAGGTGGGCCGGCCATTCCTCAGCCGGAATGTAATAGAACGTCTGGGAGCAGAGGACCAGATCGCCCGGCGCATTCGGCTGGGCGGCCAGGATCGGCAGACCGATCACTTCGATGGTCGGAAGCCTCTGCTGCAACTGGTTTCGGAGATGGGCGTTCGGCTCAATGGCGATGGTGCGGGCAAAGGCGCCCGCCAAAGACTGTGTCACTTCACCATTCCCCGCGCCTGCGTCGATGAAGACCCGATGAGCCGGTAATCTCTCTACCAATCCCTGCAACCAACGTTTAGCATTCCGCTTCTGGTCCGTGTGTTGGAGGAATATTTGAAAGGCTTGCTTATAGGCCTCTCCTTGGGAATCAAAGATGCGAATGCGTTCTTGGTCTGTCATGCGATGTTGGGCTCCGTTCTTAGGCCATTGGAACACGATCTTCACCCGTATATGTGATGAACCGTTTGCCGCGCAGGAAGCCGACGAGCGTCATATTAAATTCCCAGGCGAGTTGGACGGCTAGGCTGGATGGGGCGGAGACACAGGCGACGAGCGGGAGCCCCGCGACCAAGGCTTTCTGAACGATTTCAAAACTTCCCCTGCCGCTCACGAGCAAGATGGATTTGTCGAGCGGCAGGCGCTTGTCCAGCAGAGCCCAACCGATCAGCTTGTCCAGGGCGTTATGGCGTCCCACATCTTCCCGCAGCGCAATCAATTTCCCTGTCGTATCGAATAGACCAACTGCGTGAAGCCCGCCGGTTCGGCCGAATAACGCCTGGGATGAGCGCAGGGTTTCAGGCAGAACGCACAAGACCTCCGGGGAGACACGCAGATTCGGGTTGGGCCGGACGATACCGCGTACCCGCACCGCGTCGATGGAGGCCTTCCCACAAAGACCACAGCTCGACGAGGTCAAAAAATTCCGTTGCAGCGCGGCTGGGTCGGCTCGGATGCCTCGAACGAGATCCACACGGACGACATTGTGTTTATGGTTGCCGGTGGTGACTTGACGGAGGGTAACGATTTGCTCGGCGCTCGTGATCACGCCTTCCGTCAGCAGGAATCCAGAGGCTAACTCAAGATCCTGTCCTGGTGTGCGCATGGTGATGCTGATTGGGCTGGAGCCGATACGAATCTCAAGCGGTTCCTCTCCGACGAGATAATCCTCGAACCGGGAGACCTTACCCTCCTGCCATTCGGTCACTCCCGTGACCTCCACAGGGCGCATGGGGATGGCTGCTAGACGCGGTGTTTTCCGTGAAACAGTGTTAGGTTTCTGAGTACGCGAAGGTCGCGTAGACATGTGGTTAGCCGCCTGCCGAAACAATCTCAACCGTGGCGTTGTAATCCGGTATGCCGCAGGGATCAAGACGGCCTGCCGGAATGAGGTGGTTGGCCTCAGGCCAGTAGACCTGGACTGATCCAGGTTTGACGCGCTCAATGACGATGCGTCCGCGATATTCGCCGAGTTCGTTGCGTAAGATGACAGAATCCCCTGCGTCGAGTCTCAGGTGGGTTGCATCTTCGGCCGCCATCAGCACGCTGTCACGAGCGGCCCCGATGAGCGGGTCTATCTCGCTTCCGACCATGCTGTTGAATTGCTTTCCGCGTCTGGTGGTGAGGAGGAATCGCCCTTCGGGAATCGTCTCCTCCGGCAGCTCAATCGGCGTGAATCGGCCTTTTCCGTCAGGCGTCCCGAAGCGATCGGCCAGGAGGCGAGGGCCCCCATACTGAACCTGATCTCCCTTCTTGTACAGGGTGCCGATCCCTTTATAGGTCGGACAGACTCGTTCGATCTCCCGTCTGATATCACGTGTGTCAACCCACGGGAAGATCTTGGCTGCCCGTACAGGGTCAAGCGCTCGAGCGATTAAGACAGGAATTTCCCACTCATCTAGTGCCTCACTGGGACGAGGCCCCGGTATCTCAGGACTGTAGATGATCCGCCGCTCCGTGCTTGTCTCTGTCCCACCTCCCTGTTGTTCGTAGCGTGTCCGAGAGGGGAGGAGTACCGCGAGGTCCGCCGGCTCCTCCAGCATGGTGGAACTCACCACGATATCTTGGTGCACACGAAGGCCGATGTGACCGAATGCCCGTCGCACCCGTTCCGGCTCAGGTAATGTCTCCAGGAAGTTGCCGCCGCTTTGCCACAGGATGTCGATCTCACCTCGTTCTGCCACCAGGATCATCTCGGCTGCTCCTAGGCCTTTCCACGAGGGAGGTTGGAAGCCCCAAAATTCCGGCATGGCAAACAGAGCCGCGTTCTGGTCGTTGACTGGGTAGTCCATCGAATAGGCGCTCGGCATGGCGCCCATCTCAGCGCCGCCCTGGACTCCGCTGTGCCCACGGATCGGCATGAGGCCTGTGTGTGGCCGCCCCACATTCCCACGGGCGAGCTGCAGATTCACGATTGCCTTCACATTGTCGGTCCCATACCGATGTTGGGTCACACCCATGCTCCACACGATGATGGCATGACGGGCCTTTCCGAATGATTGAGCGAACCGGTACATGTCGTTGCGAGCCACGCCTGCACCTCGGTCGAGGCTGTCCCAGTGCAGCGCGCGAACTTTCGATGCAAGGTCTTCCCAGCCAACGGTCCGAGCAGCGATAAAATCGCGGTCTATCCAGCCCTGCTCGATGAGATGTTTGAGCACGCCATAGAAGAACGGAATGTCGCCACCGACATGGATGTGAAAGAAATCGTCGGCGAGTTTCGTGCCGAACAAGGCGCTCTCTGCCACGGAAGGAATCCAATAACGCTCCATGCCCGGCTCGACAAAGGGATTCACCACCAGGATTTTGGTGCCGGCTTTCTTCGCCTTGTAGAGGTATTTCAACGTCACAGGCTGATTGTTAGCCGGGTTGGCGCCTACAAACACCAGGAGATCGGCTCCGATCCAATCCTGATAGGAACAGGTGGTGGCGGAACAACCGACCGTTTCCTTGAGCGCCACAGTGCTGGGCGCATGGCAGATGCGCGCGCTCGTGTCGATATGGTTGGTGCCGATGAAGCGAGCCACTTTCTGATGGGCGTAGTAGGCTTCGTTCGTGAGGCCACGAGCGGTCAGAAACCATCCGAGGCGGTGAGGATCGGTAACACGTAGCCGTTGGACAATCAAATGGACGGCCTCTTCCCAGGAGACTCGTCGAAAGCCTTTGTCTCCGCGATGACGGATCATCGGAACGCAGAGTCGCCCCAGCTTCCGTAACGCTTTGCCCTTCATGGCGTGCAGCGGAGCCACATCTTCGAGGCGATGCCAGTCCATGGCCGGCATGGTGTTCAGCCGAAGGAGTTGCAGCCGGACCCAGCAGAGATGCAGGTCCTTCATCGTCCAGTCGTGCATGCCCATGGTGCCGAGTGAGCACCCGTCACAACAGCCGTCGCGAAGGATGCGGTAGGCGTAGCCGAGGTTGTCTCGGTTTTCCCAGACTGTGTCCAAGATGTCTTTGTAATTGTTCGGGTGTTGTTGATGGAACCCGAAGGGGATCAGACTGACCCAGTTTCTTTGAGGCGATCGCTTCCCTGATGCATGCTCGTCTGCCATGACTCTCAGGTTCCTTCTCTGCAGACCGGTATTGTAGCACTCCTTAGTCAGGTTAGGCTTCTCCCTCTGGTCTCGTCATGATTTTCGTCACCAACTGGTTCTACTGAGGCGCCACGTGAGTTTGCGATGGAGGTATATGAAGGTTCCTTGTGGGAAAGTGGAGAGGTCGACAGTCCGGATCAAAGAGAAGGAAGAATCACGATGGGACTTCAGCCGTTGCAGGATTGGGTGCTGATTTCATCGAGGCGTAAAAAGGCGGGGAGGAGAAAGACTATGATAGTGATGAACAACTGCGGCAGCATGGAGCTCGCGACCGTTATCTTACCGTGACCTCCTCTGCACTCACCGAAACAGGTTGGTGCGCGCCAGGTCGATGAGCTCGTCACCGCGTCCGTTGAGCACCGCCTTGATCATGAAGAGACCGAACCCGATCATCTGGTCCATCTTGATCGATGACGGCAAAACCAGTTCCTGGCGGTTCACCAATACTTCAACGAGGACCGGGCCGTCATGCTGCAATGCGTCCGCCAGCATAGGACGGACCTGTTCCGGTGTCTCTGCCGTCAGGCCCAACAAGCCCGCCGCTTCGGCGATCCGTGCAAAATTCGGGTTGTGCAGTGTCGTGGCGTGATCGAGAAAGCCTGCCGCCCTCATTTCAAGCTCAACAAAACCGAGTGAGTCGTTTTTGAAGACCACCAACTTGATCGGCAATCGCAACTGACGGAGCGACAGCAGGTCGCCCAAGAGCATGGCGAGGCCGCCGTCCCCGGACAACGTGATCACCTGACGACCGGGATGGCTCAGTTGCGCGCCGATCGCTTGCGGCAGTGCATTGGCCATTGATCCGTGCGTGAAGGATCCCAGCAACCTCCGTTTGCCGTTCATCCTGAGGTAGCGCGCAGCCCAGATGGTGGGGGTTCCCACATCGCAGCAGAAAATGGCGTCGTCAGCGGCGATTTCATCGAGCACCTTGGCGAGATATTGGGGATGGATCGGCTTTCGTCCCGGCTCTCCTGAGGCCAGGTCATCGAGTTCTTTGCGCGCCATGCCATAACGGTGCAGCGACTTGTTCAGGTGTCGATCATCGCTCTTCTGTTTCAGCCTGGGCGATAGGGCGGCAAGCGTAGTTCTGACATCACCGATCACTCCCAGATCCACCCTGGTCCGTCGCCCGATCTGCTCGCCCCGGAGATCAATTTGCACGACGGTGGCGTGACTTGGATAAAATTGCTGATAGGGGAAGTCGGTGCCGAGCATCAATAATGTCTCACAGTCCATCATGGCTTGGTAGCCGGAGGCAAAACCCAGGAGCCCTGTCATCCCGACGTCGAAGGGATTGTCGTACTCGATGAATTCTTTGCCGCGCATAGCGTGAACAATCGGCGCCTGCAGCTTGCTCGCCACTTCCATCAATTGATCGTGAGCGCCGGCGCAGCCGGCGCCGCCGAGAATCGTGACCCGACGAGCGCCGTTCAACGCCTCCGCCAATCTGTCAAGCTGATCATCGGACGGGCTCACAGTCGGCGTTGCCTGTGCAAAGCTGAGGTGCGGTTCGCTCACAGGGGCTGGTTGCAAGGCGATGTCACCCGGTAGAACGATCACCGAGACACCGCGGCGCGACAAGGCGGTCTGCATCGCAATATGAAGGAGGCGAGGCATCTGCTCCGGGTGTGATACCAATTCACAATAGTGGCTACAGTCACGGAACAGCCGCTCCGGATGGGTCTCCTGGAAATAGCCGCTGCCGATCTCGCGGCTTGGAATCTGAGCGGCGATCGCCAGGACCGGGACACGGCTCCGGTGGGCATCATACAGCCCATTGATCAGATGGAGATTCCCCGGCCCGCAGCTTCCGGCGCACACCACCGGGTGTCCGGTCAAATGGGCCTCGGCTCCGGCGGCGAATGCAGCCGTCTCCTCATGTCGCACGGGCACCCATCGGATGTCGCCTCGATGACGGATGGAATCGGTAATCCCGTTGAGGGAGTCGCCTGCCACGCCATACACTCGCTTGACGCCGGCGAGGGCCAGACTGTCGACCAAGAGCTCCGCGACTGTTTTCTTGCTCATAGGTCCGACGTCCTTTCACCTCCAGGTCCTCACCGATCGTGAGAAAGCCGGCTCTGCGCGACTCCCGGTTGATTTCACCGTTCGGATTACATCGGCTCGGATGCTTGGTCAGGGCTCAATGCCCATGCCCACTCCTAGACCAATTCTCGCCCGCAAGAGATCGTGGCGGGTGACCGAGTAGGCGACTACGCCATCGCGCTCAACCGGGAGGCTCACGACTCGATGTTTCTCCATCATCTTCGCGGCATCGGGAATTTCCGTCGACGGAGTGATCGCCAGGCGGTCCTTCCGCATGATCTGTTCGGCCGACAGCTTGTTCAGATCATGGCCCTTGTCGAGCGCCTTCATGGCATCAAACTCATTGATGAATCCGAGATACTGCCCCTTGACATCGACCACCGGCGCGCCGGCCGTGTGGGTCGACAACAACGCCAGCGCGATGTCCATGCCGTTCTCTCCGGCGTGAAATACTAGCGGGTTGGTCGCGTCGATCTGGCCGACGGTCTTGAGCCCGCCCACAGGCACACCTTCCATGGTCATGCGATCCTCCTCAGTGAGTCGCTTGGTACAGCTCGTTGATCGTCTGTTTTTTGAGTCGTACCGGTTTCCATGCGTACATTCCTTCTTGGGACAGTTCGTGAGGCTGAACGTGACTCCGTTGGCCTCCCTTCGCGTAGTCCCGATGATCGCCGAGGGCGTCACAACGTTAACATTGTGTTTGTCGTGAGCGGCAAGACCGAATTTGTATCAGGTCTAAAGGACTCACGATCATGGCTGTTCATGGCTTCTTGTCTGGAGCAAAGGCGACGTCCGTAACCTTGTGCTCATCATCCACGAGGAGTACGGCGGCCTCGCCTGCGGAGAGCTTCGCCAGCCTCGTCTGAATAAGCGGTCTCACCTCGTACGTGTGGTCTCTGCCGTCCTCGGTTCGGATAACGATGGCATTGCCCTTTAAGGGCGTCACGATTCTGCCCGAGACCTGGGCGAGGTTCCCCTTCAGAGGAGATTGCTTCTGCCAAAGTTCTGCCGCGCGATGGACCGCCTCCTTGCTTCCAAACGTGACATCGACGATCTTATTCAGCTCATCGATGAGAAACACAGCATCCACGCCGACAGGAACTGAGGCGACCTTGCTGCGGGCAACCGGGCGGATGAAATAAGACGCTTCCGTGCCGGCGGCTGTGCGCAATACCGCCTTGTCATGTCCCGTCTCCAGCGGTTCGAGGAGCTGACCTCGAACGACCGAGTGGTGACTCGACTCTCCTATCATATGCACGTCCACAAGAAGATTTTGTTCGTTGACGGTCAGCTCGATTCGATTTCCCACTTGTAATTCCGGTAATCCCTTGGCCTTCCGTACCTCCATGGGAATGAATCGCGGTTGCAGTTCGCCGGTATTAATTCGTGCCTGATCGCTCCTGATTTCATCCACCGTGCCCAGGAGTACCCTGTCTCCCGGGAGCAGCTGCCGGTGCGTTGGTTCCGTCTGGGTCGCCGCGCCGCTGAAGGACGCCGTCGAGAGACACCACACCGAGAGGATGACGACTCGCGCCAGCCCGGTGCCTGTCCAGTAACGGCCCTTTTGGGAATGCTCTTGAGTCCACATCTTTGTGCCCTCCTTTATGACAGATCGACGTACGTTTAGAGATTCTTCCTGAGACGGACGACTTTTCCACATACTGCGTCCTCGTTCGCCACCGGAATGGCGTCATACTTCCGGTTCAACGGATGGAGGATGCAGTGGGTGCCGACGCGTTTCACTTGACGAAGGAGCATAGATTCCGAATCGCCATCCCGATGACGCGCGATCACATAGTCGTTGGGTTTCCACTCGAGGTCGGGATTGATAAAAATCATTTCCTCTTTGCTGAAGAGGGGCTCCATCGAATCGTCTTGGACTTTCACAGCGAAGGTGCGCGGCCCGGACACGTCGGTCGCCTCGATCATTGCTTCGGCCTGGAGAAAATCAGGAAGAGTTTTCAATGATACAACCTGATCCATTTGATCCCAGCGCAGCAGGGGAAACTGTTGGATTTGACCCGCTGTGGAATGATGGGTCTTGACCGGCAATTCAACCGTCGTTCGTACGTGCGGCGGCACGCCGGTACGCAGGAAGTCTGCGTCCATCCGGAAATACTTCGCAAATTTTTCCCAGACTGCGGGATCGTCGGGAGTTCTATTGGCAAGAATATTGGCGATCGTTCGGAGAGAGACTCCGACCGATGATGCCAATTCCCTTTCCGTCATACCCTCTCCTAATTCCCGGTGGATGAGGCCTTTGAGATTCACAATGAAGGTCCCTCCCTGACTCGATGGCGATATTCAGGAGCTCGATGAACAACCTGTTGATTCCTCCGATCAGTCCCTTTCATTTCACGAGCTCCTGCGATTCGACATCCTCGGCTACTCTCAAAGTCTTACAGATTTCACGGTGTCGTGCTATCAGGTAAAAAACGGTTCGTTTGTCGAATTGGACGTTAAGGATTCTGTCGTTTTATCGAGGACAAGGATGGGGAGGTGGGGCAGACGGAGAGCGAATGCGATCAGGGTGCAGGATCACATCGGATCTCATAACGTTCGCGTAGATGCTGTTTTGATCCACAACCGTTACGGTGGGAGCTTCTGCCACCGATTCATATATTCTTGAACTGCCGTGACAAACGCAGCATGACTCCAGGTCAACGGGGAAACCGAAAGCGGGACACCGGAGTACGGGTGAATCTGTTCCGAGAGCACGCCCGAAGGCAAAGCATGGCGGGCGCACCATTCGAACAGCGACAGAGCTCTTTTCAGATCCTCCTTGCTATTCGCCCTCGCAATGAGCCACTGAGCCAGCCAGAGCGTGCAGATGAACCAGGGGTTTCCAGGAACGTTTTCAAGATCCTGACCCTGCCGGTGATAGCCATCGCCCTCGTACCGAGCCATGCCGCCGATGTCGGTCTTCACCCAGAGGCGTTCTTGCACAGCCTTCATGGTCCGCACGATGCGCGGATCGTCCGGTGGAAACATGCCGAAATACCACAGCCCGAACAGCGACGAATCAAGAGTTTCATCGACGGTCCAGCTTTCATCCGAGGCTCGATTCGCCATCCTGGCAAAACGATTCAATCCCGGGTGGTAGAGGACTTGTTCCACTCCTTTCTTGACTTGGTCTGCCGCAGCGCTGTAACGCCCAGCGAGCGCCTCCTCTCCGAAGGCGTTCGCGAATCGACTAGCAGCGACGAGGCCGCTCCACACGGCTCCGCAGGTAAAGGCCAAGACTCCGTGTCGTTCTTCCCAGAGGTCGTAGGAAGATAACGGCAATCCCGTGGCTGCATCGCGATAATTCGCCATGAAGTCCGCGGCGCGGACGATCAGCGACCGGTACAGCGGCTTGATATACTCGACATTTTTCCACGTCCCGAACCGGTTCCAGAGCGCCCAGAGGACGAGGGCGGTCTCGTCCTCCTGAATCGGCAACTCCTTCCGGCCGGCGCGCACCCATGGATGCCAGCTCGAGGCCAACGTGCCGTCCGGATTGTATTTGTGGAGCAAATATCCTTCCTTGGTCAGGACTCGGTCGCAGAAGGGATAAAAGGGACGTGCGACTTCCAGGAATCCTGCCAAGTCCAGCGCATAAGCGACCATCGCACCATCGCGAGGCCACATGTAAGAATAGGTATCGCGCACTTCAGAGGCGATGTCGGAGTCATTGGCGGCAACGATGGCACCTTCGTTGTCGATCTGCGTCCGTATGATGAGCAAACTCAGACAGTAGAGCCGACAGATCTCAGACGGCAGATCGGCGAAGTCCGGCCGGTGTGCGTCCAACCAGAGCTGCCAGTACGAGGCGGTTCGATCGATAAAGGCCCAAGGGCCACGGTGACGCACAGACCGATTGAGTCGTGTCACCTCGTCAAAGTTTGAGCCGACTGCCAGCCAGTAGTACGCAGTTTGCGTGGCGCGGGCCGGCACAATGAGATGGACTGCTACGGTGGAATCGACCGATCCTTGCGCAATCGGGTTCCCGGAGAGCAGACCATCTTCTGCATCCTTCCATGTCCCCTTCAGGTTGTTGACCTCCTTGTGACCGCAGGCCCATTGATGGAGGCCGATGTGCCAACCCTGGACGGAATCCGGCATATCCTCCGGTCGTTTGCCCGGCACAGCCGCGTTGATGAGGAACCACCGCGGGCCCTTGTAATGGTAGATCGCCCGGCGCTCCGGTTCATAGTAAGCCGTGTCGCCTAGCTCGTGCCCTGAGATATGAAAGTCATGATGAAAAAACAGCCTCACCTCGCGGTCACGGTCTGCCGCGTTTCTGACTTCGATACGACGAAGGTAGAGATTCTCGTGAAAATCCACGGCGTCCTGACAACTCACATCAAGTTGGAGATCCGGATGGGAGAGGTCGACCTGAGTCACCAGCGTTTCGTGGGAATACCGTAGTCGCCGACTCCAGCGTGGATCGTCCAGCCACACGAACCGCCCATCGGTCCAGACGCCGAAACGGCAAACATGCCCATCGGTATGATTTTCCAAGCCCACATGCGGCCAATAGAGATCACGGAGCTGATAGCTACCGTCGAAATTGAGGAGCAGCGACCCATTGCCAAGAGGCAGATCACGCGGCACGTGCCGTCCCTTTCTCCACTCATTCCCGTCGATCGGAATGAGCCGCTGGGGTAGGGAGCCTATTTACGCATCTTTTCCCGGTTGTGTGCAAGCGGTCGACATAGGAGGGCAATCAGAAACGTCAGATGGTTCCGGGACGGTGCGATACCGGATGACTGAAGCAATGAACCGCCGGTGAAGAGAGAGGTGTGGTCCGGAGGAATGTCATACTGGTCTCGCCGGCGTGATCGACTCTCTCGGCACCCCGGCGTTCGCGGCAACGTCCAACGCCACGGCCGCCCAATCAGGATCCGTCAGCCCTTGAGCCATCATTGCCAGAAAGCGATCATGCAGCAGGCTCGCCAAAGGTATGGGCACCGTGGCAGCCGCTGCCGTCTGCAGAACCAGGTTGATATCCTTGAGCTCCAGCGAGACCGTAAAGCTGGCCGGCCTGTAGCGCTCCCGCGCGATCACGTCTCCGTAGATCTGATAGGCCGGACAGGCAAACAGCGTCTGGCCGAGTATGGCGGCCAGCTTCGTCCGATCAATCCCGTTCTTCTCCGCCAAGGTCAGAGCCTCGGCCAAGGCTTCGATCGCAGAAGCCAGGAGAAAGTTTCCGGCGAGCTGGACGACATTGGCCGATCCTGGTTCTTCTCCGAAGTCGAAGATCCTTTGTCCGAGCGCGCTTAGGATAGGCCGGACGCTGTCTTTGGCTGCTTGCGGGCCCGAGAGGCAGATCCAGAGTTTCTGCGCGGCCGCCGCCTCTGGCCTTCCAAAAACCGAGGCCGCAAGATAGGCCACCTGATACTTGTTATGTTGTTCTGCGAGACGGCGCGCGATCGCCGGAGACAGGGTGCTCATGGAGAGATGGATACCACGGGGTCCTAATCGCTCCAGAATGCCTCTCTCCCCGAGCACGATCGTCTCGACCGCCTGATCGTCGGCCAGCATCGTCAGCACGATTCCACCGGCTTCTGCGGTGTCACAGGGATGGGACATCGACTTTGCTCCTTGCGCGACCGAGGGCGCGGCCTTGTCCGGCGTGCGATTGTAGACATGGAGCCGGTAGCCGGCTTTGAGGAGATTGCCGGCCATCGCCCGCCCCATATTCCCAGCCCGATAAATCCGATGAGGTCCGCCATCGATGATCACTTCCGCCTTGATGTGCCGGTGTTTGCTCCTCACTGAAGCCCTCTCGTCGCTCTGCAACGGCAGGGTGTTCGGCGAAACAGCATTCGAGCCAGAGGAGTCCCACGGTCGAACGGGCCTGGGTGCCGGTCGGAGCGGTCCGGAGGTACTGCACTGGCCAGGAGGCGGCATAGCCCAGCCCACGCGCAGCCTAATCGCGATCGATCTATTTCAAGGTCCACCCGACAAAGCAACACCCGGCCCGAAGCGATTCCAGGCGTAGTCGTTCAGGGCGTTCGGATGACGACCAGCTTGTCTGTCCCCGATTCAGCTCCCCATACTTCGCCGCGACGGCCCAAGAGTTGGCGCACCTGGGCATTGCCGCTGGGCAGCGCAAAGATCTCGAATCGTTCGGTTAATGGATCAAAGCGCACCAAGGCGTTCGCGCCGAAGTCGCTGAGCCACACCTCGTCCTGATCGCCAACGTAGACCGCGTACGCGCCTGGGCTCTTGCCCGGCAACCGCCATTCCTTCCATGTATTAGTGGCCGGGTCGTATCGACCCACTTGCCCCACGTTCCATTCGCTGATCCAGAGATTTCCCTTCGAATCCGCCCACACTCGACGCGCGCCCTGCTTTGGGGTCGGCGGTTCGATGACCGTTGCCGCGCCGGTGTCTACATTCAGGCGGGCTAGATAGCTTCCGGCGAGCGAGACGTAGTAGACCGTGCCGTCGGGCGTGCTCGCGATACCGTATGGACCCGGACCTTTGGGGGCATCGAAGACCTGGATGTTGCCTGTCTTCGGATCCAGCCGACCATAAATGCCGCGTTGACCAGTAAACCACAAGAGGCCGTGGCGATCGAAGACTGCGGTATTGAGATTGGCTTCTTCACGGCCTGCCGGCAGCGGGAATACTTGTACGGTTCTCGTCGTCGGGTCCACACGGACAATCGCGTTCAATCCCCCGTCCGTGATCCAAGGGGCGCCATCCGGACCGACGATGACCCCATGCGGCCGTGACTGTTCGCCGAGCTTGATCCGCTCGATGCCGCCGGTTTCCGGATTCAGCCGGCCGAGCTCCCCCAGATGCTGAGCGACATACCAGACCCTGCCGTCCGACGCAGGTGCGACATCGTGAGGATGGGAACCGGCAGACACTGGATATTCCTGTATAACCGAGGTCCCTGCCGACGCAGGTCCATGCGTTAAGGAAGCTGAACATAGAATAAGGATGACCTGCCCTATGTGAAACGTTTTCGCTTTGAGATACATGACGTCCTCTTCTTCATAATGACGCGCACCCAACCAGCACGATCCGCGGACAGGCGACACATCCCACGAATCGATTCTCCTACCGGCTAGGTTTGTTCGTGAGAGCCTTGATGCCCTGTGGCGTGAACGATCAATGCTCGACACTTCCGGTGACCACCAAATGTGCGCGCCAGGCTCATCATTCAACAACCCACACAGCGCACCCGGCCGCCTGTTGCAGCAGCCTCCTCGTGATGCCTCCGAAAAAGAGTTTTTTCAGACCTGACACGCCGTGTCGGCCGACTACGATCGTCTGATAATGGCCCTTTCGAGCCTCATCGAGAATAGTTTCAACGATATCGTCATCGTAGCCGAACTTCAGGCGGATCCGAGAGGCAGGAAAACCACTCCGCTCGAGCATGTGCTGAGCCTTCGACAAAATCTTGGATTCCAGTTTTTGTTCCTTCCGATACCAGGTCTTCCGATCTTTCCTGAGTTGCTTGCCTAACTGTTCCTCACGATCGGGATTTTCGGATCCTCCATGCTCCCGAAAGACCGGTGGCAGGGGGTTGAGTACATGAAAGAGCGTCACGCTCACGCCGGGAGTGGAGCGCAGTAGCCGTCCCACATAATTCACCGCTCTGATTGAATCCTTGGAGCCGTCGATCGCAACCAGAATCCGAATGGAACGGCTGCTTCGATTGGTGGAAGGCCGCCCCTCAGCCTTGCTTCTCAACGTGCTCCGGTCGGCTCGACTCGACAATACGGGCTGAGCGGTGAGATGCGAAACGAGGAACTCCCCATTCGTGGTCAACGGCTTCTGAACTGGAAATGGTCCATTTTCTCTTGTCATCACGACCTTACCAAGAGGATGAGGTTTGCAAGCTCAACACGAACAACATTCTTCACAAGATTAATAGAAGGTGGACGAAATTGAGCGGTGCTCTTGTACATACCTTGTAGAGAGATCTTAGAGGCTATCGCGTCATTGCGCTATCGTTGTTCATAGATTCGATCATGTCATAAATTCTTGGATTTGGTCTGTCCTAATGACGGCCATTGCTGAGGCTGTCGAAGCACAGGAACGGAGTTTTTCCACAGTCTGCTAGGGATCGTCCTAGCTGACCAGATTGGCAGTTTTAGGCTAATCCAATGTGGGGTGGGTACGACCCTCGGGAATTCTGTTGCAGCGTTATTCAAAAATTCTAAAACGACGGTGCGGTTGAGAGAACTCCTCGCAATATTGGATGACCACCTGGGCTTGTCTCCTGAGAAGTCGACTAGACTGGCCCCTTTTCCATATCTGTCTGTGACAACGGGATCGAACAATCCAATTGAGTAAGAACCGGACCATGGGTGTCGATATCCGTCTCTTGGAACGCGAACCCACCATGAGTGGTCGCGACAAGATCGAGAAGGATGGAACACCGTGACTCTGTGATCCATTGATTCGGCAGGTTCTTCGCGCAGATTGCCTCTCGGCCACGTGCCCCAGAAGCTCGATGGTGGACTCATGTTTAAGATTCTGATTGCCGACGATTTCCCTGTCCTCCGCGAAGGCGTCAAAGAGGTCTTGAGCAACGTCATGTCCGTCACAATCGGAGAAGCCGCTGACATTCCGGAAATGCTTCAGCTCATCAGGACTCAATCCTGGGATGTCGTCGTCCTGGATGTCAATATGCCGGGTGGAAGCTCAGTCAACGCACTTCGTGAAGTCAAACGCGAATATCCAAGGCTTCCGGTTCTTGTGTTGAGCATGTATCCGGAGGAACAGTACGCGCTACGGATGTTTAAGGCCGGCGCCAATGGATACCTCACCAAGACGGCCATTCCCACCGAATTGGTGCAAGCCGTCAAGAAAGTGCTCGGGGGCGGCAACTACGTCACCCCGCGGATTGCTGAGCAACTGGCAGTCGCCTATGGATTCCCCGCCAGACATCGCGACCAGCTCAGCAACCGTGAACTGGAGGTCTTGCGTCTGATCGCGTCGGGCAAGACGTGCACGGAGATCGCCGCCGAACTGTCTTTGAGCGTGACAACCATCATCACCTATCGGGCGCGCATTCTCGAAAAGCTCCACCTGAGAAACAACATGGAACTCACGCGTTACGCGATCGAACAGAAACTAGCTGTGTAGTCCGGTCGATCTGCTTTCGGGACGAAGCGCGAGGTGGAGTCGTTCTTTTTCTGCTTTTCATCAGCCTCCGCAACGATGGTCTGCCTACCGGGCCCAAGCGATGTGAGGGGCTTCGAGCGGGACCGCCGCCTCCTGATGGGCAGGCACGATGCGAGGAGTAAAGTGGTCCGCCGGCCGATCGGACCGAACGCTTCCCTGGTATTGATGCCAACCCGGCGCGGTCGATGCTGTTTCCTCTCTGACCAACGGTAGGCACAGGCGATCTTGTCCTTCTTCCGGATCGGCATAGAGTTCGACTCGGACAGCGGTAGGGGCCAGCCCACCTAAATGAACCGGTACCAAGAATCGCCACAACTCACCTTCGCGCGTGATTCGCATTTCTCCGAAACGGATGCTCGGCCAATGTTGGTCCAGCGCAGCTTGCCAGGCGAGAAGATGCTTCACCAGGCTCCCGCCTTCCGCCGTCCGCTTGCGAAAGTTCTTAGTCGCGGGAAGGTAGAGGGTCTCTACATACTCGCGCAACATACGATTGCTGCTGAAGGTAGTGGTGAGCCGGGCCATGCTTTCTCTGATTCGAGCGACCCATCTGTCTGAGATACCGCGCGCATCCTGCATATAAAATTCCGGCACAATCTGCCGCTCCAGCAGATCATAGAGCTGCTCCGCCTCTACGACGTCCCATTCGGCATCGTCGTGCTCTCGACCGTCGCCCAGAGCCCAGCCGATCTCCGGCGAATAGGCCTCGGCCCACCAGCCGTCGAGCTCGGAAAGATTGAGCCCGCCGTTGACCAGGACCTTCATTCCGCTCGTGCCGCAGGCTTCCCATGGGCGTCTCGGGGTGTTAATCCACAAGTCCACGCCTTGCACCAGATGTTGGGCCAAGGCCATGTCGTAATCTGCGATAAAAATGACTCGTTGTCGAACCGTCGGCCAACGAGCGAAACGCACGAACTGTTGAACGAGGTGCTTGCCCTCTTCATCTTGTGGATGAGCCTTTCCCGCCACCACAAGTTGAACTGGTCGTGTGGGGTGGTTCAGGAGCCGGGCCAACCGTTCGGGATCATGGAGCAACAACGTGGGCCGTTTATAGGCTGTGAATCGACGGGCGAATCCGATCGTCAAGGCTTGAGGGTCGAGCGCCTGCCGGATCGCCGAGACCGCCTCTGGATCGGCACCGAACAACTGATATTGATGCACCAGCCGTTGGCGCGCATACTTCACGAGGGCTTGCCGTCCTTGAGTGCGGAAGTCCCAGAGGTCTTTGTCCGATACATCGAGGATCGCTTCGGGGAGCTCCCTCAAGAGCCCTCGCCAGCGCTCCTTGCCGCACGCCTCAGTCCAGAGAACATCCGCCCATTCCGAATCCCACGAAGGTACATGTACCCCGTTGGTTACAGACGTCACGGGCACTTCCTGTTCCGGCCATCGCGGATAGGCAGGCTGGAACAGCCGGCGGCTGACCTCACCATGCAGTTTGCTGACTCCGTTCACCAATAGGCTTCCTCGCATGGCCAGCGCCGCCATGGTGAAAGGTTCATCCGGATTCTGGGGGTCTCTCCGGCCCAAACGAAGGAACTCTTCCATGGTCGTTCCCAACTGTGCGACATAGTCGCGCAAAGATCGTCGGATCAGGTCGGGCGGAAAGGCGTCGAACCCAGCAGCCACCGGGGTGTGGGTGGTGAAGACAGTCCCGGCCCGTGTGGCGCACAAGGCTTCGGCGAAGGACCGTCCGGTTTGCTCCATGTAACTCCGAGCCCGTTCCAACACCGCAAAGGCTGCGTGGCCTTCGTTCAAATGACAGATTTCAGCCTCAATGCCCAGCGCGAGGAGCACACGCCAGCCACCGATGCCCAACACCATTTCCTGAATCAGGCGGAGTTCCGGTCGAGCGTCATAGAGTTTACCCGTAATACCCCGGTCGAACGCGCTGTTGAGCGGGTCGTTGCTGTCCAGCAAGTATAAGGTGGTCCGCCCGACTTGCACGAACCAGACGCGAAGAAATACGGTGCGACCCGGCAACTCGAGTGGGACGCGAAGCCATTCTCCCTTGGCCGGTATGACCGGCTGAATCGGCAGGCTGATAGGATCGTTGTAGGGAAAGGCCTCAATTTGCCAACCGTTGCCGTCCAGGAGTTG
Source organism: Nitrospira sp. LK70 (assembly GCA_011090425.1). Classification (GTDB taxonomy): domain Bacteria; phylum Nitrospirota; class Nitrospiria; order Nitrospirales; family Nitrospiraceae; genus Nitrospira_D. Next base: position 49,789 of record PHGD01000010.1, on the reverse strand, counting down.
GCGGAAATAGCCTTCTTGATAGAGGAGGCCTACCCCGACCATCGGCACGTCGAGATCGCTGGCTGTCTTCAACATATCTCCGGCCAGTATACCCAAGCCACCGGCATACAACGGAAGCGCCTCACCCAGCCCGAACTCCATGCTGAAATAGGCGATCGTCTTGAGCGCCGGGTGAGGATAGTGCTCACGACACCACCCCTTCTCGTCCAGAGAGCTGCGCCTCGCGGCGACAACCTGTTGCAGTTCCTCCCTGAAGACCGAATCGTGCACGGCTTGTTCCAACCGTTCGTGAGAAACATACTGGAGCACTGATCGTGGATTGCGCGTCTGACCCCAGATATCGGAATCAAGCATGGTCCACAGCTTGTCGCTGGTCTGGTCCCACGTCCATCTGACATCGAGCGCCAGTTCCGCGAGAGGTTCCAACTCCTCAGGAAGCGCGCGGAGCATCACTAATGGGTGCTTACTCATGGTGTGATCCCCATCCTTTTGTGAACGGTTGCCGCCGACTTGCTCCTCATATGACCACTGTCGACTTGTGACACCGACGGCTCAACCAAGCCTCCGGGAGTTGACTCTTGACCTCAGCGGCATCCAGCCAAGTGCCTGTCCAACCATCGATCACGATGCTCCCTCATGTCGTTCCCTCGTGATTATGCCAGCCGTCGCCTCCGATCAGCTCATCTTCTTGTACGCAAAATGTCCGCTGGCCCTGAAGAAGACGATGGCGTCAGACTGTTCGACGGCCATGATCAGGCTCTCTCTGTTCCACCTTCCTTTTCCTCGTGTCCTCCGAACTCACGCCGCATGGCGGAGAGCACTTTATCTGCGAACTCCGCTTCTCCGCGCGAGCTGAACCGCTGGTAGAGCGCCGCGCTCAGGACAGGAGCGGGAACCGCCTCGTCAAGGGCGGCATTGATGGTCCATCGCCCCTCCCCGGAGTCCGACACTCGACCGGAGAATTGTGAGAGGGTAGGACTCGTGAGGAGCGCACTTGCGGTGAGGTCGAGGAGCCATGACGCGATGACACTGCCTCTGCGCCAGACCTCGGCAACGTCGGCGAGGTCGAAGGTGTACCGGTAGTGGTCGGGATGCAGCAGCGGAGCGGTCTCGGCATCGGGAGGCGGCGGGCGGTTTCCGACATCGGCGTGACGCAGGATGTTCAGTCCCTCCGCATAAGCCGCCATGAGGCCGTATTCGATCCCGTTGTGCACCATCTTCACGAAGTGGCCGGCCCCGCTTGGCCCGCAATGCAGGTAACCCTGCTCGGCAGTACCGCCCACCTTTTCGCGACCCGTTGTGCGAGGAGCGGCTTTCATACCGGGAGCCAAGGCAACGAAGATAGGGGCGAGCCGCAGGACAATGTCCTTGTCGCCACCGATCATCAGGCAAAAGCCTCGATCGAGTCCCCAGACACCTCCACTCGTTCCGACATCCACGTAATGAATGCCTTTGGGTGACAGTTCTGTGGCGCGCCTGATGTCATCATGATAGTGAGAGTTCCCTCCGTCGATGACGATGTCGTCGCGATCAAGGAGCGGAACGAGATCGCTCAATGTTCGATCCACCACGCCGGCCGGCACCATCAACCAGATGACGCGGGCCTTGGGCAGATGATGGACGAATTCTTTGAGCGAGGAGACTCCGTGGGCCCCTTCCTTGACGAGCGCTTGCACAGCCTCCGGATGGATATCGTACACGACACAGCGATGACCGGCTTGCATGAGGCGCCGCGCCATGTTTGAGCCCATCCGACCGAGCCCGATCAGTCCGAGTTCCATAGATACTCCTTCCTCGTGTTCGCGCCAGTGAAGTCCGTCTTAGGCGCCTCTCCCTGGTTCAGCGTGCTCTCAGACTACCGGCAAGTCCAGGCGCACTTGCCGCCTGCGCCTTGGCGACGGCCGTGATCTGCTCCGGCGTAAAACCGAATTTGCGTTGCAATTCCTTGAGCGGCGCCGACGCCCCAAAAGTCTTCATACCGATGACGGCGCCATCGCGCCCCGTGTATTGTGTCCAGCCGAACGTCGAGGCCTGCTCCACGGCGACACGCGCGGTCACGTCGGGAGGAAGCACCAGGTCGCGGTACTCTTGGCTCTGCCGCTCGAACAGTTCCCAGCAGGGCATGCTCACTACGCGAGCTTTGATGCCGTCGTTCCTCAACTGTTCGGCAGCCGTGACACAGAGCGCGACCTCGCTTCCGCTGGCCAGCAGCAACACGTCCGGAATTCCTTCACCGCCGTCGACCAGTACATACGCTCCCTTGGCTACACCGGAGGCCGAGGCGACTTTCGTGCGATCCAACGTCGGCAGCGCCTGCCGCGATAGGACCAACAGGGTCGGCTCGTGTCGCAACTGCATGATGACCCGCCAAGCTTCGACCACTTCGTTGGCGTCCGCCGGCCGGAGCACGAGAAGATTCGGGACGGCTCGGAGCGAGGCCAGCTGCTCGACCGGTTGGTGGGTCGGGCCGTCCTCGCCCAATCCAATCGAATCATGGGTGAAGATGTAAATGGCCGGGAGCTCCATGAGCGCGGACAGTCGGATCGCGGGTCTGGCGTAATCGCTGAAGATGAGAAAACTGGACCCGTATGGCCGGACTTTTGAGAGCGAGAGGCCGTTCAGCACGGCGCCCATTGCATGTTCACGGATGCCGAAGTGAAAGTTCCGGCCTCCGTACGAACTTGCTTCGAAATCTCCCGCTCTATCGAGCGTGAGTCTGGTCTTCGTCGAGGGAGCCAGATCCGCGGAGCCGCCGATCAACCAGGGCACATGTTTGGCAATCGCATTCAACACCTTACCCGAGGAATCGCGCGAGGCGAGCCCTTTGGCGTCGGCAGGAAAGGTCGGCAGATCTTTTTCCCATCCGTTCGGCAGGCGGCGGTGTTGCATTCGATCGAGATGCTCCGCGAGTTCCGGATAGCGCCGCTTGTAGTCGGCGAATGTTGTCATCCAGGCCTCGCGCGCCTGATGTCCCCGCTTGCCCATCATGGTTTGGAAATGTTCGCGGACTCCGTCCGGGACTAAAAATTTGGCGTCCTCCGGCCAGCCGTAGTTGCGCTTCGTCAGCTTAATTTCTTCCTCGCCGAGAGGCTCGCCGTGCGCCGCGTGGGTGTCCTGTTTGTTGGGTGAGCCATAGGCGATGTGACTGTCCACGATGAGCAGGGTGGGGCAGTCGGTGCTGCGTCTGAATGTATTGAACGCGCGTTCGAGCATGTCGAGATCATTCGCGTCGCCCACCCGCGTGACGTTCCAACCGTAGCCGATGAAACGCGTGGCCACATCTTCGCTGAATGCCAACTCTGTGTGCCCCTCGATCGTGATCTTGTTATTGTCGTAGATCCAGCAGAGGTTGGAGAGTTTGAGATGGCCGGCCAGCGACGCGGCTTCTCCCGACACGCCTTCCATCAGGCATCCGTCGCCGCACAGGGCATACACGTCGTACTCAAACATCTTGAAGTCAGGACGATTGAAATACTCCGCCATCCAGCGTCCGGCAATGGCCATGCCGACACTGGTCGCGACTCCCTGACCCAGCGGACCAGTCGTGGTCTCAATGCCGGAGGTCCACCGGTACTCCGGATGGCCGGGACACTTGCTGTCGAGTTGGCGGAAACGTTTGATATCGTCGAGCGTGACCGAGAGTTCCCCCAACGCCTCGTACTGAGGGTTGACCGCCTTGACGCCGCAGAGATGCAGCAACGAATACAACAGCATAGAGGCATGGCCGTTCGACAGCACGAAGCGATCCCGGTTCGGCCAGATCGGATCTTCAGGATCGAACCGCAGAAACCGTTGCCACAAACAATAGGCCACCGGTGCCAGCGCCATCGGCGTGCCTGGATGGCCCGAAGCGGCGGCCTGCACCGCGTCCATCGAGAGCGTGCGAATCGTGTTGATACAGAGCATGTCGAGTCGGTTGTCATGAGTCATGTTGCCCTCTCTCGTCTCATTCGGTGGCTTAACGACAACGTTTTGATGTCCCCAGAAAGCTGAACGTTTCCGGCTGAGTAGTTCCTCAGACTGTCGATCGCGGTGCAATCAACCGGACGGCCTGTTCTTCACTCAATGAACGACAGATTCCTGGACACGTGAAGCAAGTACGGACTCAAGTGTCTGGCCCAGTGTCGTCAAGCCGACTGTGACCTCTTCGCGTATATGGACCCGCAGCACTCGTCTGCCGTGCTCACGCAGTGATTCGAGATCGCCGAGAGCCTGGGCGCGTTTGAAGGTGCCGAAGGTGTAAGGTCGGTCAGGAATCGGCGCATCGACTGCCTCGTCGGCAGTGATCAGCAGGAAGAGGCCCGTATTGGGACCACCTTTATGGAATTGTCCGGTGGAATGGAGGTAGCGAGGTCCGTAACCGACCGTGGTGGCGACATGCAAGCGATCGCGCAGCAGCCTGCGGATCGATTGAAGCCGCTGCTCGATGTCCGGTTGTTCCGTGAGATACGCCAGCAACGCCACATAATCCCCGACGTGGGCTTGCTGAAAAAACCGTCGCAGTACATCCGATGCGGAACACTCGACTTTCCGAGCATAGAACATCAACGGTCCTTCCACAACCGTCGGGGATTCTTCAGGCAATGTCCTTCCCTGTTCGACGTTCGCAAGCAAGCGGTTGGTGTTATCCTTGCTTTCCTGCACATTCGGCTGATCGAATGGGTTAATCCCTATGATCGCCCCGGCAGTCGCCGTTGCCATTTCCCAACGGAAGAACTCCTGTCCAAGGTCGAGCGGATCTTCCAGATGAATGTCCACGATCGGTTTCCCTGCCGCCTGTAGAGCCGTGAGGCCCTGATCCAGCGACTCGTCATGTTCGCCCTGCGCGCGGATGGAAACAAACAGCCGATCATCCCCGTAGACGAATGATTCCCCGAAGGCTTCGCACGCGACCGGCAGCAACCCAGCACCCTCCTTGCCGGTGCTTTCTGCCAGCAGGTGTTCCAGCCAGAGCCCCAGCGCCCGAAGCGAAGCCGAGGTCAGGAGCGTGACCTTGTCGCGGTGGTGCAGCGCCAATTCTCCCATCACCGCGCCTAAGACGATTCCGGGAGCTTCTTTGATCGCCACGCAGGTCGTGTTGGCATGCACCATCCGAATGGCCCGCACCAGCAAGTCAGACACATTGATGCCCATCAATGCCGCAGGCACAAGGTCGAAATATGACAGAGCGGAATACCGACCGCCGATATCGGGAAAATTCAGAAAGACTTTCCTGAACTTCCGTGCTTCGGCCTGTTTGATCAACGGCGTATCCGGATCCGTGATCGCGACAAAATTCTCTCCCGCTTGAAGATTCTTGATCTTCTTCAGCTTGTCGAAAAAATAGTCCCCGAACGCCAAGGGTTCGGCGGTTGTCCCGGATTTTGTCGCGACAATAAACAGGGTATCGGCCAAAAGTTCTTCTTGTTCGATCTTGAGAATTGTCGCGGGATCGGTGGTATCCAGCACCGTCAACGGGAGCCCGTCAGCCCCCAATGGACAGGTTTGCTGGAAGACCAGCGAAGCTAAACTGCTGCCTCCCATCCCCATGTGAACGACGCGCCGAAACCCGGCGCGCCGGACTTCTTCGGCGAACGCAGAGAGATCGTCAAGCTGGTCTTCCATTTTCTCTGCGACATGCAGCCATCCTAAAGAGTGCCGGATCGCTTCCTGATGGTGCGCGTCCGTTTTCCACAAACCAGCCTCTTTCCGCCAGCAGCGCGCGGCGAAGCGATTGTGCTCTAGGGCGTTGAGCCGATCCTGAACGAATGAGTCGTATTCCGGAAGCAGCAGTGTTTGACGGTCCAACGGCTCCTTCAAGGTCGCCATGCGCTTTCGTTCGATGCTTTCCATGAGCCCATCGAACGATGTGATGAATTTCCTGATGCCGTCTTCTTCGAGTTGGTCGCTCACCTTCTCCAGATCGATCCCGATCTCTCGGAGTCGATCAAGCACCTCCCGCGCCTCCGCTATTCCTTCCTTCAAACGAGCCGACGGCCGGCCGTGGTCTCGATAGACATGCAAGGTCTCCAGCGTCAGTGTGGTCACTGTGTCCGGACCGATCAACGCCTCCACATACTTCACGTCGCTTTCCCTCGGATTCTTGGTACGCGTGCTGGCCCAGAGCAGTCGCTGCGGCCTTGCTCCTTGAACAGCCAGCGGGCGGAACCGGTCGCCATGGAAGATCTCGTTGTAGATCCCGTATGCGGCCTTCGCGCAGGCAATGGCCGTCCGTCCGAGAAGGTCACGACAAGACTGGTCGGTATTCCTCTCCTGCCGACGTTGGTCCAATAAGGAATCCACGAGGATGTCGATCCTGCTGAGGAAAAAGCTCGCCACCGACGCCACAGGGCTGAGCGGAGTCCCTTTCGCCAGGCGGGCCGCCAGCCCCTCAAGGTAAGCTTCGCAGACATCGCGATAGCGGGAAAGGCCGAACAGCAGGGTAACATTGACATTGATACCCTCCGCTGTGAGCTGGCGGATGGCAATGATCCCCTCGCTCGTTCCTGGAACCTTAATCATGACATTCGGTCGATTGAGAAGTCGCCAAAGGCGGCGCGCTTCCTCCACGGTTCCTGTCGCATCATCGGCGAGGTCCGGAGAGACCTCCAGGCTTACGAAACCGTCTCTTCCCTCCGTCTGGTCATAGACTCGTCTGAACAGGTCGGCAGTGCGTTGCACATCGTCGAGCGTCAGAGCCTCATAAATCTCGCGGGCGGCTTTGCCCTCCAGCGTGAGGGCGCGAATTCTGTCGTCGTAGTCACGGCTCCCCCCGATGGCTTTTTCAAAAATGGAAGGGTTGGACGTGACTCCGCGAACGCCGCAATCATCCCTCAACCGCTGCATTTCGCCCGAGACCAGCATGCCGCGTCGAATGAAGTCCAACCAGATGCTCTGTTCAAATGTCTGAAGCTGTAGTAGAGGATTGGTCATGGCATCCTTCCCACTGTAGAGCGCTTCCTGTCAAGCGGCATAACGGTTGAGTCATCGAAGGCTCTCCTTATTCCCCAGAGTCCTGAGCCGATCGCTTGCTGCTGAATGCCCGAGAATCTCACGCTCAAGACGAAGGTCCTCGTCTCGAAACTGTCTCTATCCTGACCGAGATTGATACATCCATTCGAACGGTCACAACAGCATAAAAACCAGCGTTATGTTGTCGAAAAACGAAGCCTTGTGTGTGTCATTTTCATGAGGACAAGCGACGGGGCACACCAGGTAGGCATGCCTGCTTTGCTCTGGCAGAAAGCGACGGAGTCGCGTTACAACGCTGCTTCTCTTTCGTCAGATTCCCCTCTTAGATGTTTCATGCCGGCTCGAACGAGACCTAAGCAGGTGATGAGCCAAGCTGCGATTGCGATATACAGCACAACGTGGGCACCGGTGCCGAATACAGGCATGTCCAACACATGACCAATCTGAAAGGTGGAGGTTGCATACATTCCCAACGGAAAGACCAGGCTCCAGTATTGAGGATGGTACTGTATCGGCATCTGTCGATATGCGTGGCGCCATACGCCCAAGGCCAGCAGCAGCGGAATCCACCAGGTGGCGGTCACCCAAAAAAGCAGGGTGAATCCATTCAGGAAGGGCAACAGTTCATGCACGATTGCCCAGTCCGCAGCCTTCACGATCAAATGTGTGCCGGCCACGGCCGTAATGGCCTCAGCTCCCATATCGATCCAATAGGGCGGAGTGAGCATGTCGGCCGACAGCGGAATGAAGATCAAACGATAGACGATCATGGTGATGATGAGGATGTAGAGGAAGCTTCCCAGCAAACATAGGCTCAGCGAGATGAGGAACAGGCTATTGTGCCAATTACCCAGATGTGGGGCTAAGAGCGTCCCGAGTATTGCCACGGATTCAGTCGAGACGGTGGCCAGAAGCCACGTACCGGTCAACCCTTGTTCAAGAGTTGGTTTGGGTTCGATCACGAAGTTGACAAGGAAGAGCGCATAGAGCAGCACGATCCACAAGAAACCGCCGAGAAACCACAACACAAGCCCGAGCGTGATGCTACCGACTAAGAGCACCACCTGACTGCCGAGCACGCAAGTTCCCGCGACGATCGTGAGACATTCAGGAGCGCCTGCACAACCGATCACATTGGGCAACATCTGCCGCCCAAACAATATGAGCTGGATAATCATGATGACCCAGAGCAGGCCATAGGCGATGGCCGTGATGCCGAAGAAGACCCACGCCAGCATGGGGAAATCGCCAAGCTGCGCTCCCACCGAAAGAATGCCTGTGGCCATGACGAAGGCAAACGAGCCGGGAGGAAGCTCTCGAACGGAATTCACAATACGTGTTCGAAGTCTGTGATCACGATGTCCGCTTGGGGTTTCGGCGCAAGCGTAACTGATGACCATAAACTGCCTACAGGAGCTGCCGTTCGCGAACATAGGCATCGCAAACTGATGTAAGCGAGGAAGGTTGACGCCGAGAAGACTAAGCATTCACAGCTCGATCGCAAGATCACTGCTTCAGATGCTTCCGAGTAATTCCCACTTCTATGGCAAGCGTCGGCCGTTAAGGCGCTTCACCGTCAAATTGCAACTGTTCTTCCTCCTCCTCTGCTCTCGCCTCTCGGTGACAGCCTTAGCGCTGACGCAATCCCGGACGCACCACCTGATAAGGCCGCAGGAGGTAGACTACCAATGCAAACCCGCTCCAGATGTGTACGAGTCTGCTGAACGGGATCAGCGCAAACAGCGTCATTCCTAAGACCATATGAACTTGATAGGCCAGCGGCAACTCCACCACAAAGGAAGCGGCGCCGCCGTGAAACGTGATGATATGACGGGCCCATTTGGACAAGGGGAGCAAGTTGCTTCCTGACAGCTCCTGAGCAGAAAAATATAGCGTACACAAGCCGAAGGACAGGGTGATGAGAATCCATACGAGTACGACCAGATCCATCACGCGCGTGGTCGCGCGGATTCTCGGCTCCGTCATGCGCCGATGGATGAGCATGACGAGTCCGGCCAAGCAGGCTGATCCGAAGAGTCCGCCGCTGATCATGGCCACCAACTGATGTCCCTGCAGACCGATGCCTATCATCCCAAACACCTCCGGCATGAGGATGCCGACAAAATGTCCCAGGAAGAGGAACAACACGCCGACGTGGAAGAGGTTACTGCCGAATCGGAGTGTTCCACGCCGGAGCAACTCGCTTGAATCGCTGGTCCAGGTATACTGACCTCGCTCAAAACGCAGCAAACTGCCGAGAAGGAACACGGAGCCGGCGATGTATGGATAGATTTGAAAAAAGAATTCGTGGAGATCGGCCATGTTACATCCTTATCGTGTCGAATCGTGTCAGGTCTCACGATGTCTGTCGCTGCCGATCGGCGCTTCGACGAAGGCCTACCGCGTTCCGGTTCTGATTGCGGTCAGCTTGTGGCCTCTTGTGCGGATTGCGGAGAGTGCCGCTGCCAGCCTCGAGTCGGGAGTCAACGTCACAAGAGCATCGAAGGCGCCGACATAGGGAGAGCCTGCGTCTTCAAGCCGATCACGCAGGATCTGCACCACATCGGCGATACGAGTGAGTCGCTCTTGCGCCTCTTTTGTTGGGATCAGCGAGAGAAATTCGAGAAACAACGGAAGAAAATCGGGCAACTCCCGGCTCGTCACTTCCAAGCCGGATCGGCGGTACTCGTCAATAAGACGAACCATCGCTTCCCCGCGGTCGCGAGATTCCCCCATCCTATGCTCGAAGAGGTACAGAGAATGAGTCGGCCTCCGATCGAACGTTTCGACATAGGTCTCCTGCAAATCGATCAACTGCCCACGTTCGAGATAGCTCAACAACAGATCGAGCCGACGCCCCGCCCGCAGGCTTCGTCCCGTCTCGGCCGACACAGTGTCCCGCAACTCGCCGAGCGATTGCAGCCAATCCTGCTCCGGATACGTCAAGAGCACAGCGATGAGCTTAAGCAGTCTCATGGCCTGTGGTGTCCTCTCCGGATCTCATTCACGCTGATGAGTTGTGCGTTCGACCGTTCCTTACCGGCGAACAGGCTTGCCCCCGTCACCCCCTCGGAAAAGCGGTTGTCGGCGGAGAAGCCGCAGGAGCCCTGGTCATCGAAGCTGTGTGACATGGCCTCCTGATGGCTGGTTGGAATGACGTACCGGTCCTCATAATCGGCGATCGCGAGGTAGCGGTACATTTCCTCGATCTGGCCTTCGCTCAATCCCACCCGAGGCAGCACCACGACTGCATCGTCCCCCATGTCCTTCTTTCGCATGTAGCGACGCATCGCAAGCAGCCGATCCAACGCGCGTACGATGGGTTCCTCTTTTCCCGCCGTCAGGAGATGTGCGAGGTAGCGTACAGGAATCCGGAGGGAGGCTGTATCGGGAAGCCCGTCCGTCTCAGCATGCGCAGTCTGGGTTGAATTCGAAACCGGTGAGAGCGGCGGTATGTACCACACCATGGGCAACGTTCGGTATTCAGGATGGAGCGGAAACGCCAGGCGCCACTCGACCGCCATTTTATAGACAGGGGACCGCTTGGCTGCCTCCAACCAATTGTCTGGAATCCCGTTCTGTTTCGCCTGCGCCTGCACAGTCGGATCCTTGGGGTCGAGAAACAGTCCCAGTTGAGCTTCATACAGATCCTGTTCCTGTTCGACGGCCGTCGCTTGTTCGATGCGATCCGCATCATAAAGGATAACACCCAGGTATCGCAGGCGACCGACACAGGTCTCCGAACAAATGGTCGGCTGGCCCGATTCGATGCGGGGGTAACAAAATGTGCATTTCTCGGCCTTCCCTGTGTGCCAGTTGTAATAAATCTTCTTATAGGGACAGCCGCTGACACACATCCGCCAACCACGACACTTATCTTGGTCGACCAGCACAATGCCGTCTTCCTCGCGTTTATAGATCGAACCGGAGGGACAGGACGCGACGCAGGTGGGATTCAAACAGTGCTCGCAGAGCCGTGGGAGGTAGAACAGAAAGGTGTTCTCAAATGTGGCCAGGAGATCCGGATCAATTCCATTGGCATTGACGTCTTTGAGGCGCTCCCCTGCCTCGCCGCCAAGATCGTCCTCCCAATTCGGACCCCCGTCGATCTTGTCCTTGACTTCCCCGGTGATGATGGACAGTGGCCGGGCGGTGGGCACTGTTGGTCCTTCCGGCGCGTGCTGGAGTGTGTCGTAGTCGAACGTAAAGGGCTCATAGTAATCATCGAGCTGCGGTAAGTTGGGGTTCGAGAAAATGTTGGTCAGGATTCGCCAGCGAGCGCCCTGTTTCGGTTTGATCGTGCCGTTGTCCTTACGTTCCCAACCGCCGTTCCAACGTTCCTGGTTTTCCCATTCGTGAGGATAGCCGACGCCCGGTTTGGTTTCGACGTTGTTGAACCAGACGTATTCCATGCCTTCACGTGACGTCCACACGTTCTTGCAGGTAATGGAGCAGGTGTGACAACCGATGCATTTATCAAGATTCATGACCATAGCCACCTGAGCTCGGACTTTCATAAGGCCTCCATCGATGCACGTCCTCAATCACTCAAGCGTTGAGGCTTGGCCGAACCGGGATCGGCGTCCCATGCGACATGGTCGAGCTTCCGTACCACGACCATCTCGTCCCGGTTGGTCCCGACCGTTCCATAGTAGTTATAGCCATAGGCTAGGTGCGCATACCCACCGATCATGTGAGTCGGCTTCATGATGATCCTTGTCAGGCTGTTGTGAATGCCTCCACGCCGGCCTGTGGCCGGAGCCAGAGGCATGTTGATGATCTTGTCTTGCGCGTGGTACATCATCGCCACTCCGCGCGGTATCCGCTGGCTGAGAATCGCCCGTGCCACGAGCGCGCCATTGGCATTGACGACCTCAATCCAATCGTTGTCCCGGATACCAGCTTCTCTGGCTTCCGTCTCTGCCAACCAGACGATCGGACCGCCGCGGGACAGGGTGAGCATCGGACTCGTCTCGCTGTAGGTCGTGTGGATGCCCCACTTCTGATGAGGGGTGATCCAACTGACGACGAGGAAGTTCCGGTCGTCTTTCATGTGACGGCGAAGGGCTTCAACGGATCGGGTATCCACTGGCGGCTTGTAGACGCAGACCTGCTCACCGAAGAGGCGCATCCAGGGATGGTCCTGGTACAGTTGTTGGCGTCCCGTCAGTGTCCGCCAGGGGATCAGTTCCTGGACATTGGTATAGCTTCCGCTGTAGGAGACATTTTCTGACTCGATGCCGCTCCAAGTGGGCGACGAGATAACCTTTCTGGGTTGCGCAATCAGATCGTTGAAAGTGATCCGATCCTCAGCCCGCCCTTCGGCCAGATGCTTGTGGGATCGGCCGGTCCGCTGTGAGAGGGCGTCCCAGGCCTTGATCGCGACATGACCGTTCGTTTCCGGCGCCAGTGTCAAGATGGTTTGCGCCGCTTGCCGTGCCGTTTCCAGCTTCGGATAGGGCTCCCGATTGTCCGTCTCCCCGTTGAGCCTGCGTAACGCTTCAACTTCTTCTTTGCTGTCCCATGCGATGCCCTTCGCCCCGGCCCCGAGGTCCCGCGTCAAGGGCCCAAGCGCGATGAATCGATCGTACGTTTCGCCGTAGGGTCGCGTGACCAGGGTCATGGTCGGCATGGTCTTGCCTGGGATGGCCTCACAATCGCCGCGCTTCCAGTCGTCCGCCGTCATCGCCTGACCGAGCTCACTCGCTGTATCGTGCAACAGAGGCGTCAGGACGAGGTCTTTCTTCGTGCCAAGGACCGGTCCGGCAAGTTCGGAGAACTTCGAAGCGATCTCTTTAAAGATGTCCCAATCAGCCTTGCTCTCCCAGAGTGGATTGACCGCTTCGCACAACGGGTGGATGAAGGGGTGCATATCCGATGTGTTCAGATCGTCCTTCTCGTACCAGGTCGCGCTGGGCAGCACGACGTCGGAATAGAGGCAGGTCGAGGACATACGAAAATCGAGCGTCACGAGTAGATCGAGTTTTCCCGTAGGTGCCTCATCACGCCAGATCACCTCACGTGGGAGCGGCGCTTCCTGCTCCTTGAGATCGGGAGCTAGGATGCCGTGAGCGGCGCCGAGCAGATGCTCCAAAAAGTATTCATGGCCCTTCGCGCTGGAGCCGATCAAGTTGGAACGCCAGATGAACAGGTTCCTGATGAAGTTCATGGGGTGATCGGGATCTTCCGAGGCGATCGCGAGCTTGCCGGTTCTGAGCTGTTCGACGGTGTAGGCGATCGGATGTGCTCCGGTTGCCTCCGCTTCGCTCACCACATCGAGCGGATTTCTATTGAGCTGAGGTGCGGAAGGGAGCCAACCTCTGCGTTCGGCCCGCACGTTCCAGTCAATGATATGGGCCGCATCCGCATCCGCATCGTCTTTGGCCGTCGGCGAGAGAGTCTCGGCCGGGCGCAGGCTTTCATACCGCCACTGATCGGTGTGGGCGTAGAAGAAGGAGGTGCCGTTCATGTGTCTCGGTGGGCGGACCCAATCGAGCGCAAAGGCCACGGTCGTCCAGCCGGCAAGAGGTCGCACTTTTTCTTGCCCCACATAATGAGCCCATCCGCCACCCGATCGACCGACACATCCGCACATGACCAGGACGTTGATGATCGCGCGGTAGATCATGTCGGTGTGGTACCACTGGTTGATCCCGTTTCCGACGATCACCAGCGAACGGCCCCTTGTCTTCTCGGCATTCTCTGCGAACTCACGGGCGAGACGAATGATCTGATGACGAGGGACACCCGTATGTTTTTCGGCCCATGCCGGCGTATAGGGCAGGTCCTGATCGTAGTCGTGCGCCGCCTGATCGTCTCCAAACCCTCGATCGAGGCCGTAACTGGCCAGCAGGAGGTCATAGGCGGTGACCACGAGTCTGTCGCCGTGGACGGTGCTGATCCGTCTGGCCTGGACCAGGCGGCGCATGACCGATGGGTGATCGTCCGCAAAGTAGGGAAAGGCGACCGGCACGATCTCCTCGGCTTGCGGCAATACGCTTAATGCGGGCGTGATCTTGCGGCCGGTCGTCGCATCGGCCAGATCGAGATTCCAGCGCCCTTTCTCCCGCCACCGAAAGCCGATACTGCCGCGAGGGACGCACAGATGGCCGGTCGTCTCGTCAACGACCACCGTCTTCCAGTCTGGGTTGTTGGTTTCGCCGAGTTGACCGTCGAAGTCGGATGCCCGGACAAAGCGGCCCGGCTCATATCCGTCGTCGGCGGGGCGCAGGAAGACCAACATGGGCATGTCGCTGTACTGGCGGCAATAATCCAAAAAGTAGGGGCTGCGGGCGGTCAGATGAAACTCCTTCAGGATGACATGGCCGAGCGCCATGGCCAGCGCGGCATCCGTACCTCGACGAGGCGCCAGCCAGAGGTCCGCAAACTTCACGTATTCCGCAAAGTCCGGAGCCACGGCGACGGTCTTGGCGCCTTTGTAGCGGGCAGCTGTGTAGAAATGCGCATCGGGGGTTCGAGTCTGCGGAATGTTCGACCCCCAGACGACAATGTAGGAGGAGTTGTACCAATCTGCAGCCTCGCACACGTCGGTCTGCTCGCCCCAGACCTGGGGCGATGAGGGAGGCAAGTCGGCGTACCAATCGTAAAACGACGGGATGACGCCTCCGATCAACGACAGATACCGGCTGCCTGCCGCAAAACTCACCATCGACATCGCCGGGATGGGAGAAAATCCGGCGATGCGGTCCGGACCGTATCGTTGGATCGTATAGACATTGGCCGCCGCGATCAGTTCCGTGACTTCGTCCCACGTCGCGCGCACGAAGCCTCCCTGTCCTCGCACCGAGGTGTAGCGCTCACGTTTGTGGGCGTCCTCGACGATCGATGACCAGGCTTCGACCGGTTCCAACGTCTTTCGAGCTTCTCGCCACAAGGACATCAACCGTGCCCGCACCAACGGGTATTTGATACGTTGCGCACTGTAGACATACCAGGAATAGCTCGCTCCCCTGGGACATCCGCGGGGTTCATGATTCGGTAGGTCGGGGCGCGTTCGAGGATAGTCAGTCTGTTGGGTTTCCCAGGTGATCAATCCGTTCTTCACATAGATTTTCCAGCTACATGAGCCGGTACAGTTGACTCCATGTGTGGAACGCACCACCTTGTCATGATTCCAGCGATCGCGATAGGCATTTTCCCAAGTGCGATCTTCTCGTCTGACGACTCCGTGTTTTCCTGAAAACCTGTCGAGGTTTTCCCGGAAGAACAGGAGCCGATCGAGAAAATGACTCATAGGTACTCTTTCAGGAATATGCCGCAGGTCTGATGTTTCTGATGTATGAAGTAGACGGAATGGGAACGTGACAGACTACAATCGTCTTGAATGGAAGATTCTTGCCGATAGATGGATCATTACCGAATCTATCGACCCTCACGCTGTCCTCATTATATATATAAGCCGACAGATCTGCAGATCGATACCCAGATGAATCTGATTTGGAAGTCGTAGTTAAGAGACACGAAGCTGTCCTATTAAGAAGGACGAGGCCGCTTCAACTTGGGAGCAGGGCAACGAAATGCATATTCAAGTGAGTTCATGTGGAGAGGGATGCTCACAGGCCGCCCTTCTGATGAGCAGGAATGTGAAAGAAAATGTAGCCGTACTTAACCGATGCCTTCGAGATGGGGGTTCCCCTCGTTTTTCCACGAGCGCCGATCGGCGAGGCGCCATCACTCGACGTATGTGCGCGGTTCCGGTGGCAGGTTTGTCGGTCGGTACTCCGGTTTCGCCTTCTCCAGCCGTTTTTGCACGCTGACATGCAATGGGGCGGATGGAGGAATCACACGCACGGAGGGGTGGAGCGTGATGAAGGGCGGTTTGTAGGAATCATGCATCGGCACCATGAGGGGATCGCCGGTGATCGTGGCGGTTCCATCCTTGGTGAACGTACCGTCCTTGAACAGCAGTCCATGGGGTTGCACTCGGTTCAGCATCCAACCGAACGTCACGTCGGACAGGCCCGTTTCCTTATATCCGCCGCCGATGTCGCAATGGACTCCGGCAAACCACACCTGCTCCACACCTTCGCGCGGGTCCCACAGGGTGGGCGGAAAGCTTTCCCGCTTCTCATCGATGGCAACAGCATGGTAGCCGAAGCGGACATTCGGGTGCAGCAAGGTGTCATGAAAACTGAACAGCAGGTGGTCAAGGCCGCTGAAGAGTGCGAGCGGAATACCGAGTGCTCCCACCGTGTCCCACACACCGATGACTTCGATCGACACGTCCCGGCTTTGATAATCTTTGCGGAATTGAGCCGTCACGGCGTTGTCGTGGCGGCGGTAGACGTCGAAGGCATGGCTCGCGAAGATATCGTCCAGTAGCTTCCTTGCCGGCACGCCGCATCTCGTCAACATTCCTCCGATGCTGCGGGCGGTGTAAGCACCTCTGCTGAACCCCAACAAGGAGATCCGATCGCCATCCTCATACTGTTCGCTTATGAATCGATACCCGGCTTGCAGCTTGAGCTCCAAACCGGCTCCCGTTGCCCCTTCGGCGATCCGCACCGCCCATATTCCATCGGCCCCGACGCCGTCGTCGTAAAAGGCGGTTTGTCCTTGAATCGATTTGACGCGCACACCGTCCTGACGGATCTGCGCTTCGCCCGGCAGAAGGGCGAAGAACTTGAAGACATTCGTCTCATCCGGTGACGTGCCGACGTTTGGAGTCTTTGAGTCCGGATGGTCCCAGGTGCCGTCGGTGCAGACGATGATATTTTTTGACATGTACCTCTCCGTCTCTCAACCAATCGTCGGAGCGACCGTCAGGACGTCGGAATCGTACACGGTCCCTAGAGCAGAATCAAAAACAGCCTCTCCCATTTCATGCCATTCACGTTTGAGTAGATCTAAGTAGGGTCTAGGGAGCTATTTTGACGACGATGGCAAAAATGCGATGCGCAGTCTCGGCGCTGACCTCATCTTCTTTTGTTTCCAGCAGCTCCAGGACAGGGTTCATCTCCTTGCGCTTCCCGGCATACTGTTCCTTGGCGGCTGTTTCAGCGGCAACTTCCAGCTGCTTGACGTACGGCTCGATGTTGGATGTCTTGCCCATGTGTTTTTGAACCAAGATCTCCGGTGCAATCTTATCGATCCACGGAATCTTTCCTCCATCAAGACAGAACAGGAAAGGCTGAGTGTACGTGAGTTTCGGACTGGGATCGCTTTGTGCACAACCCTTGCTAGACTGAGCATATGTTGAAATCACAAGAGAATCTTGTCGTGAGTAACCGGAGCTGATGAGATGGCGATCACTTCGAACTGTGCGGACTGTGCGAAACGATTCATTTCAATCTCTGAACCGTCAGGTGAAAATGCATCAGCTCGTTGGACTTGCACCGGTGGCCTCAGGCATCGTTCCTGCTGTGACGCCTTGGTCACTACAATTTGACCGCCACAGGCGGAATGACAACGGCAAGTACAGACCGTGTCTGTAGGTGGCATAAACTTTGGGTGTAAATATATAAGCCGGTTCGAGCGTGGATGAAGACGGTCCGGAGACTCGACGAGAAGCAACTCTCGCACGCTCGAACCTACCGGAACTGTTGTAAGATTTACGAAGGGAGGTGCTGCGATGGCAGACGTGGCTAATAACGATGCGCCATGGATCGATAGAAATGTCGAGGCGATCACAAACTATCTGACGAAAGAATTCGAGAATTTTGCTGTTGCCTATCACGCCGACAGACCGCTGACCCATACCTTTACTGTAAATAACGAGAAGAAGCTCTTTAAGTTGATTATCGGATGGCCTACCTTAGCAGATCGGACGTTTACTCCAGCGAAAATTGACCGTTTACTGACAGAAGAGGTTGCCCAGGAAATGCGACTTCACGGAGAGAACGGCTATCGCTGGACACCCTCGGCTTAGGGCACCTCATCGAGACTGCGCCGTGATATTTTCTGGCGAGGTCGGCATGCGAGAGGACCAAGCCCAATGCGTAGATGCCATCGGCGTCATGTCTCGCCTCTTGGATAGGCATTCGATACCGAGACTTGGGTCCTTCCGGGGCGCTGAGTCTTAACGTGCGGCGGCAGCTTTTGACGCGCCGGCGATTCTGACGGCTTCCCTAATCATCTGAGACGTATATCCCCACTCGTTATCATACCAGCTCATCACTTTGACAAGGTTCTCGTCAACTACCTGAGTCAGTTCCAGATCCACGATCGAGGCGCGCGGGTCCTGAATGATGTCCGAGGAGACGAGCGATTCGTCCGTCACGCCGAGCACGTCTCGGTACCGGTCACTGCCGGCTTCTTCTCTAAAGATCCTGTTGACTTCATCAACTGTCGTACCTCGGCGCGTGAGGAACACGAGATCCGCGAGTGAACCGATCGCCAACGGAACGCGAACGGCAAGGCCGGCGAACTTCCCCGCATACTGCGGTAGGGCTTTGGCCGTCGCAACGGCGGCGCCGGTCGAAGAAGGAATCAGATTAGCGGCGGCAGCACGGCCTCGCCGTCGTTTCTTATTCGGGCGATCGACAGTCGCCTGGGTGGCGGTGTAGGCATGCACCGTTGTCATGATGGCCTTCTCGACTCCGATTCTTCTTCC
The DNA here is from genome assembly GCA_011090425.1 of Nitrospira sp. LK70. Taxonomy (GTDB): domain Bacteria; phylum Nitrospirota; class Nitrospiria; order Nitrospirales; family Nitrospiraceae; genus Nitrospira_D. The sequence continues at coordinate 31,266 of PHGD01000010.1, read as the reverse complement.
CATGATCTCGACCACGGGGGTAATACAGTTCGTGGTGCAACTGGCACAGGAGATAATGCCTGTAGTCGGTCCGTTCGCCGTGTTTACTCGATGGACCATGGTGGCAATTTCCGGGTCTTTACTGGGTGCCGAGAGAATGACAGTCTTGGCCCCCGCCGTCAGGTGACGTTCCAAATCTACTGACCGGTTAAACACCCCCGTGCATTCCAGCACGATATCGATCTCCAGGTTCTTCCAAGGCAATTTGGCCGGGTCATGTTCTCTGAACACAGGATAGGTCTTCTCCTTGACCCTCAGGCCATCGGACACCGGAACGACCTTCTCATGGTAGCGTCCGTAGACCGTGTCGTAGTTCAACAAATACGCAAGATCGTCGGCAGCATTGAGGTCATTGACCGCTCGAAGCTCCAGCTCCGGTGTCTCGAGAATAATCTTGAAGGCTGCGCGCCCGATTCGGCCTAATCCGTTAATCGCAATCGTCGCCATATCCCGCTTCACTCCTTTTCCTTCGGACATGTCTATGCGGCTGATCGCACCGGCAATGACCACCCATGACGAGTACTACTCGACCCGCGCACTGAACCCGGCAGCGTTAAGCGCCTTAACGAGGACGGCGGCATCGAAGTTGCCGATGACCTCAAACGTCGTTGCTTCAGGTTCGGCTGTATCGCCGGTTACGCCGCTTACGGTCGCGATTGCCTCCTTGATGGCCTCACAACAGGGTTCGCAGCAGTTATGGATGCCTGAGACCTTCAAGCTGTTGACCTTGCCTGTGGGAATCTCGCTCAAGGGCTTCATCTCCAGCTTCTGATTGCCTGGGCGACCATAGAAACCTGCGGCGGCCAGAGCGTCGAGAGCCTTCTGGGCCGCGACATCATTACCGGCCGTGAGGGCCACGGTCCCCTTCTCCATATCGCAATGAGATGTGACCCCTGCCACGCTCATGAGCGCGTCGTCAGCTGCATCGACACAGCCCTGACAGCAGAGGTGGACCCCCTTCAATTCCGTTTTAACTTGGGAATGTTTCGCCATGATCTGTTCCTCTCGATGTCCTTGCCTGTTCTGAGGGTCGGCATGCTATCGTTTCGAGGCTGCGCGCGCATGCGCCAAGGTCTCTATCAATTGGTCGAAAGATTTGTTGAATTTTGCGACACCGTCGTCTTCCAGTTGTTGCGTCACCTGATCGAGGCTGATGCCCACTTCTGCCAATCGCTCCAAGAACGATCGTGCTTCTTCGACACCTTGGGTGAGGCGAACTTTCGGATCGCCGTGATCGCGGTATGCATCGAGAGTGTTGAGCGGTACGGTGTTGACTGTGTCCGGCCCGATGAGGGCCTCAACGTATTTCACGTCGCTGTCGTCTGGATTCTTGGTGCTGGTGCTGGCCCAGAGCAGGCGCTGGACGCGAGCCCCCTGGTCTGCTAATGTCTTAAAGCGATCGCTGTCGAAGATCTCCTGGTAGATCTGATAGGCGACTTTTGCGCTGGCGATGGCCACTTGTCCACGCAGCGTCTTCGCGAGATCCGCCTTTTCGCCGCCTTGCGTGATCATTTTTGTCAAGAGCGGATCCACCAGACTGTCGATACGGCTCACAAAGAAGCTGGCCACTGAGACCACATGGTTCACAGGCTTCCCTCGGGCGAGACGAGCGGCGAGGCCGGCGAGGTACGCATCCGCCACCTGTCGATACCGTGGCAACCCGAAGAGCAGGGTCACGTTGACGTTGATGCCTTCGCTGATGAGATCCTGAATGGCGGACAGGCCTGCGGTTGTGGCTGGGACCTTGATGAAAACATTGGGTCGATCCAGCATTCTCCATAATCGACGACCTTCGTCGATTGTGCCTCTGGTGTCGTGTGCTAAATGAGGATTCACTTCCAAGCTGACGTATCCATCGCGGCCATCGGTCTTGTCGTACACCGGGCGGAATTCGTCCGCTGCGCGCTGGACGTCGTGCAGGCTGAAGGCTTCGTAGATGGCGATCACTTCTTTCCCCTCAAGAGCCATGGCCCGAATATCCTCGTTGTACTCATGGCTCTCTACAATCGCCTTCTCAAAGATGGAGGGATTCGAGGTCATTCCCCGAAGACCATCCTCTTCAATCAGACGCCGAAGCTGTCCACCGGCGATCAGATCGCGCCTGATGTAGTCCAACCAGATGGACTGACCGAACGATTCTAATTTCTTCAAACGATTGCTCTTCATGCTCATGCCTCCTTGCGTTCGAGTTCCGCCGCTTCCCCCAGAGGCGACGACGCTCGACGCCTCGGAATCGTCCTGCTGGAAATATTGTGACCAGTTCCTTCGCGAGCGTAGGGTTGTCGACAACGTCGCCGAAGCCGATGACTGGACGTTCTTCACGCTGCCGGCTCATGCGACGTCTGCTTCTTCCCGCCCCTCGCATCCAGGTACTCTTTCAATGCCACGGCATTGTTATGTTCCGTGTCGTGGGAGCTGTACACGAGGGTGACTCGACCCTGCCGAGCGGCCTTCAGAATGGGTTCTAATGCATCCGCATTCGCACGCAGCTCGTCGTGGTATCGTCGCTGGAATTCACTCCATTTTTTTGGATCATGACCAAACCAGCGACGGAGCGCGCCGCTTGGCGCCACATCCTTCAGCCAGGCGTCGATGTGCAGGGCGGTTTTTTTCACGCCGCGAGGCCACAGCCGCTCCACGAGAAAGCGCACCCCATCGGCGGAAGTCATCGGGTCATAGACGCGTTTCAGTGTAATCATGTCATTCTTCCTTTCCTGCGACCTCATCGGGCGCACACCTGTATGCGGGCGACCGTAAGGCGGACTTGACCGTGGCCACGATGCGTCCGGCAGAAATGCCGAACTTCTCGATCAGCTCCTTGGGTTTTCCGCTGTGCGGGATGTCACGCACGGCCAGCTTATATGCCTGGATGCGTTCTTCCGCGAGGGCCGAAAACACGGCGTCACCGAGTCCTCCATGCTCATAGTGATCTTCGACTGTGATGATAATCCCTCCCGTGGCGCGAGCGGAGGCGATCAACTCGTCGCGATCGATCGGTCGCACGCTGAACAGATCGATGACGCGGATGGAAATGCCCTCCTGTTGAAGTAGGTCGTACGCAGCCAACGCTTCAAAGACCGTGATCCCGCCGCCAATGACGAGCGCCTTGTCCTGGTCGCTCTTTCGGAGCACTTTGCATCGACCGATCGCAAACCGTTCGTCCGGCCCGTAGAGAATCGGCGAGTTCGGTCGCCCGGTCCTGAGATAGCAGGGACCGGAGTGTTCCGCGATCAGCGCGGTAGCCTTCCAGGCGCTCGTGGCATCGGCAGGATAGAGCACCGTGAAGGTCGGCTCCGCGCACGTCATGGCGAGATCTTCGAGCCCCATCTGGGTGGGCCCGTCCTCTCCGATGGACAGGCCTGCGTGTGTGCCGACCAGCTTGATATTGAGCTTGCTGATGGCGGCCAGGCGCACGAAATCGTAGGCGCGCGTCACGAAACAGGCAAAGAGGGCCGCGACGGGCACCTTGCCCCGTGACGCCAATCCCATGGCGACGCCGACGATGTTCTGTTCTGCGATGTATCCCTGAAAGAAACGATCCGGCGCAACCTTCTCGAACTCTTCGGTGTAGGTGGAGTTCTTGACGTCACCGTCGAGCACCACAATTCGAGGATCGGTGCGCGCCAGCGCGGCCAAACTGTCGGCAAAGCCCTTTCTCGTGGCAACTGCTTCACCTCCGATGATGTACGGAGGCTTCTCCACCGACTCGGCGCGACTGTTCCTCATGATGGTTGTGGAGACGGGCCGAACTGGAGGCAGATGCGGTGTCCATTCTGCGCCGGCGCCCGTGAGCTGTTGTTTCAGATCGACGATGACCTTTGCTGCGGTGTCGTGATCCAGAGCCTTCCCATGCCAATGTTCACGATCCTCGATGTCTACAAATCCTTTGCCCTTGATCGTCCCCGCCAACACGATCGTCGGACGATCGGTGGTCAGGCGAGCGGTTTCGTAAGCCGCCTGCAGATGAGGAATACTGTGGCCATCTACGGACAACGCCTGCCAGCCGAAGGCCTCCCACCGGGCCTTGTAGGTATCCAGATGGCGCTGCAACATGGTCGGCTGACTCTGGCCCAGACGATTGATATCGATGGTCGCGCAGAGATTGCTCAGGCCGTGGATGGCGGCCCACTGCGCTGCTTCCCAGACCGAGCCCTCAGCCGATTCGCCGTCGCCCATCAACACATACATCCGTTGATCGGACGACCCGAATCGTTTTGCATGGAGGGCGATCCCCAGAGCGACCGATAGGCCCTGGCCAAGCGAACCGGTTGCGACATCGACAAACGGCAGTCGGGGAGTGGGGTGGCCCTCTAGATCGGAATCGATTTGGCGCAAAGTCAGCAGCTTCTCGCGCGGAAAGGCTCCGGCTTCCGCCCAAGCCGCATAGAGGATCGGCGCGGCGTGACCCTTCGAGAGTACGAAGACATCGCTCTCGCGATTGTGCGGATCGTGAGGATCATACCGTAGCACGGAATAAAACAGCACGGACATGATCTCCGCAGCGGAGGCGCAACTCGTCGGATGTCCACTGCCGGCCGCGGTCGTCGATCGGACGCTGTCGATCCGCAAGCGCGTTGCCTTGTCCTGCAGGATGTCCAGCGTCGTCTGTTCTGGTGTTGTGACAGTCATAAGTCCATTCCTTTTCGGTGAAAAAAGAATCCGCGTACTCGCGGCGCTTCTTTATGTCTACGGCCATTTCCAGTTTCGGACCTCCGGCGGATCGATGCCGTGCTCATGAGCATAGGCGAGGTGCTCCAGGATTTGATCCTGGAGCCAGTTCTTGACGTGAGCTCCGGACTCTTGGAGCCCCGGAACTCGATCGATGACGCCGATTCCCAAACTGAACCGGTCCTCCTCGTTGAGGATGGCCAGCGCGAGTGGCGTACTGCCTTCATGCAAAAGGTCGGTCGGCGGTGGATTCATGATGACGTCCCTCCTCATCCCGAGCGATGGCCTTGTGCGGCAGAGTGGCTCCAGACTCGGAGCCTCTGAGTTAGATTGTCTCCGTTACAAAAGACCGCTCTCAGTCAAGGGGCCTTGCCTCAGCGAACTGTGGAATCGTGCCGTTCCGTGACCCTACACGACGTTAGGCTGAGCCGATATCCTTGAGTATTCGACTCAGATGTCACAAAACTTCGCGTCAATTTGTCCTCACGAGAACAAGGACTCTTGTAGAGGCTGGGACGACATCTCGTTCGGTGTTGGAACTTCCTGAGATTCATCTTCCCATGGCCTCAGCCGCGATTGGTTTGCCTCTACACCGTCCGAATAGGACAAGCGGTTACGTCGATCTTTTTCTTCTAGATGCGTTGTTTCCGGACCGCTTCCTAGGTCCTCGACGTTGAAGTTCTGAAAGTAAGAGGTCTTCTGCGGCCCCTCGCTCTTCCACCGGTCCATGTTCAGCTTCATCAGTCAGCCACATTTCGTAAGCAAGCGGGTCCTCCTCTCGTTCTGCGGTACGACCAGAAGCTGTTGGTCTCGTCTTAACCTGCTTTCGCGACATGCTACACCTCACTTTCTCGTTAAGAGACAGCTCTGCGACATCTCGTCTCGTGCGCAACCTTCATGCGCTTGTATCGAATCAGCCCGCATCTCGGCGCTCGACGGCAACCCAGATGACGTTCATGACCTCCGGCTGATGTTCTTCATACGACGACTCCGAAGTCCGGTGTCCGCTCTCCGTTCAACAGACAACACATCTTATATTTCTTGCCACTGCCGCACGGGCAGGGAGCGTTCCGACCGTATCTCCGGCGGGGCTTAGGCACCAGCCTGAGAAGATCGTTCGTGTTCTGGTGGAACATGTCCTGAAGCATGCGGTACAAGGCGGGATCTTGTTTCAATAAGACATCGGGAGACTTGAAGAAATACGCGGCGAGCACCGCGAAGAATTCATGTTCGTTCGTGTAGGCATATGGGTTGATGTGGGAACGATTCTTCGGAGGACGGGCCAGTTCTCGCGCCACGTATTGAATCCAATGTTTGACCACCTCCCAGGGAACCTCTTGCGGGAGACCGTAGTCGGTCTCTTCCTTCTCGACAACGTGTGCAAACTCATGAACACCCACATTGTCCTTGCTTGATTGATTTTCGAATCCCGCCAGGAGAGCCGGTTTGGAAAGAATCACCATGCCGCTTAGATGTTCCAGACCGGCCATCCCAACGATGTTCTCATTCGGTTGTCCATTCATTTGAAACGCGTCGTCGAACGAGGTTGGGTAGATCAGCACCTCACTCAGGCGATGGTATTCCCAATCATGGAACCCGAAGATGGGAATCACGGCACTGGCAGCGACGAGGACCCGAATCGTGTCATCGACGTCTGTTTGGATTCCCGTGATCCGAACTTCATCGAGAAAGACCTTCATCAATTGTCTGAATCGCTCCTTCTCCGAGTCGTCCAGCGCACGAAAGAACGCGACGTGAGAACGAAGAATTCGCTCCCAGTGCTCAGGGAACGGTCGTGTGATCACTGCCAACCGCCGAAGACACTGTCGTCGTAGCCGCCAGAACACAAACGGACACAACCCCAGAACAATCAGTGCGGGAGGGAAAAACCACCCCCCTATCCCCGAAGTCACTGCCATGAGGATCGTGACGACGAAGGCGTCCCTTCGATTCCGACGATTGCGTTCGGGCGTCACCAGCATGCTCGTGCGCTCCTGTTTAATCGTGACGGTGATCTCAACCCTTCAGTGACTACAAGACAGCCCAAGCCGATTCCTGGACATTCTCTAAGCTGCCGGATCGTGCGGCGATCGCTTTTTTCTCTCCTCGCATCCAGGTACTTTTTCTCTCGATCGGTTCCTTAGGTGTTCCTGGTGCAGACTCATACCACCCATCCCCTTTGGTCGAGCCCGTCCAGCAACAAGTGAAAGTAAATCAATCCGCCGTAGGGATGCCACTTCCGCAGGACCTTACGGACATGGTCATAGTCCGGTGGTCGTTTCAGCCGCAACCATCGATGGAGACTCTTCTGTGCCCCGACATCATCGCCAGGAAACTGATGAATCCGACCGAGGCCGCGCAGCAACGTGTATTCAGCGGTCCAACGGCCCACTCCTCGCAACTCCATCAACTGATTTACCGTCTCATTGTCATCCATGGTCGCGAACCCATCGGGGTCGAGTTTGCCTTCCCTCATCGCTCGGGCTGCATCGATGACGGCCTGTCCCTTGCTTCGGCTATATCCCAATGCTCTCAGCGCTTGGGCATCGACCTCGCCCAGATCGTCTGGACGTGGAAACGCGCGGCCTTCGCTGCGGCTTCCTAACCCGCAGCGCTCCGTTAAACGATTCAACAAGGCGATCCCGACGGTCAAGCTGAGTTGCTGGCACGCGATTGCGTTGACCAATGCTTCGAACACACTATGAAAACGAGGCGGCTTCATTCCAAGAAAACGTCGAGCCAACTGATGCAGCTTTGTTTCTTGCGACGCCAACCGATAGAATTCGCGAAGATCTACCCCCAGGCCTAGCAACCGGTCCAATGCAGCCGTCACGTCTACCTGCGTCGTAGACGGCAATTGAGTTCCGGTGGCGGTGGCGGTCAGTGTGCTGTTCTGCTGTGTGACAGCCACCTGAACCGGCGCTGCACCCACGACAATCGTCCGCTTGTAGATCCCTTCCTCCCAGCGATCCATGGCATTGTTCGGACGCCGCCGCAATGCCCAGACGGTGAGATCAAGTCGAAAGGGCTGCACGGGATGCAACACAAAGTCGATCCGCGCATGATCCATGAGCGTGCTTCGTTCAGGCTTCCAACGTCAGCATCCAGCCTGTTCTGAGGTCCACTGAGCGGGCAACCACTGCGCTGGCCTATCGATTGGGAAGGGTTGCCCTCCCATCCAGTACACCGGCCTGGGCGAATGAGGCGGTGACGAACATGACCGCCTCGCTGCAACGCCACAGGCCGATGTCTTGCCCGTAACCCCCTGTAGTGAAACAAATCTTCTCCCTCGAGCACACCTCGTAAAACACCTAGCAGGACGGACCGAACGCATCTGTCGTGCCGGGTACAACGACGAGATGGAAACTGAGCATCAGGTGGAGGCCAGCGATCTGGACGGTTGCCGGGAGGTCGGATCTATTCGGCTGCATCATGCACAGTGCAAGGTCCAACCCCACTTCTATTTCCGACTTCACTTCTGTTTCGAATAGGGCCTGTCATCCGAGCCATGAGATGTATCCCGTCAGTGGTCCCGCTTGAAAAGAATGTCAGCCTTCAGTAGATTCCTTTCATGAGCTGCGATCGACCCGTTCAAGCGAGCACTTCATCACAGAGCAGGGTGCGGGTTGCTTGATCGTGCCAAGATTCAGAAAATCCATCCTCCTTGTGGTCGTCGTCTCCTCCTCGCTTCTATCCAGTTGTGTGGGGCCCCGTGAGCCGACCCGCACATCCAGGACTGCGATAGAGCAGTTGCTTCTGAGTCAGGCCATCACAAGGAGTGTGAAGCATCTCTCTAGTCCGGTACCTTCGGGACAGCCGGTGGTCGTAGAGATAGCCGGCTTCCCCCATGATCGGTCGCTCCTACAGGCGTCGTTTGCCACACCTCAAATCATCAGCCCCATCACTCCACCGGAGCCGCAGGTCGTTCGCCATGAGGCCTCCGATCTGCCTGTCATGCAGGGCAAGATTGAGGCTCGCCTGGGGGAGTTGGGCTTCCCCTTGCGGATACGTGGTGAGGAAACCCGGTACCTCTTTCGCGTCGTCGTAGAAGCGCTGGGGACGGAACAGGGAAAGTTTTTTTTCGGTATGCCGCCGGTTCAGAGCGTCCTCATCCCCTTTGCGTTACCGCAGATAACCATATTTGAGGAACAGCGGCAACAGGCCTACGCCCGTTTCACGATAGATGTCTATGATGTCCGGACTGGTGAACTGGTTCGATCGACCGCATGGTATGAGGGATCGGCCTTCTATAATCAATACACGGTCTTGTTCTTCTTCTCATTTAGGTGGTCGGACTTGGTTGCAACACCATGTACCAGTTATTCCTGTACCTGACGGCTCTCCGAACCTTCGCATCGAATAGGCTCGTGCGGGTGCGATGGAATCTGTTGCTGATTGTCGGGCTCCTCTCGTCGGGCTGCGTCGGGGACCTCAATCACATCTATACCGGCGGCTCCTTCCGAGCTATTCCTGGAGAAGGCACGAGCCTGTTCGTGTGGGCGGAGGATCCTGCCCTGCGTAAGGCGGTGCAGACATGGTTGCAGGGCCATAAGTTGATCGTTCTGGATACGGCATCCCCTCGGCAAGAGGTGGAATCATGTGACGGTTGTGAACGAAATGCCGCGTTGTCCCAAGCCAGGTCGTTGAAAGCGGAACAGGTCGTGCTCGTATACTCATCGCAGAATAAGGATACGGAACAATTGACGGTCACCGTACAGAGTCTCTTCGTCTGGAATGAACAAGATGCATGGAGCGGCCTGGCGCGGATGGATGTTCCAGCGGATGTCTCCGGCGAGCTCTTGCAGGTGAATCTCAGGCTCCTGGCTTGCCACGCGCTTGCGACAGTATGGAGATATCGCCCCGCCGGGTATTTGAGCGACGCTTCGAGAGACTACTGCTATTTTCATCTGTGAATCCCTACCCGCGATCTCTAACAGGCTGCGGAAAATTCGATGGGTGTGCTTCGACAGGTATGTCCTGAGTCAGTCGATGAGCTAAGCACGAACGGAAAACCTCAGCATATTCAATGACCACTCCGTTCGTCATGCAGATCCTGAAGGATGAACGGAGGGTTTTTCCGCAACTTGTTAGACCTTGTCATGCTGTATCTCGTATGGGGATAGCCGACAAAAGTTAGGCGTGGTGGGTCTCGAGACGATCCATCCTGGCTTTGAGCGTGGAGATGTCTGTTTCGAGTGGGCAGATTCGTTGGTCGAGTTTTGAACAAAAAAGCCGCATGAGGACGTACATTTCCTTGAATTCATCCTGGTTCTCCTACAATCCATGTCGAATGCCTGAATGGTCCTCAGTGATTTGGCGGATATCACCCCGGAGGGTCTCTGCGATTACTCCAGCGTGTCGCTTGATCTTTCCAACCTGTGCATCGTTCATGACATACTTATATAGCCTGATCAAACGGGAAGACTAACCCAACTTCCGCAGTTGGGCCTGGTCTTGCTTTCGTGTATTCCCCATTCTAGATTTCCCTTAACGGCCAACTCTGGTAGCCATGACAAGGCGAAAGGAATAGCCGTCCTTCCGGTAGTATCAGGTTCGGTCATCCCAGCATGCCGAGGCATGATTGGAAGATGCTGACGGTGGCGATAGCGGCGGTTTCTAAGGCGATGCGCTGTCATTGGTAGAGCTGATGGTCGACTCGTTACCTTCGTGGGAGTTATCCTGCCCCCGCGTGAGGTGTTCGTCACACCCAGGCTAGCCCAGCCCGGCCATTGTTCTGTTCATTTGTTGTCGGAGGAATTACGCATGGTGAGCTAGGTCCAGTCGTGGTTCATGATGGATCGATCCCACCGAGACATTCTTCGTTGGGCAATGTTGAGAAACCACGATGTCATATGGGCCTTGGTCACAGGAAGAGGAAGTCTTCTCAGCATAGACAGTGGAGAGAAAAAACGACCGTACATCGTCCTGATGCGGTCATCGAGTTCCGATGCTGAACAGTTCTTCGGTTTGATTTCACAGGAGTTGCCGGGCCATCGATTCAGTTGCGTTTCGTCAATGAGGCGATGATCGGCTCTGAACCGGTCATAGAGAGGTGTCCCTTTGTGTGGACGGAGGGTGTAAAAATACGCCACCGGGACTTTGTGATGTTCAAGGAACGCGAGCGTTGCGTCGAAGGCTTCGGGGCTCTCCTCGTCGTAGCCGAACACAAAATTCATGGAGTAGCTGATGCCTCTCTTACGCAGGTTGGAGATGATCTCCTCATATTGGTCCACCTTATTGAACTTCTTGTTCATGGCGGCCAGTACCTCACGGCTGATACTTTCCATGCCCATATTCACATGAAGCAACCCGCTCTTCTTGGCGAGATCCATGAATTCCTGATCCCTGCATAGGTATGCGGTCCACAGGGTTGACCAGCGTATCTTCAGGGGAATCAACGCTTCCATGAGCTCCATCGAATGGTCTTTTTTCCCGGCGAACATACTATCGGCGAAAAAGACGTTCTTGGCTTTGATGTGTCTGATCTCCTCGACGATCTCCTGAACCGGGCGAAACCGATAGCGCGTGCCCACATAAAACCGTTCTGAGCAGAACTCGCACTTGAAAGGACATCCTCTGGAAGATTGGACTGAATAGGTCTGTATCCATCGAGGTCCCTTGCCGTTCATCAACTCATATCGAGGCAGGGGTAACCCTTTGAGGTCGTGTGGGGCACTCGCACGATAGAACTTTTTGAGTCTTCCTACCGCTGCATCGTGCAACATCATCGGCCAAATATCTTCACCCTCTCCGATTCCGACGGCATCACAGTGTTCGGCAGCTTCCTCGCTATGGAAAAAGGTGTGGGGACCTCCCATTATCACAGGAATACCCCTGTCTCTGAACTTACGCGCGATATCGTAGGCACGGAAGGAATTGATCGTCCATGCGGTAATGGCAACCACGTCTACCGAGGCATCAAAGTCAATGTCCATCACCTGTTCGTCGACCAATTCAACGCGCCAATCGCGGGGTGTCAGCGCCGCGAGATAAGGGAGGGTGAGGCCTGCGAGGGTTCGGTTCTTAGTCTTATAGATGGAGAAATCCGACTTGTCTCGATAGTGGCTTGGCTGAACAATCAGGAGCTTATGCATACCCGGCCTCCTTGCACCTTGGTGGTACCTTCCTAAGACTGAGTGGCGTGTAATCATCCGCAAATCTGCCGTCCAATGTCAAGGCTAAGGGAAGCGAAGGAGCGGGAATCTGTTCGTGGGATTTACTTGGGCAACTGTCAGGAAGTATTCACCCGTCTGAACGAGGAATGATCTGAAGTGGCCTTGATAGACGTGGCAAGGTCTACCGAATGATGGTAAACATGTCGGCGCTGCGCATGGCAAGGGATCCAGCCCAGCACTGTTGTAGAGTTCGCCATGTCATGATGTGGAAGAAATACTGGTCGAACGAATCTAAATTACCTCATGGTCGAGAGCTGTTCGCCGCGCGAGCGGTCGTTCCTATGGTGCCGGCCTGGCTCATCCCAACTTGCCGAGGCGCGCTTGGACGATGCTGATTGCGGCAATGGCGGCCGTTTCTGCTCTCAAGATTTGCCGACCAAGGGTAATGGGTACGACTTTCGCCTGCTCGGCTAGTTGGACTTCTTCTTTGCTCCAGCCTCCCTCCGGTCCGATCAAGACCAGCAGGGAGCCGGTCACGTCTTGCGGTAGCTCGACGGTTTGTAAAGGCTTGCCTTCCCGTCGCTCGACAAGCATGAGCGTGATGGTGCCGGTGGCTCGGCCGGTCAAAAGTGCCGCGAGGGATCGTGCCGGGGAGATCGTGGGCACGCGCCACTGTTCGGACTGCTGGGCTGCTTCTAAGGCGATGCGTTGCCATCGGGCAAGCTGATGGTCCGCACGGTCTGCTTTGAGTTGTACGACACTATGCCGGCTTTCCATCGGCACGAGTTCATCCATGCCCAGCTCGGTAGCTTTCTGAATCACCCAGTCCATTTTCTCGCCTTTAAGTAACGCCTGTCCAAGTATCAGAAAAGGGGCCATCGTGGCCGGCTGGGTGATGGTCTCGATGATTCGTCCCGTCAAATGCTGCTTGGTGACCGCCGTGATTTCAGTACGATAGTGGTGGCTCACTCCATCGCCGAAGAGGACGATCTCGCCGACTCGGATGCGCAAGCTGTCTCGGAGATGCACGAGCACCTCGCCGGTGGCCGATATCGCTTGCTGGCTAATGCACTCAGCGGGAACGAAAAACACGGGCATGCGGAAACTCTGTGGGTTGTAATCCGGATGAGGAGGGGCAGATTACTCGAAGAAGGTCTTCATCTTATCGAAGAAGCCCTCGTCGTTGGCTTCCATGGTCATGCCGCTTTCTTTCGCGTACTCCATCAGCAGTTCTTTTTGTCTGGGCGTCAATTTGGTGGGAATTTTGACCTTGATCGTATAGACCTGGTCGCCGGTCGCGCCTCCCTTCAGGCTCGGAATCCCCAGCCCTTTAATCCGAAGGACCTTGTCATGTTGTGTGCCGGGCGGCACTTTAATGATGGTTTCTCCCTTGAGGGTCGGGACTTCCACTTTTCCACCGAGAACGGCTGTGACAAGGTTGATCGGCACATCACAGGCGATATCGAGACCCTTGCGATGAAAAATTTGATGGGGTTTAACAGTCACGGCCACGTAGAGGTCGCCGGGAGGCCCACCGTTGGGACCATGCTCTCCTTCATTGGAGAGACGAAGTCTCATACCGGTCTCTATGCCGGGTGGGATATGGACGGCGATGGTGCGCTCTTTGTAAACCCGTTGACGCCCCTGGCAGGTCGTGCAGGGTTCCGTGACAAAGTGGCCGGTGCCTTCACATTGACCACAGGGTCGGCTGACACTGAAGAACCCCTGCTGAAAGCGTAGTTGGCCTGCGCCTTTGCAGCTGGCGCAGGGTTTGATGGCCGCTGCCGACTTTGCGCCGGTCCCTTTGCAGTCGACGCAAATTTCCCAGCGCGGGATCTTGAGTTTGGCCTCTTTCCCATAGACGGCTTCTTCGAACGTGATTTCGAGGTTGTATTGGAGATCGTTTCCACGTTCGGCCCGAGTTGCCCCGCCTCCTCGTGCTTGGCCGAAAAAATCCTCGAAGATGTCGTTAAACACGTCCCCGAATCCGCTGCGTCCGAAATCGAACCCTTCAAAACCAGGCCCACCCTGCTGTGCCCCGGCATGGCCGAACATGTCGTAGCGTTTTCGCTTTTCCTGATCGCTCAATATTTCATAGGCTTCATTGATTTCTTTGAATTTTTCTTCGGCGGACTTTTTCTGATGGTCGCCGGCGTGGAGATCCGGATGGTGCTGGCGGGCCAGTTTTCGGTACGCCTTCTTCAGCTCGTCGTCGGAGACGTTCCGATCAACACCGAGCGTTTCGTAATAATCGCGTTTTGACACGGATGCCATTGTGCTCAAAATGCATTGAGGAACCGAGTTCCCGATCAAGCCGGAAACTCGGTTCTCTGATGCGCTATTCTATGCTATTTCCTGTCTTTGTCTACTTCTTCAAATTCTGCGTCCACGACTTTCTCGTCGGTCTTGGTCTCGCCGGCACTGCTGTCCGGAGACGAAGCGCCCGACTGCGAGCCTGGAGATGCGGCGGCTTTCTTATACATCTCCTCGGCTAACTTATGTGACGCAGTCATGAGGGATTGCGTCGCTGATTCGATGGCCTCGGCATCGGTGCCCTCGAGCGCTTTCTTGACGGCAGCGACGGCATCCTGGATTTTCGTCTTTTCCTCAGCGGAGACTTTGTCACCGTATTCCGCGATGTTTTTCTCGGTTTGATAGACCAGACTATCCGCCTGGTTCTTGGCTTCGGCCAATTTACGGCGTTTTTTGTCGTCTTCGGTGTGCGACTGCGCGTCTCGGACGAGATTTTCGACTTCGTCCTTGCTGAGACCGCTGGAAGCCGTGATCTTGATGGATTGTTCTTTCTGGGTGGCCAGATCCTTAGCCGATACGTGCACGATGCCGTTGGCATCGATATCGAACGTCACTTCAATCTGCGGCATGCCTCGAGGCGCTGGGGGAATGCCGACCAAGTCGAACTGCCCAAGCAGTTTGTTGTCATTCGCCATTTCCCGTTCGCCTTGGAAGACGCGGATGGTGACGGCCGTTTGGTTATCGGCTGCCGTCGAGAATACCTGACTCTTTTTGGTCGGAACGGTCGTGTTACGCTCGATGAGCTTGGTGAATACGCCCCCCAGCGTCTCAATGCCCAACGACAATGGAGTCACATCAAGAAGCAGAACGTCCTTCACCTCTCCTTTGAGGACTCCGCCTTGGATGCCGGCCCCAATGGCGACGACTTCGTCGGGATTCACTCCACGGTGCGGTTCCTTCCCGAAGAAGTCCTTCACCACTTGGATCACTTTCGGCATGCGGGTCATGCCGCCGACCAGCACGATTTCTTGGATATCCTTGGCGGTGACGCCAGCATCGGACAATGCTTTACGGCATGGCTCGATCGTGCGCTGAATCAAGTCGTCCACCAGCTGTTCGAGCTTGGCTCGCGTCAGTTTCGTGACCATATGCTTGGGACCGCTGGCATCGGCGGTGATGAAGGGCAGGTTGAGCTCCGTTTCTTGAGACGACGACAGCTCGATCTTGGCCCGTTCCGCCGACTCTTTTAGACGTTGAAGCGCCATTCGGTCTTTCCGCAGATCGATGCCCTGATCTTTTTTGAACTCATCGACCAGCCAATCCATTACGCGTTGATCGAAGTCATCACCGCCGAGATAGGTATCACCATTGGTGGATTTCACCTCGAAGACGCCTTCCCCGATTTCAAGCACAGAGACGTCGAAGGTCCCGCCGCCCAAATCGTACACGGCAATCCGCTCGTCCTTCTTTTTGTCAAGGCCGTAGGCGAGGGAGGCAGCTGTCGGTTCATTGATGATACGTAGGACGTTCAGACCGGCAATCTGGCCGGCATCTTTGGTTGCCTGGCGTTGGCTATCGTCAAAATAGGCGGGGACAGTCACAACGGCCTCAGTGACCTTTTCGCCGAGGTAGTCCTCAGCGGTCTGCCGCATTTTCTGCAGGATCATCGCTGAGATTTCCGGTGGGCTATAGCGTTTGCCGCGCAATTCCACGTGTGCATCGCCGTTGTCGGCCTCAACTACTTTATAGGGGAGTCGCTTCAGGGCTTCCTGAACCTCACGGCTCTTGAACTTGCGGCCCATCAGGCGCTTGACGGAGAAAATAGTGTTCTCGGGGTTGGTAATCGCTTGCCGTTTTGCGATTTGCCCGACCAGCCGTTCACTTTTATCGGTGATGGCAACGACGGAAGGTGTGGTCCGGCTCCCTTCGGCGTTGGCGATCACGACGGGATCTCCGCCGCTCATAATCGCCACACAAGAGTTGGTGGTTCCGAGATCGATACCGATGACTTTACCCATTGGTGGACTCCTTCCTTCTCGACAACGACGGCTGACTCAGGTCAGTTCGTCGTTGAGTCATATTCGTTAGGACGGGCCGGGCCCGACGAGACACTGACCATTGCCGCCCGCAGTATCCTATCGTGCAGCCGATACCCTTTTTGAAACTCGTCCAATACTTTATTCGCCGGGACGTCGTTCGACGGCCCGTACGAGACGGCCTGATGTGCGCTTGGGTCGAAGTCCTGGCCGGATGTTTCGATTGCTTGCACACCGAACTTGGCCAGGATGCCGAATAGTTGCTTGAGTGTCAGTTCCACACCCTGGACGAGCGCCGAATCGCCTCTGTTGGTCTGAGCAGCCTTGATCGCCCGTTCCAGGTTATCGACAACCGCCAGCAGCTCTTTGAGAAGCTGTTCATTTCCGAATCGAATCTGCTCGCGCTGGTCGCGTTGAGTCAGCCGTTTATAGTTTTCAAATTCCGCGGCCAACCGGAGATACTTGTCATTGAGCGCTTTACATTCTTCCGTCTTGCCGGCCAATTGTTCCTGAACCGAGAGGCCTGCATCTGTGACGCGAGAATCTTCCTCTAAGTTCTCGATTGTATTGGCGTTTATTTTTTCCTGCTCTTGATCATCACTCATGCTGATACCCGTACAAGCGGGGAGATATCCATAGAGGGAGTGAAGTCAACAGAGAAAGAGAAAATAAAATGATGTTGGTGCTGAGGGGGACTAAACCCAGTGCTTCAGGCTCGCACCTCGCGCACGACGATAGAGGAGCTCAAGCCCATGAAGGGTCAAAAACGGTTCAATATGTTGAATTGATCGCGCCTCCGGCGCAATCACCGATGCTAATCCACCGGTGGCGATCACATATGATGTGCGCCCCATTTCACCTTCCATCCGCTGAACAAGGGTATCCACGAGGCCGGCGTAGCCAAAGATGAGCCCTGACTGAATACTACCGGCAGTATCGGTTCCAATAACAGTCTTGGGCCGGGCGAGCTCAACTTTGCTCAGCTTTGCAGCCCGTGTGAACAGGGCTTCCGCAGAAATGGTCAGGCCAGGCGCGATCACGCCTCCAAGATACTCCCCATCTCGGCTGACCGCACAAAACGTCGTTGCTGTGCCGAAATCGACGATGATGAGGTCGCGGCGAAACTTCTCATAAGCCGCGGCAGCATTCACAATACGGTCGCTTCCGATCTCTTTCGGGTTCGGGTAGTTGAGTGTTAAGCCTGTATCCATGTCGGATGAGACTGTGATGGGCCTGCAGCCAAAGGACGTTTCGATCATCGATTCAAACGTGTCCGTGAGGGCGGGAACGACGCTGGAGATGATCGCACCGGTGATGTGCTCAGGGACGCGCCCATCTCGGGTCATGAGGCTGAGGCAAAGGACGCCGTACTCGTCGGCAGTGGCCTTGGGATCGGTCGCCAACCGCCAATGGGTCAACAGGGTCGGTCCGTCAAAGATTCCGGCGACAACGTTGGTATTCCCGATATCGATGGCTAAGAGCATTGGGTCCATTCTACTCGGCCTGATGAGCTTTCGCTACTCTCGTAGATGCATGACATCGGCTGCTCGGACATGGATGAGAGGCATCGGTTGTGAGCGAGGGTGAGGTGACAAGGTTCTCACTTGCAGCGCGCCGTCGGGAGAAAGAGCTTCGGCGACGCCGACGATCGCTCGATCATTCGTGAACCGGACGCGAACTCGGCGTCCGAGTGTGGCACAGCGAGTGGTATAGGCTTGGTGTAGCCGGATCGATCCATGAGTCCGAAGCTCGTCGAGACCATGTTCAAGTTCCAGGAGCAGTTGAGCGATGAGCCGATTCCGGTCGAGCGGTCGCCGTGAAGCTTCAATCAATGAGGCCGCAATCGGTCGCAAGTCCTCCGGAAAAGTCACCGAAGGGACATTCACATTGAGCCCGATGCCGATGACCACGACCGGGTCGTTGGTTGTCGCGAAGCTGCTCTCGCAGAGAATCCCGCCGACTTTGCGATCATGGAGAAGCAGGTCGTTCGGCCACTTCAGCGAAAGGGATATAGCCGCTATCTGTTGAACGGCCTCGGTCACGGCAAGTGCGCTGACGAGCGGCACCCAGGATAACCATTGCGAAAGGGAAAGACTTTGCCCCGTCCCTCGTATGATGACGGAGCAATAGATGTTCAACTTCGGCGGAGAGAACCAGGCACGCCCATGTCGGCCGTAGCCGCCTGACTGGCTTTCAGCAATGACGACGGTGCCGTGCGATGCGCCGTTCTGAGCAAGCGACAATGCTTCCCTGTTGGTCGAGGGGAGATCTTGGTGGAGATACAAGACGTGACCAAGTGACGTGGTCGCAAGGGTACTGCGAATACTATCGATATTGAGTGGGGTGGGGGGCACCATCGACTACGAACGTCGGCGTTGTGGAGGCCGAGCCAACGTCAAGACAAGGCTGACCGTTGCTGCCGGAGCAGAATGGGTGAGGGCTCCGATGGAGATGCGATCGGCGCCCGCTGCTGCCATGGCTCTGACGTTCTTAAGAGTGATGCCGCCCGATACTTCCACCAGGGCCTGCTTCTTGATCAATGCCACGGCACGTCGGACCAGGTCCGGAGCCATGTTGTCCAGCAGAATAATATCGGGCTTTCCTGCGAGCGCCTGTCGAACATCGGATAGAGATTCTACCTCGGCAATAATCGGGAGCGCGCTTGAGCGATGGGCATGTGCCAATCTACATGCCCGTTCAACCGGTCGTCGGTTGCGTCGGAGGAGGGCCAGATGGTTATCCTTGATCAAAATGCCGTCACTCAATGATCGGCGGTGATTGATCCCACCGCCGAGCGAAACGGCCCACTTCTGAAGCGCGCGCCAGCCAGGAAGTGTTTTCCTGGTATCCAGGATCTTGGCAGGGTAGCCACGCACGGCCCGGCAGAACCGTTGCGTCAAGGAGGCGACCCCGGACAGGTGCTGAAGAAAATTCAAGGCGACCCGCTCGGCCTGTAGGATGGACCGCCCGTCGCCTTCGATCTGCAAGAGTACCTCTCCATCCATAGCTCGGTCGCCGTCGTGTTTGATGACAGACAGCCGCAGGGAAGGATCGACCAGGAGAAAGGTCTGAACCGCTGCGGCCATTCCCGCCACAACCAGCTGCTGTTGCGAGATGATCTCGGCGCGAGCAGGCACCGGAGAGGAGAAAAGCGATGCCGTCGTGGCATCGCCCTGAGCCAGGTCCTCTTCAAGTCCCTGACGCACGACTCGCCGGATGTCTGCGGCAGGGAGTGTGGTCATGTGTTAGGTTTCGGACATGGCGCGGAGCTGCCGTTCGCTGTCGGCCAGCAATGCGTGATCGCGGGACAGGGTCTGCACTCGCTTCTGATGCTCGGTAATCACGTCGGGCGGGGCTTTCGATACGAACTCGGCGTTCTTCAGTTTCCCGCCGATCCGCTGCAATTCCTTGTCGTTCTCCGTGAGTTGTTTTGCCAGGCGCTCCATTGCTTTCTTGAAGTCGACGTCATCAGCGACTGCGATGCCTACCGAGAGGCCTTCCATAACGAGCCTCAGCAATCGTGCCGCCGGCCAATCACGTGGCGAACTCACTTCAATGGTGCCACGGCTGAGGTGGACCAGGTGTCGTTGTAACTCATGGAGCCGACTCTGCTTGTTCGGGTCGTCGTGTCCGACGTGAAACGGAATCTGCTGCCCATGCTGGTAATTCAAGAGAGCTCGACCGGTCCGTGCGAGCCCCACTGTTTGTTCAAGCAACGCGAAGTGCTGTTCCGCATCGGGCGCGCTCCAGGCCTGGTCAGGACTCGGATAGTTCTGCACAACGATGCTGTCTCCTTGATGGGGGATCGTCTGCCAAATCTCTTCCGTGATGAATGGCATGAAGGGGTGCAGCAGCCGCATGGTCGTTTCCAGGGTTTCCACGAGACTGTGTCTGGTGCTTGCTCCATCCGAGTGGTCGGGCGTTTGCAGAACCGGTTTGATCAATTCCAGGTACCAATCGCAGTACTCATGCCAAATGAACTGATAGAGGGCTGTCGCCGCACGATCGAATCGGTATGACTCCAACTCCGCCGTGACGTCGCGGATCGTGTGGGCGAGGCGGCTCAAGATCCACCGGTCGGGAAACGTCCGTTGCGCCGGCGGGAGAGCGGTGCGCGGCCCGTCGAGATAGATCAAAGCAAATCGTGCGGCATTCCAAATCTTATTGGCGAAATTGCGGTAACCCTCGATCCGTTCTTCGGCCAGCTTGATATCGCGTCCCGGCGAGGCCATCGAGGCAAGGGTGAACCGAAGGGCATCGGTGCCGAATTGATCCATGACATGCAGTGGGTCGATCACGTTGCCCTTGGATTTGCTCATCTTCTGGCCTTCTGCGTCGCGGACCAAGGCATGGATATAGACGTCGTTGAACGGCACATCTCCCATGAACTTGAGCCCCATCATGATCATGCGGGCCACCCAGAAAAACAGAATGTCGAGTCCAGTGACCAGAACCGAGGTTGGATAGTAGGTCTTTAACTCAGGCGTCTGGTCCGGCCAGCCCAACGTCGTGAACGGCCAGAGGGCGGAGGAGAACCAAGTATCGAGCACGTCGGGATCCCGATAGAGATCCTTCCCGCCGCATGAAGGGCAATTCGTTGGAGCGGTTCCAGATACTATAGGAGATGCTCCTTGCAAGACGGTCGTTCGAGTAGCCGTGCGGATGATCTGCTTGGCATTGCAGCTGAGACAGTACCAGGCAGGAATTTGATGCCCCCACCAAATTTGCCGTGAGATACACCAGTCTTTGATATCCCGCATCCAACCGAGATAGTTATTAACCCAGCTTTCAGGAACAATGCGAATGCGCCGATCCTCTACCGCTTTGATTGCCGGCTCGGCCAGCGGCTTGATGTCCACGAACCATTGGGGTGAGAGGTACGGTTCCACGACGGTCTTGCAGCGGTAGCATTTTCCGACGGACATCTTGTGGTCCTCGGTTTTCTCAAGCACCCCTTGTTCTCGAAGCAGCGTTTCAACTTTGGAACGCGCTTTGGAAACAGGAAGGCCACGGAGCATTTCGACTACGGATGATTCGACCGCCGCCTGTTGCATCCCTCCGGCATCGAGCAATGCGGCATGATCGAGCATTGCAAGTCGAGGAAGTTTGTGCCGCTCTCCCGCTTCATAGTCGTTGAAGTCGTGAGCCGGAGTGATCTTGACGACGCCTGTGCCGAATTCCAGATCGACGAGGACCGAATCGCCTACGATCGGAATCTCGCGTGTTGTCAACGGCAGGTGGACTTTCTTGCCGATCAGATGGCGATATCGAGGATCGTCCGGATGCACAGCGACGGCCGTGTCGCCCAGCATCGTTTCCGGCCTTGTGGTGGCCACGATCAAACTGCTGTTCGGGTCGTCCGCTAACGGATAGCGGAGATGATAGAGTTTCCCTTTCACCTCCTCATGTTCCACTTCAATGTCGGAGAGGGCCGTCAGGCAACGTGGACACCAATTGATGAGGCGCTCGCCACGATAGATCAACCCGTCTTCATACAGCCGTACGAAGACCTCGATGACGGCCTTGGACAGACTTTCGTCCATCGTAAATCGCAAACGGTCCCAGTCGCAGGATTCTCCCAGCTGTTTTTGTTGATTGACGATCCTGTTACCCGACGTCGCCTTCCATTTCCAGATTCGTTCGACGAATTGTTCCCGTCCCAGTGACTCCCGTGACAGACCTTCGGCCATCAACTGTTTTTCCACCACGTTCTGGGTGGCGATGCCGGCGTGATCGGTTCCGGGTAACCAGAGAGTATTACGCCCCTGCATGCGCCGCCATCGGATCAGAATGTCTTGGAGTGAATGGTTGAGCGCATGGCCGACATGGAGTGATCCTGTGACGTTCGGTGGAGGGATGACGATACAATAGGGTTGGCCTGGTTGTTCCGGTGAGGTATGGAAGTATCCACGCGTGAGCCACTCCTGAGACCATCGGTCTTCAACGGCTTTCGGATCATATGTTTTATCGAGTTGACGCTTTGTCATTGCCCCACCGGACTCGAAGCGTTAGGCTCGGCATCTTAGCATGTCCGTCTCGTACAGAAAATGGCGCGAGTCTTTGCTTGTGGCCTTGTGAGGCATGTGCTATACAGTCGCACGTAACGAGGAAGTCGGTCACATTACCGTAGGGAGGACCATGGCACGAGGTCGTGAGAAGGATCGGAAAACGCGAAAGAAACATCGAAAGAATGTCAAACGGATGAAAGGTCTGACCAAGGCTCGACGAGGGAAACGGGGCAAGAAAAGTTAGGTCTGAGAGGACTGTGATGCTTCATCAGTCTCGATCAGACGTCTGAGTTCAGCCTTGATGTGCTGCTCGGCGATATCAGGCACGATTCGCTGAACAGCCTGCTCGATGGTTTCTCCAACTGCGGCTCTTACCAAGTCATCTGCCAGTAGCGGGGCCTGTTTCAGTACCGCACGTTGAAGCTCATCTTTGACCAGCTGATCGACCGCCCCCACCTGTTCTCGTACGACTGTGGGCAAGTGTCGATGGATTCCGGATTGGACCTGATCCTTGACCAGCCGATCAACGCTCTCTCCGATGGAAGCTTTAGCTACATCGGATACGGTTTGCCGGATGATGGGTTCGCTGGCCTCGAATTCCTTTCTGATGAGTGCGGGCAATGTTTGAGAGACCAGGGGCCGAATGATCGTTGTGAGATATTCCTGAGAGAGAATGCTCCCGAGCTGTGCTTGTAACTCCTTCTGAACGGTTGGTCGGACGTGGGTTGTCAATTTCTCGTCGATCACACGAGGGACCAGATCGGCAAGACTCTGCTGGCTTCGTGTGGTCATCGATTGCAAGAGTTGGTCGAAGAGGCCCTTCATGGCATCTTCGGGGGCCGCGTGGGTAACTGGTGACGTCAATGATGCCGTGGGTGAGCTGCCAGACTGGTCCATAACTTCCTCTTGCTTGTCGTCACTTGCCAGGTGGTTGATCCCCTCATCATCGGAATTGGTTGAGGTCGAAGTCGGAGGCCAGACGCGGCGCTTCAGGCTCTTGCCGTTCGCGGCATCAGGTTGCTTCTGTTGAAGCGTTTTCAGCACGTCGAGCAAATCCTCAGATTGAAACGGTTTCTTCAGGAATGCTTTGACACCCAACGTGCGAAGGAGGTTTTCGTCCGGGCGATCAGCCGGATTCATCAACGAAACGAGATAGGTTTCCGCCAGGTGGTCCAGATTGTTGATCTCCTTGCAAAACCCAGAAAAAGTCAGGTTATCGAGATGGTAGTCCGCGATGATCAGCGAGGGAGAGCTTCGCCGAGCGGCCTCAAGGGCGGCTGGTCCGTCCTGAAATCCAACGACCTCAAACCCTTCCGAGGTTGAGATCTGTTCCACCATCCGTCTTACCGCAGGGCTGCTGTCCACCACGAAGATCGGCGAAGCCATGAAAAAATCTCCCAACTTTTTGGTTTCTTCGAAGCTAGCAAGGGGGGTATTCTTTGTCAAGAAAACCATCGATAGAAGATTGGATTCACGATGCATTTCGGCACGCGTCGGTTGCTGAAATGAGATCAGCGTAGACCCGTCATGAGTTCATCGATCCGAGTTGTGTTTTTCGATGCAGCCGATACCCTTTTTCACGTGCAGGGGTCAGTCGCTGAGATCTATCTGCGACATGCGGTTGAATTCGGATTTCCCCAGAAACTGGACTCATTGATCGCGATTCAACAAGCGTTCAGACGGGCGTTCCGCGAAGCCCCGCCGCCGGTCTTTGCCGCGACTGAACCGGCACGAATCAAGCAGAGTGAACGGCTGTGGTGGTTCGATATCGTTCATCATGTCTTCTATCGTGTGGGTATGTTCGAGCGATTCGATGAGTTCTTCGATCACGTGTTTCGTGTGTTTGAGGACCATCGATCATGGCGCTTGTTTCCTGAAACCGCTTCCACCTTGACTCGGCTCAAAGCACGGGATCTGGAGCTCGGGATCATCTCGAATTTCGATTCCCGGCTATTTCCCCTGTTGCGTGGACTGGGAATCGCCGATGCCTTCGACACGGTGACCATCTCAAGCTTGGCCCAAGCCGCAAAACCGTCCCCGCAAATCTTTCACATCGCGTTGGAGAAACATGCGGTCGATCCGGAGGAGGCCTTGCACGTCGGGGATAGTTTGCGAGACGACGTGGAAGGTGCGGAGAAAGCCGGTCTTCAGGCCGTCCTGTTGGATCGTGACGGTAGGCAGCAGGAAGCAAGCGGTGTTCGGATTATCAGAAGCTTGGAAGGGCTGTTCCCGTTCCTAGGCCGGATCGAGTAATAACGGCACGAGATCTTTTGCGCGACCCTGCAGTGAGATATCGACCAGCGCCGATTGTGGGGTGGGATCGAGGTTGACTTCGGCGACAAATGCACCGGCTTGTTTTGCAATCGATGCGAATCCAGCCGCGGGGTGTACAACTCCCGACGTCCCAATGACGAGCAAGACGTCACACTGTCGGAGTGCTCTGGAACAGCAGTCGAGATCCTCGACAAACAAGGATTCTCCGAACCAGACGATATGGGGCCGGAGCAGCGACCCGCAATCGGCACAGGACGGGAGGATGGCAATTGGTACATTGCGGTTGTTTTCTACCAGGCCACACCCGGTGCAGCGAACTTTCCAGATGTTGCCATGAATCTCAGAGAGTTTCTGTGAGCCTGCGTCTCGATGCAACCCGTCCACGTT
Organism: Nitrospira sp. LK70; assembly: GCA_011090425.1. Classification (GTDB taxonomy): domain Bacteria; phylum Nitrospirota; class Nitrospiria; order Nitrospirales; family Nitrospiraceae; genus Nitrospira_D. Next base: position 6,486 of record PHGD01000010.1, on the reverse strand, counting down.
TTGAGTAATCAGCCAAAAGTTCGGAGAGCGACGCTCCAGTTCGACGATGGCTTTGTGCGCAGAGTTCGGCTGCTTTGTGGCGATCAGCTCACGCCGCCAGTTGTACCACTCCCACACGAGGCGAGGGTCTCGCTCGAAGGCTTCGGGCGTCGCTAGATCCTCGGCGCGAAAGTTCTTCCACAAGCCGTCCGTTCCGCGAAACGTCGGCACACCGCTGTCGGCCGAGATCCCGGCACCGGTGAGCACGGTAATCCTTTGGGCAACAGAGAGTTGTTGTCTCACAACTCCAAGATCAGATCCTGGTGCCATGATATTACCGAGATATTACCGATCTCCCAAGTGCGGCTGTGTTGCTGCGAAACCGCATGCTATAGTACGAGCGCTCCACAGGCAACCATGAGGATGAACACCATGAGGATGAACGCATGAAACAGGTCTTGATGGTCGGCGCCGGTTCAGTCGGCGGGTTTTTCGGAGCGCGATTGGCCAAGAAGCATCCAGACGTCTCATTCTTGCTGCGGCCCAACACGCTGGCGGCGGTGAAACGAAGCGGATTGACGATCCGCAGCGCGGATGGAACGTTTACGGTCAAGCCTCAAGCAGCCTCGGATGTGCGCCAGCTCCCTCGGCCGGATCTCATCGTGCTCGGCGTGAAGGCCTATGATCTCGACGAGGTCCTGAACCAGATCGAACCGACGCTTACTGAAAAAACCGTGATTCTTACCCTACAGAACGGGATCGATACCGAAGACCGTCTTCTTGCGCGAATCCAACGGGATTGTGTGGTCGGCGGCGTTGCCTATATCTACTCCAAAATCGTCGAGCCTGGCGTGATCGACCATTATAAAAAAGGGGCGTTGGCGATCGGCGAACTGATGGGGCATGAGAGCGAACGTCTTCTCGCTATCCGTGATCTATTCACCTCGGCCGGTATTCCTTGTCATCTGTCAAAGGACATTCGCCGCACGAAGTGGGAAAAGATGTGTTGGAACTGTGTCTTTAATCCCATCACTGTGCTCATCGACGACCATGTGGCCAAGGCGCTTGACCATCCGGAGATGGCGGGCGTGATCCGGCAGATCGTCGGAGAAGTCGCGGCAGTGTCGGCGACGCTGAAAGTACCGTTGCCTCCGGACATGGCGGAACGGGTTGTGAAAGCTTCCCAGGAGATTCGCGATATTCATACCTCAATGTACGACGATTGGAAGGCAGGACGGCGGACGGAGATTGATTACCTGAACGGCGTCATCGTCAGGAAGGGGCGCGATCTCGGCATTCCGACACCGGTGAACGAAGCCCTGACGGCGATGATCAAGACGATCACGGAGAAGGAGCAAACCGGTCAGGGGCGCGTGCGAATAGAGGGCGCTGTGGTTCAGCCCCTGTCCTTCGATCATGCAGCGATCGCCTCATTGCCGGCTGAGCATTATGTGGATGTTTCAACGGTCATGCCGGGTATGAAGGGACGGGGGATTCGGTTGAGGGGGTTGCTCGATGTTCCGGCTTTGGCGATCGGTGCGGATCATGTTGCCTTTCACGCTTCGGACGGGAAATACTCCGCCTGCCTCACACTTGATCAGGCCAGAGAACATGGGGTTCTCGTTTACGAACTTGATGGAGCGCCGTTGCCTGACACGAGGGGCGGCCCGTTTCGTCTGATCACGCCGGGGCTCGGCGATCTCTGCGCCAATGTAAAAGGCGTGACAAGGATCGAAGTGACGAAAGGGCCAGGGCGCGACACGAGACAAACAAACTGTCCTCCGAGGCCGTAATCTGATCGAGAACAATGATTCGCGTCGTTGCACTTGGCGCCAGTAATCTGACACGTGGTTTCCAGACAGTCGTCTCAACAGCTCGATCGGTATGGGGACCAGATGTCGAAGTGCTGGCGGCGCTCGGTCATGGGCGATCCTACGGCGCCCCGAGCCTATTCGGATTTCGCACACTTCCCGGCATCCTCAAGTCAGGTCTATGGGCTGAGTTGGAGCGGCGCCCTCGAATTGTGACCAGAGCGCTCGTGACGGATGTCGGGAATGACATTTTGTATGGCTTCTCGGTCGAGCGAACGCTTGGGTGGGTCGAAGAGACGCTCGCTCGTCTGAGGGCTATCACGAACGATATCGTTCTCACTGACTTGCCGCTGGCCAGCGTCCAGCGCCTATCAAATCTCAAGTTTCTGGCGTTCCGCACGGTCCTTGTGCCGTTCTGTCGGCTCTCACTGACGCAAGCACTCAATCGAGCGGAGCTGGTCAATGAGGGGTTGACCACGTTGTCCGCTGCCTATGGCGCCAAATTGTTTAAGCTGGATCCAGCATGGTATGGCTTCGACCCCATCCATGTGCGCCCTTCACGATGGCGTTCGGCTTGGCGGCAAATTCTCGGGGCTCAGTCTGAAATGGAAACGAGCGGTAGATCGGCGATTGAGAGCGTAAAATTGTACTTCATGCGTCCAGAGCGCCGCTGGTTGTTCGGTATGGAGCAAGTTACGCCGCAATCAGGCGTTGTGCTCCGATCCGGCGGGCAGGTGTGGCTGTACTGATGAGGCGTTCAAGGGTGCCATGGTGTCTTGAGTTTTACCGGTGGTCAGAGGTATAGCATTCCATACGTCCTCGTAGTGGACGAGAGGGCTCATAGGCTTGACCGGTTGGATGGAGGATAGATTGCCTGATACCGCGTTTCACTATTCCCTGTTACTAAAAAGAGCGATCACGGGCCTCATTCTTGGCGTGATTGCAGGGGTGATTCAAGTCTGGTTCTTCAATCGCGATCTCATGCACCTCTGGGCGTCGATTGCTGCCGGGGTGACCTATATGACCACCTGGGTCGTCTTTACGGATTGGCTCAGGCTTTCGGGTGGCAAGATCCTGCTCGGCGCGATCTCGGGTCTACTCGCGGCTGTCTTGTGGTGGGCCATTGCCGTCAATTCAGAGAATGCGTTCCTCCAGGCATCGGTGGCCGGTTTGTGTTTTGGTGCAGCCTATGCTTGGTCAGATCAGCGAATGACTTGAATCTGCCGCCACCGTTCCGATTGATACCGCCAGAGTAATAGTCCCATTCGCACGGTCCAGTCAGCGATCATCGCTGCCCAGATATAAAAGACGGAGTGACGCATCCAGAGAGAGGCGATCAGTGCCAACGGGACGCGGACGCCCCACATGCCGATCATTGTGGCACCCATAATGAAGCGTGTGTCGCCGGCGCCTCGGAGCGATCCGGCCAGTACCATGGTGAGAGCCAGCGGTATTTGCAATAAGGCGACGATCTTCAAAAACATAGTTCCAAGCTCGATCACCGCGTCATCGGTCGTAAAAGCACGAAGCAGTGCATAGGGGAAAAAGAAAAAAATGATCCCCATGAAGGCCATCAGAACGACGGCGATCCGATTGGCCTCCCAGTTCTCCCGCTTGGCTCTGGCGTACTTCCCTGCCCCGATGCTTTGCCCTACCATGGTCGCGGCGGCGATGGCGAGGCCATACCCAGGCAAGAATGAGAATGATTCAATCGACAGGCCGACTTGGTGAGCGGCATAGGCGACGGTGCCGTACAGTAAGACCAGCTTGGTGTAGAGGAAAATTCCCGCCTGTTGGATGATTCGTTCGCCGGACACCGACGCTCCCACCTCCCAGATCGATCGAATCAAGTCTATGCGCAACGTGGATGACTCCTTCAAGATTGGGCGACAGCGCAGCAAGAGATAGAGCATCCCCGTCGCTTCGGCGAGTCCGACCGCGATGGCCGCTCCTTTGAGACCCAAGTTGGGAGCTCCCCATCGTCCATAGATGAGCGGGTACGCAAGGCAGATGTGGAGGAGGTTGACGCCGATCAGACCATACATGGGGGTCTTCGTGTCGCCTGTGCCTTGGAGGATGGACGACAGAACTTGGATGAGGACGGTACAGGGAATCACAAAGAAGATAATGGTCGAATAGGGGAGGGCGAGCTCAATGACGGCGGATTTTGCGCCAAGTTGCTGCATGACGAACTGATTGCCGGCTATTCCAAGGCCAGCCAACAGGAGCGATAGGCCGATCGAAAGCCACAAGAAGTGACGGGCCGCTTCTCCCGCGTCCTGTCGGCGTCTGGCCCCCCACAATTGGGCGACAATGACATTCGTCCCGACCGAAATTCCGGAGACCAACGTCGTTGCCACGAACGTCAACAGTTGCCCCAGGCCGACCGCGGCGATCGAGGTTGCGCCCAGTCCGCCGACCAAGAGGACGGCGACAATGCCTTCGGCCCGTTGAAGAAACGTGGTGAGCGTGACGGGGAGCGCCAAGATCATCACGGACCGTCTGATCTGGGTGACAGCGTTGCCCATGGGGCGCTATCCTAACAGAGTTCCTCCTTCCGCCATGTGACAAATCGGTGATGGTGTCAGGGATTGTAGGACGATGGCCGACGTTCACAAGGGATCTTCCACGACGTTCGCACCACCCCGTCTGTCGAAATCAAAATTTCTCTCAGGATTGCAATGCCACAAGCGGCTCTATCTGGAAATTCATCATCCCACCTTGGCGACCCCGCCGGATGCGTCGACGCAGGCGATCTTGAACATGGGAACCGAGATCGGGATTTTGGCGCAGCAGCGCTTTCGCGGTGGTGTGTTGGTCAAATCAGGATTTCGTCAGCGGGAGGCGGCGATCGCGGAGACCGCCGCGTTGCTGCGCAATTCGGACATTCCCGCCATCTTCGAGGGGGCATTCGAGCATGACGGAGTCGTTGTGCGCGTCGATATTTTGGAGCGCGTGCGGAATACTCCTGGGGGATCGTCATCTTGGCGTTTGATCGAAGTAAAGTCATCAACCAGGGTGAAAGATATCCACCTGGATGATCTATCCATACAAAGCTACGTCGTCCAAGGGACCGGGGTGAGGCTTGATGCGACCTGTCTGATGCATATCGACACGGGCTATCTCTACCAAGGTGGTGAGGTTGATCTGCAGGCGCTCTTCTCGATTGAAGATGTATCGGAAGCTGTGGTGGATCGTCGAGGGCAGGTGCCTGAACGATTAGCTGCGATGAAGGTGAGGGTGCTGAATTCTGAACCACCGATGATCGAGCCCGATCAACATTGTCACGCCCCCTACGAATGTCCCTTTTGGGCCTATTGCACGAAGGACAAACCACAGCGCTGGATCTATCATCTGCCCGGCAGGAAAGAGATTGTCAGTCAACTTGTCCGACAGGGCATCGGGACGATCGACGAAATTCCGCGTGAAACAAGGCTGTCGGATATACAAAGAAGGGTCAAAGACAACGTCGAGTGGATTTCGTCGGATTTAGGTCAGATTCTTCGTTCGGTCAACTATCCCATCCACCATCTCGATGCCGAAACCGTCATGTTGGCACTGCCGCGGTTTCCTTCGACCAGGCCCTATCAGTCTCTTCCGGTTCAGTGGTCCAATCATATTGAACTCGAATCAGGCGAGATCATGCACCGGGAGTTTCTTCACCATGAAGCGTCGGAGCCGCGCAGACGTTGGGCGGAGGCCTTGATTGAGTCCCTCGGCGAGAAAGGGAGCATCGTCGTCTATTCAGCCTATGAGGAGGCCATCATACGACAACTTGCGGAGACTTTTCCCGAGTTCAAATCGGCGTTCAAAGCGATCGTGAAGCGCTTATGGGATCTGCTCGCTGTCATCAAAGGTCATTATTATCATCCAGCCTTTCATGGATCCTATTCGATCAAGTCTGTGTTGCCGGCGGTCGTGCCGTCGCTTGGGTATGGCGATCTCATGATTCAGGAGGGAGGGCAGGCGGCGGCTGAATACTACCGGATGGTCTTTCTCGAAAGCGATTGGGTGGAGCGGGATTCCATACGGGAGGCGTTGTTACGCTATTGTGAGAGAGATACGCTGGCGATGGTGGAACTGCGGAAGGTGTTGCGAGGGAAGGCGGAAGAAGTCGGGTCGTGATCCGGCATCTTGCCCAGCAAGATGCCGAGAGGGTGGGCATTCGAAGTCGCGTTCGCCGAGACGCTCACGCTCCTACTGAGGGGGCCAAGCCCCCTCGTACGCTCCCCACGCGGGGGAACCTTTCCCCCGCGGACCCTCTTGTTCGAATCCCACCCTCTCTCTGTTGTTCTTGGGGCGATGGGTTTTGGATCGGTTTGACAAATTGCGCAGACACGGCTGCTGGTTTGGCGGAGAGGGTGGGATTCGAACCCACGGTCGAGTTACCCCGACAGCAGTTTTCGAGACTGCCCGATTCGGCCGCTCTCGCACCTCTCCGGTATGGCAGATCGTCGGCTGGTTTGAGTATCGAGCAGGTGAGGAGAACATGCTCGATGAGTCTGCGAGCTTACCTTGGCTGATAAGGTTTTGCAACGGCTCCTATTGAGTCATGTCAACCCAATTTAGAAATGTCCTCTTCTTCCCAAAGTAGAAATGTCCGGTTTATGGTCCGGCTGCTGCCGCGTGTACGTCCCGTTTCTGCAGCAGCCGCTTCCTCCACGGATGGTCCGGCTTCGGCACGATCGGGCGCCGA
>PHGD01000085.1 GCA_011090425.1 Nitrospira sp. LK70 | reverse complement strand
GAGGCTCAGTGGCAAACGTGCTGAGCGTCGGGCTGCGGATGTTCGCGCTAACCACACTGGACGAAGCCACGCATCGGCGGTTTCTCGTGCTCGACGAACAGGACTGTTGGTTGCGGCCGGAGTTGGTCCCGCGTCTCGTTAAGATTGTCCATGAAGCCGCAATCGCCCTCGGGTTTCAGGTGATGATGATCAGCCACCACGATATCGAGCTCTTTGAGCGGTACGCAGACCGAATCTACCAATTCCGGATGGGGGCTAACGGTGAGGCCGAAGTGTTTCGAGTCGCTACGGATCCGCCAAATGCGGATTCATATCACGATTAGACGCTACTTATGCGGTGCGAGGCCTTCCAGCCACTGCCTCCCTCGCTGCGCCCGTGCTTCGGAGGGGGTTTCGAGTATGAGGCGCTCATCCGTGACCCTGATCGTTCCCAGCGTCCGCGGGAATGTCGGTGTGATCTCGTACCAGTCGAAGACTCCCGAGGTTATCTGTTCCACGCCCTCTGCTCGATCCAGCAGGTTGAGGAGGAGTTCCTGATCCAGCACATCGAAGACTGCTTTGGTGAACATGAGCGGATCGCCCTCCGGGGTCACTATGGTGGGGAAGGGACGAAACGCCACCAGCGGGAGCCACCAGCGGGATAGAAGATGGCCCAGCTTCTTGAGAAGCGCCACGCGGCTGCCGCGTGGGAAACGGGCTTGGAAGGCGTGCCCGGCTTTCTGCCATTGAGGGAGCAGTATCTCGGCCTCGCGCGGAGGCAGTTGTAGCAATCCAGCTTCGATGACCCGCGAGCCGTCTGGTCGTGGCATGAGGCGGGCCACGATCAGGTCCCAGTGCGCGACGCTCTGAGTGGCGGAGCGTTCACGAACTCGGATGCGCTCGTCGGTGGAGAGGTCTCGCAGGGTAAATCCTTTGTCGAGGTCCATCGCCTCGACTTCGTAGAGACCTTGGTATGTGGCACGGGCCTGATGTAGGTACGCGAGTTCCCCCGGTGTGAGCCGGTCGCCTTCCGCGGCCAGGAACCGATCGGCGACTGTGCGCTTGTCCGGCAATTCGGCATCGAACCAGAGCCAGGCCGTCCGCATGACCTCGGCCTGCGGCAGATCGAGGACTCGCCGCTGCTCATCTTCGTCCCGGTCGTAGAGGCGGTCCCCCCAGTAGTCGAACGTGGCCTCGGCAAGGTCCTCCGCCTGTTCAGGCCGTCCAGCGAACGTATGCAACTTGTCCAGGACGGAAGCCCGGTCTGCTTCCGAAAAGAGCGTTGGTGTGGGAGCAACCAGCTTTGCTGTTTTGTCCAGGCAGCATTTCTTATATTTTTTTCCGCTGCCGCAGGGGCAGGGATCGTTGCGCCCGATCTTTGGCTCGCTCCGGACAATCGGTTCCACCGGCAGGAGATCGAGCAGATCGTCGTCGAGCGGGTCCTGCTCCAGGTCGTCCTGTTCTTTTTGTCGCCGATCCTCCTCTTGCCACCGTGCCTGGCGTTGGGCGATGGCGGAGGCACTGTAGAAATCCAGCCAGTCCCTGGTGTAATGCCGCAGCGTCGGCGAGGGTTTGGCAAAGGCCTCGACCACGTCTGTCTCGGAAAATGCCAGGGGGAACAGCGGATCGGGGCGGCGTTTCCGCTCCTGTTCCCGGGCGAAGGCCAGGAGGGTATCCTTGTGCTCCGATCGCCGAAAGTCGAGGAGAAGATTGCCGACAATGTCGCACAGATATTCATCTTCGGCGGGGTCGTCGAGGCAAGCGACGATCAGGCCGAAGATCGAATCCGCGTCGACGGGGTCCGCCAATGTCGTGGCCGCCAGGACCTCCGCTGCAGTCGCCCGGAGATATGGGGATCGAGATCGATCCTTCAGGAGCGTGATCAGCGGCGGGCGCGTCTGCGCGCCGAGCCGGCCCAGGATCGACGGGATTTCGTCGGTGATCCAATCACAATCCTGCGCCTCCGCATGTTCCATTGCGAGGATGAGCGCGGGGATCACGTTCGGGTGTCCGATCGCCCCGAGGAGGTACGTCGCATGGATCGGTGACCACCAGGCCGGGAGTTCTTGTTGCCACGACTCGCGGGCGGAGACCAGGGCGGTCAACGGCGCTATAATCCGTGGGGCTCGGGCGAGAAACTCATCCACCGCCGCGCGCGGCAGCCGATCCGCTTCTGTGACGAGGAGTTCGAGTAGTGCTTCATCCGTGAGGCTGTCGTATGTGATCACGTCCGTCATCGATGCGTCATCACCTCATACGTCCATTATCCCATACGTGATTTGCTTCGCGTGCACAGTGACCCGTCGTCCATGGACCCGTTTGCCGCCGACCACTCACCGCGATCCGATTACCGCACATTCTAATCACGTACGTCTTTATTTTCACTCATCAATGGAGCGACGGGGCCGGTAGATGGACTGGAATATTGGTTGGACACAGAAAGTTGCATCACAGTTTCGATAGAGGCTCGCAGAATCTCGATCATGCGCCTGAGTTCAGAAGGCGAAGCGCTGAGCGGTGGCAGTAGGATCATCACGCTGCCGATGGGGCGCAGCAAGAGTCCACGGCGGCGCGCCTCCATGGCTACTTTGTGGCCGACCCTCTCTTCGAGCGGATAGGGGTTCTTCGTCTGTTTGTCCTCTACCAACTCGATACCCACCATGAATCCGCTCTGCCTGATGTCTCCAACATGCGGTAACTGTCGGAGCGGCTCAAGAAGTCGGGCCATCATTTTGATTTTGGGTTGCAGTCGCACGAGCGTCTTCTCGCTTTTGAATATTTCGAGATTGGCGAGGGCCACGGAACAGCCCAATGGATTGCCGGTAAAACTGTGTCCATGGAAAAAGGTTTTGAACTCGACGTAGGCTCCGAGAAAACCTCTGTAGATCTCATCCGTTGTCAGCGTTACTGCCAGGGGCATATAGCCGCCGGTGAGCCCTTTGCTGATCGCCATCAGATCCGGAGTCACTTCTTCATGTTCGCAGGCAAACATGCTGCCCGTCCGTCCGAATCCAGTCGCCACTTCATCTGCAATCAGTAGGACGTCGTACTTGGTACAGAGCTCACGGATTCGGCTTAAATAACCGCCCGGCTGGGGAATCATGCCTGCAGCTGCTTGCATCAGCGGCTCAATGATGAAGCCGGCCAATTCGCGATGATGGCGCTTCAAGATTTCTTCAATCGGATCGATACAAGCCATTCGGCAAGTGGGGTAGGTCAGGTTCAATGGACATCGGTAGCAATAGGGCGGTTCTGCTTCGAGTGTCGAAAACAGCAGCGGCTTGAACCTGGAATGGAATAAGTCGATGTTGCCGACGCTCACAGCGCCGATCGTATCTCCGTGATAGGCTAGCTTGAGATGGAGGAAGGTGTTTTTTGGTCCCGCCTCAGGACGCCTCTGTTGCCAATATTGAACGGCCATTTTTAGCGCAATCTCCACCGCCGTCGAGCCATTGTCCGAATAGAAGACACGCGCAAGTCCTTTCGGCGCGATCCGGATCAACTCGCGCGCCAACTCAATGGCCGGTGGGTTGGAGAGGCCAAGCAACGTGGAGTGGGCAATGTTGTCGAGTTGCTTCTTGATCGCACGGTCGAGAACGGGGTGCCGATGTCCGTGGAGATTGACCCAGATGGACGACGTGCCATCCAGATATTTGTTTCCCTCCGTATCGATGAGGTAGGAACCTTTACCGCGCTCGATGATCAGCGGCTCCTCCTGTTCCCACTCCTGCATCTGGGTAAACGGATGCCAGAGGTAGCGATGGTCCCAGTCGATCAATTGTCGGGTTGAAGGCTTTCGTGTCACGGTGAACGAGTTGCAGAGGAGAGCGGATGGCTTGGGGCAGAAACAAGAGGCCATCTCATCGTGTCATGCTCGTGCTATCGGTATTCGCTAGATGCTCGTATCGGCTCTTCCCTGAGCGGCGCGTGATTATAGAGGCAGGTGATCTCTTTGACAACCTGGGAGGCAGTTACTATAATGAACCGATTTCACGCATGAGCTCGGATTTGCAAAGCCTTATACGCAATTTTTCCATAATCGCTCATATCGATCACGGCAAATCAACCCTCGCTGACCGGTTCCTAGAAGCTACTGGCGCAGTCACTGCTCGAGAGGCGAAAGATCAGATCCTCGATGCCATGGACCTCGAGCGGGAACGTGGCATTACGATCAAGGCCCATGCAGTGGCCATCCGGTACAAGGCCCAGGATGGGAAGACCTATGCTCTGCATTTGATCGATACGCCTGGGCATGTTGATTTTACATATGAAGTGTCCCGGAGCTTGGCGGCTTGTGAGGGAGCGCTCTTGCTGGTGGATGCCACTCAGGGCGTGCAGGCGCAGACGATTGCCAATGTGAATTTAGCGATGGCCAATAATCTTACGATTATTCCGGTCATCAATAAGATTGATCTGGCCAGTGCGGATGTCGAAGGTACGAAACATTCGATCTCGGAGGTGCTGCAGCTCGAAGCCGCCGATGCCCTACCCATCAGCGCCAAGGAAGGCAAAGGTGTATCGGAGGTACTGGAAGCGGTCATTGCCCGAATCCCTCCTCCATCTGGTGATCCGCTGGCCTCACTGAAGGCGCTCATCTTCGACTCTTGGTTCGACAATTACCAGGGTGTGATCGTCTTGGTCAGGCTGGTGGACGGAACCATCCGACCAGGAATGAAGATTAAGGTCATGTCGAATGACCGGACGTTTGAAGTCATGGAAGTCGGTCAGTTCACACCCAAGAGAACCAAGAAGTCCGAGCTGTTGACTGGAGAGGTCGGGTATCTCTGCGCCAACATGAGAGAAGTCGCCGACGTCAAGATCGGCGATACCCTGACGGATGCCGTGGCCCCTACCGCCGTGCCGTTTCCCGGATACAAAGAAGTCAAGCCGTTGGTATTTTGCGGACTGTACTCAACGGACACCGCGAAGTACGAGGACTTGCGGGATGCTCTCGTCAAACTTCGGCTCAACGACTCGTCGTTCATTTACGAGCCGGAAACGTCACTGGCGCTCGGCTTCGGCTTCCGCTGTGGTTTCCTTGGCTTGCTGCACATGGAAATCATCCAGGAGCGGTTGGAACGTGAGTACGGTCTGACGCTGATTACGACCGCGCCGACCGTGGTGTATCACGTCACCACGACGAAGGGCGACAAGGTGGAGATCGACAACCCAGCCGAATTGCCTTCTCCCAATAATATCGCCTCGTTTGAAGAGCCGTTTATTCTCGCAACGGTCATCACCCCCGAACGATATATGGGGGCCATTCTTCAGCTCTGCCAAGAGCGGAGGGGTATTCAGCGCAGCCTACAGTTTCTCGATCCCACCCGCGTGATGATCAGTTATGAACTGCCGCTGAATGAAGTTATTCTGGATTTTTACGACAAGTTGAAGTCCAGGACCCAAGGATATGCCTCGCTGGACTATGAATTACTCGGATACCGAGAGTCCGATCTGGTGAAGATCGACATCCTGCTCAACGGCGAGGCGGTGGACGCCCTGTCCTTCATTACGCATCGTGAACGTTCGTACCATCGCGGTCGTCAAATGGCTGAGAAGATGAAAGAGTTGATTCCTCGGCAGATGTTTGAGATCGCCATTCAGGCGGCGATCGGGAACAAGATCATTGCCCGTGAAACCATCGGAGCGATGAAAAAGAACGTGACCGCGAAGTGCTACGGCGGCGACATCACGCGGAAACGGAAGTTGCTGGAAAAGCAAAAAGAAGGGAAAAAACGGATGAAGGCGGTCGGCAGTGTCGAAGTCCCACAGGAAGCGTTTCTGGCAATCCTGAGAGTCGGAGAGGAATGAGCCTCGACCAGAATCAGAGAAATGCGGAGAAGCTGTCAGGTTCCCCTCGGGGAGGAGAGCAGGTCTCGCTGTCCGGAGCTAAGATGGCCGGCAACACGGAGCAAGTAGGGCGCAAATCCATCGTCCGGGAGTATGCGGAAGCGATTATCGTGGCCATGCTGTTGGCGTTTGCCATCCGCGTGTTCGTCGTGCAGGCGTTTAAGATTCCCTCAGGGTCGATGATTCCCACCTTGTTGATCGGCGATCACATTTTGGTCAGCAAGCTCTCCTATGGCCTTCAGTGGCCGACGGACTGCAAGCTGCAATGGAGTTTTCCTCCGGTCAATTGCTATACGTCCGAAACGGTCGTGACGTTCGGCAAGCCGCAGCGGGGCGACATCATCGTGTTTCGGTTTCCCGAGGATGAAGAGAAAGATTTCATCAAGCGCATTGTCGGGCTGCCGGGGGATACCATACAGCTTCGGAATAAGGTCGTGCTCGTGAACGGCCAGCAGCTCGACGACAAAGCCTTTACGCAGCGGATCGACCCCGGCGTGATCGATGGTACGGTCAACCCTCGCGATAATTTCGGACCGGTGACCGTGCCGGAGGGATCGTACTTCGTCATGGGTGACAATCGCGACCAAAGTTTGGACAGTCGGTTCTGGGGATATGTGCGCGAAGAAAAGATCCGTGGTAAGGCGTTTCGTGTCTACTGGTCTTGGAATGGCCAGGGGAATTGGACGGAGTGGGTCAGGTGGGACCGATTCGGCAAGGCGATTCAGTAAAGAAAAGCAGTCATGGTTTCCTTCCTGGAGGAGACTCACATGGGAAGAGTGACGCTCCGTCGACCAAAGTACTTCGACAGTATCTTCAACGATTTCCACAGGCATCGGTCCTCGTCGTCGGCGACCTCATTCTCGATCATTATGTGATGGGGAGAGTCAGTCGGATCTCTCCAGAAGCGCCGGTTCCGGTGGTCCATGTCGAGTCAGAATCGCTCCGGCTTGGTGGGGCGGCCAACGTATTCAACAATATCCTGGCGCTGGGGGGAAAGGCCGATCTCTGTGGTGTGATCGGATCGGACGAAAGCGGGCGCCTTCTGATGAAGGAGCTCGGCAACAAACGATCAAGCCGCGGAGGGGTGGTGATCGATCAGGATCGCCCTACGACCAGGAAAAGTCGGGTCATCGCCCACAACCAGCAGATTGTGCGCTATGACATCGAAGGACGAAGCGATCTCAAGGCATCGCTGCGGCAAAAGATTCTCCGGTATGTGGAGTCACGGATACGGGACTTGTCCTGCGTGGTCGTGTCGGACTATGCCAAGGGAGTCGTGTCGTCGACGCTCATGTCTGAAATCACACGGCTCGCTGCCTTGCGAAAAGTTCCGGTCATTGTCGATCCGAAAGTTGAGCATTTCAGCTACTACAAAGGCGTCACCGTCCTCACACCGAATCATCTGGAGGCGGCTCAAGCATCCGGGTTGCACGGCGAAGGGAACCAGACGATCGACGAGGCTGGAGCGATGATTCGACAGCGTCTTGGGTGCCGGTCCGTCCTGATTACGCGCGGCGAAAAAGGCATGAGCTTGTACGAGGGCGACGGCGCATCGTGGCATTTGCCCACGAAGGCTCGGCAGGTCTACGACGTCACCGGTGCAGGGGATACGGTCATTGGAACGTTGGCGCTGGCGCTCTCGGCCGGCGCAAGCATCAAGACAGGAGCGGTCATGGCCAACTACGCAGCCGGGATCGTGGTGGGAATGGTCGGCACAGCGACTGTCTCGCCCAAGCAGCTGTCCGAGGCGTTTGGAGATGCCTAGCGCGCATTATTCACGACGGTTCGTCGCGAAATCGCGCAGTCGCCAAGCGAGACAGGCGCACGGAGCCGTGAGGAAGGGAGGCATACTAGAAACAGCATGTCGACCGCCCGAGCGGCGAGCCCGCCTGCCTGGACGCTCTCGGATCGCGTCCAGGCTTGTCGTAGCGGCGAATCCGCGATTGCAGCAGGAGCGTTCGTGAATAATGCGCGCTAAAGCATCACGGTCAGTCACCGTTGTGATCCCAGCCAGATATGGTTCGTCCCGGTTCCCGGGCAAGCCGCTCGTCGAATTGAACGGCAAGCCGATGATTCAACATGTGTATGAGCGGGCGGTAGCATGTCGTGCCGTTTCCGATGTATTGGTCGCAACCGACGACGAGCGTATCAAACAAGCCGTCGAGCGGTTTGGTGGGCGCGTGATCATGGTCACCGGTGACTATCGGACAGGGACGGATCGGGTCGCCGCCGTGGCCCGTATGTTTGCGGGCGAATACTTCTTGGACTTACAGGGCGATGAGATTCCACTGAACTCCGAGTTGTTGACGGATCTCATCGAGCCTTTTCTTGAAAGCGGTGTGAGGATGGGGACACTCAAGCGGGTGATGGACCCAACGGAGGACCTTCTGAATCCCGGAGTGGTCAAAGTCGTCACCGATGCCCGTGGGGATGCCCTCTATTTTTCACGGGCCCCGATCCCGTTCGTTCGTGATGATCAGAAAAGGCAGGTGATCGGAGGGCTCCATTATACGCATCTGGGGTTGTACATCTATACGAAGGAAACCTTGCTTCGATTCGCGGCTCTGCCGACGAGTCGATTAGAGGAGGCCGAAAAGCTTGAGCAGCTCCGTGCCTTGGATCACGGGATTCGCATCCGAGTATGGGAAACCAACCATGCCTCATTGAGGGTCGATCGTCCAGAAGATGTGTCTGAGGTCGCCGAACGACTGCAGCAGTTTGAGATGGTCAGACGTGAGTTACAGAACAGCGGAGTGTTGTTCAAGTCATGACATTTCTATCCGAACTGGAGCGGTTTGACGTCCATGAGAGAGGGCAGCCATGAACAAATTCATCTTCGTGACCGGTGGGGTAGTCTCATCGCTTGGAAAAGGGCTGGCCTCGGCCTCCATTGGGAATTTGCTTGAAAGCCGTGGTTTGAAGATCACCTTTCTCAAGTTAGATCCCTATATCAACGTCGACCCAGGCACGATGAACCCCTATCAACACGGAGAGGTCTTTGTCACGGACGACGGAGCTGAGACCGATCTTGATCTTGGGCACTACGAGCGATTCACGAGCCTCTCGCTGACCAAGGAGAGTAATTACACGACCGGTCGAATCTATCACTCGGTCATCACCAAAGAGCGCCGTGGAGATTACCTCGGCGGAACGGTCCAAGTCGTACCTCATGTGACGGATGAGATTAAACAGGCGATCATGCGGATATCAAAGGGAAGTGATGTCGCGATCGTTGAAATCGGCGGGACGGTCGGCGACATTGAGAGCTTGCCGTTTCTCGAGGCCATCCGGCAGATGCCGTACGACGTCGGGCGTGACAATGTGTTGTATGTCCACCTGACCTTAGTGCCCTACATCGGCACGGCCGGTGAACTGAAGACCAAGCCGACGCAACATTCGGTGAACAAGCTGCGAGAGATCGGTATCCAGCCCAACATTTTGCTGTGTCGAACCGATCGTTATATTCCGCCGGAACTCAAGGGCAAGATCGCGATGTTCTGTAATGTGGATAAGGATGCCGTCATCACGGCCAAGGATGTCGAGACGATCTATGAAGTGCCGATCGTATTTCGAAAGGAAGGGCTGGACGAATTGATCGTTCGTCAGCTCCATGTGGAGACCGGCCAGCCCAATCTTCGCGAATGGGATGCGATGGTGCAGAAGATCAAGCGTCCGAAGCATGAAATTTCTGTCGCGTTGGTAGGCAAATATGTGGGGCTGAAAGAATGCTACAAGAGCTTGGGAGAAGCGTTGATTCATGGTGGGATCGATCATGAAACCAAGGTCAATATCGATTGGATCGAGTCTGAAGATATCGAACGGCAGGGGACGGAGCGAATCCTGCGAGAAGCTGACGGCATTTTGATCCCCGGTGGGTTTGGAACAAGAGGAATTGAGGGAAAAGTGACGGCCATTCGGTATGCACGGGAACGTCAGGTCCCATTCCTCGGTCTGTGTTTAGGTATGCAATGTGCCGCGATCGAATTTGCGCGGAATGTGGCAGGATTGGCCGGTGCCAACAGCGCCGAGTTTGACGAGCGGTCGCCCCATCCCGTGATTCATCTCATGCTCGATCAGCATGGTGTCAGTGACAAGGGGGGGACCATGCGACTGGGATCGTACCTCTGCAAATTAGGTGAGGGGACCCTTGCGCAGAAGATGTACGGCGTGAGCGAAGTTCGCGAACGCCATCGCCATCGCTATGAATTCAACAACGCCTATCGTGAACAATTGACTGCAAAGGGATTGGTCTTGAGCGGGATGTCCCCAGACGGCCGGCTGGTCGAAATCATTGAGTTGAAGGATCATCCCTGGTTCTTGGGGACTCAATTTCACCCTGAATACAGTTCCCGTCCGCACCGTCCCCATCCGCTTTTTAGTGGGTTTGTGGGGGCAGCGTTGCGCAAAAAACTCGGACATTAGTTGTAGATCATGACGCATCTCGTCGATATTGGTTCTTTCAAAGTCGGCCAAGGGCAGCGTCCGTTTCTGATTGCCGGCCCTTGTGTGATCGAGAGCGAACAACTCGTGATAGACACGGCGGGGCGAGTCGCCGAGATGACGAAGACGTTGGGGATCCCATACATCTTCAAGTCGTCATTCGACAAGGCTAACCGCACCTCCATCAAGTCGTTTCGTGGTCCTGGAATCAAAGATGGCCTGGCCATCCTCAAGAAGGTGAAGGACCACTTTTGGCTTCCTGTCTTGACCGATGTGCATACGGAAGAGCAGGCCACGGAAGCCGGCAAGGTTGTAGATGTTCTCCAAATCCCGGCGTTTCTCTGTCGCCAGACAGATCTACTGATTGCTGCCGCACAAACCGGAAAAGTCGTGAACGTGAAAAAGGGTCAGTTCCTCTCGCCGATAGAGATGGGCAATGCGGTGAAGAAGATCGAAGAGTGCGGGAGTCGGCGTATTCTGCTCACCGAACGAGGGTCATGCTTTGGCTACAACAATCTTGTCGTAGATATGCGGTCCTTTCCTATTTTGAGACATTTCGGGTATCCTGTCGTCTTCGATGCGACGCATAGTGTTCAGTTGCCTGGTGGTGGAGGGACTCAATCTAGCGGCCAACGGGAATTTGTCGAGCCCTTGGCTTGCGCGGCGGCCGGGGCTGGCGTTGACGGATTCTTCATGGAAGTCCATCCGAATCCTGACGAGGCGCTGTCCGATGGGCCGAACATGGTGCCGTTGCACCAATTGAAGTCCTTGCTGGAACGGGTCATGCGCATATGCGACGCAGCAAAGCCAAGAAGCTGAAGCCATCCGCGCGACGCAACAAAACTA
This sequence comes from Nitrospira sp. LK70, assembly GCA_011090425.1. Classification (GTDB taxonomy): domain Bacteria; phylum Nitrospirota; class Nitrospiria; order Nitrospirales; family Nitrospiraceae; genus Nitrospira_D. The sequence goes on along the minus strand of PHGD01000085.1, from coordinate 7,242 downwards.
AGACAGGACCGACAACCAGTACAGTCTCGAAGGCTGCGGAGAAGCGCAGCAAGATCATGACGGTCAAGCCATCTGGTCGTGAGTTGAAAGCCGCAAGAATAGAGGAAAGCCTCGCCGGTGGTCGGCGCGTGCTCGAAATCGAAGCTCGAGCCGTCCAAGCGCTCATCAACCGGCTGGATGCCAAGTTTGCGAAGGCTGTGGATTTGCTCGTTCAGTGTAAAGGGAAGGTCGTCGTATCGGGGATGGGTAAATCAGGCCACATCGGACAAAAAATTGCGGCGACGCTGGCCAGTACCGGCACGTCATCGTTCTTTCTGCATCCGGCCGAAGGCGTGCATGGAGATCTGGGGATGTTGGCTCGTCGGGATGCGCTCGTCGCAATTTCCAACAGCGGCGAGACGCAAGAGTTGCTTCAGTTGCTTCCGTATGTGAAACGTCTGGGCATTCCAGTGATTGCATTCACTGGACGGCTGAATTCGCCTCTGGCGAAAAATGCCGATGTCGCGCTCGATGTCTCGGTGGAAGAAGAGGCCTGCCCCATGGGATTGGCTCCGACCGCCAGCACGACCGCCACGTTGGCATTGGGCGATGCGTTGGCCGTCGCTTTATTACAGAAGAGAGAGTTCAAAGAAGAGGATTTTGCCCGGTTCCATCCAGGTGGCACTCTGGGGCGACGGCTGCTGGTCAAGGTGAAAGATCTCATGCATGCCGAATCGGAGATTCCGATGGTCCAAGCCTCTGTCGGAGGAATGGCGGCCATGCTCGAAATGAGCGCAAAAAAGCTCGGCATGACGACCGTGGTCGATCAAGAAGGTGCGTTGGTCGGCGTGATTACCGACGGCGACCTGCGCCGTTTTATCCAGCGGGGTACGGATCTGGTGAACACGACGGCAAGCGAATTGGCCTCACATAATCCCAAAACGATCGGACCGAACGAGTTGGCGGCAACGGCGGTCGAGATGATGGAGCGATATTCGATCACGACGCTGGTGGTGACGGAAGACGGTCGGGCGATTCGCGGCGTGATTCATTTGCACGATTTGCTCAAGAATGGAATCGTATAGGAGGCACTGTCGGTCATGAACCGCGTTCTGGAGGTGTGGCGAGACATTGGGCAGGACTCGCTCAATCTGCCCAATCTCTTGACGCTCGTCCGCATTCTCCTGATTCCTGTCTTTATCGTTCTCTTCGTCAACCCAACCCCCGATCAATCGCTGGCGGCGGCCATTATCTTTACCGTCGCGGCGGTGACGGACATGTTGGACGGCTACATCGCTCGACGAACCGGCCAGGTGACGAAGCTCGGCAAGCTGCTTGATCCCATTGCGGACAAGCTCTTGGTGTTGTCGGCCCTGATTCTCCTCATGAACGTGGATCGAGTCAGCGCACTTGTGGCTCTGCTGATCATTGCTCGCGAGGTCGCCGTAACCGGGATCCGCGCCATTGCTGCGAGCGAGGGGATGATCATCCCGGCAGAGACGACCGGAAAGTATAAGATGGCGCTCCAAGTCATCGCCATTATTCTGCTGATCCTGGAAGGGACAGGACTTGCCCAACTTGGCAATTTACACTTAGCCGGCACCGTCACGTTGTATCTCTCTCTGGTGCTGGGCTATATCTCTGGCAGTCAGTATGTATGGACCTTCTGGAAGCAAGTCGTCGCGAAGGGACTCTGACGGGCAGGTCAGCAACCACGCCAGGTCTCCGGGACCACTGCGCACTTTCGTTGGTCTTGAAGAGAATGGAATCTCGCTAGTCTAGCCGCGACGTGGTGGGCAACGTGCGACTTTTCAGATCTGCCTGCGCGTTGGTCCTTCTCCACCTCACCCTCACAGCCTGCAGCGAAAACGCGCAACCGCCTCAACTCGGCACGTTTGTTTACGGGAAGGCGACCGGGCATTGTCCGTCCGGTGCCCGTCCTGGGCCTGCCGGCGCAACTGATGGGAAAGTCTCCCCCTATGGCATTAAATATATGGTCCGCACGCCCTCAAACTACGATGCCGCGGTTACTCATCCTCTCTTGATGGTCTACGCTCCGGCCGGACAAAGCCGCTGGGCGTCGGAACGACTTACCGGCCTCACGACCGCAGCCACAGGCGCCGGGTTTATCGTGGTCTATGCCGATCATTTGCAATTGAACATTCCTGCCATTGAGTGGCTTGGGGCCATTCCAGCCGAAATCGCAACGGAGTGGTGCATCGACCAGAAGCGAGTCTATGCGACCGGGCATTCCGATGGAGGAACCGCGTCGTTGGCGCTGGCTGTGCTCGAACAGACGAGGACGATCCCAGCATCGGTCGCACCGAGCGCGGCGGGGTGGACGGGGAAGGATCTCGAAGAGTTTCAATGTCGCGAGCCCATTCCGGTCATGATCATGCACAGCAAGAACGACAGTTTGTTTCCCGGTTGGGGAGCCCAAACATCAGCCTGGTGGGCCGGCTGTAATCATTGCGATGTCAATAGGACCAAATCAGTCGAGGGTGGATGTCGCGCCTATCAAGGCTGTGCTTCAGGCGGTGCGACGCTCTATTGCGAGGGAACCGGTAGTCATCGTGCCTGGCCGAATCTCAACCACGTGATGCTGGAGTTCTTCACGCACCCGGAAAAGTTCTTGTGATCTCCGTGTGATCCTTTGATAATCCGTTCGCCCTGAACATGTCGAAGGGTGTGTAACTTCAGGCAGTTCCGTTCATGCGGTTCGACGTGGCTCACCGCAGGGTTCGACAGGCTTGTCCTGAGTTCAATCGAAGGGCTCACCACGAACGTCAATCTTGGACCCTATTCTAGGATGGAGCATCAAGGACTCATCGCTGGGCTCGTGGTCTGCGGATATCTGTTGGGTGCCGTCCCTTTTGGAGTGGTCATCTCAAAGGCGATGGGCCTGCCTGATCCTCGCACGGTTGGAAGTAAGAATGTCGGATTTACGAACGTGCTGCGCGTGTCGGGCAAGAAAGCCGGCATCCTGACCTTGATCGGGGACATGGGGAAGGGATGGATAATGGGCTTCGCGGCGTCGCAACTGCTGCAAGATGAATGGGTTATTTTGCTCGTCGCGCTCGGTCCGTTCCTCGGACACCTGTTTTCGCCGTTTCTTGGATTCAAAGGCGGGAAGGGGGTTGCGACCGCACTTGGCTCTGTTCTCGGTGTCGCGCCGCTAATCGGGCTGTTGCTCCTCCTGGCGTGGATCGGAGCCGTGGCCTTGTGGCGCTATTCCTCCGGCGGCGCACTGACGGCATTTGGACTATTTCCAATTATCGCTGCATTGCTCCGACCGACGGTCGCCTTCATATCGTTTTCTGTGCTCGTGACTGGGCTCATCGTGATCAAGCATAAGGGGAACATTGAACGATTGTGGAAGGGGACGGAGAGTAAGATGGGGCAAGGGCGGCCCGGTTGATCCAAGTGCTCGCGGAACCCCCACGTCTGCCCATCAGTATTCCACTGAAGGAAAACGACGTGGTCGTTCCATGCGCGCAGTTTTGGACTCAACCGGGCCACCCTTTGGGAGAGGAGTAAAGGTACAGTGCTCGACAGTCGTAAGAAGACAGAGGCAGGTGTTATTCCGAACAGGGAGACTTAACGGAACGAAGAGCCGCGCTGTGTTTTAGAGCATCGCTCTCCAGCGCCTTGTTCGGCATGGTTTTCCTCAGGCTCGCACTCATCATGACGAGCTGCCCGCGCGGAGGAGTTTCACCACAGCATCGACGACCTGCTTCAACGATTGTGATTTCAGTGTGGCAACTTCCGAAACGACGAGATCTCGATTGGCAGTGAAGAGTTTGCCGGGACGGGCATAGCTCAAGACTCGCAGCGACCCAGCGGAGAAATCCGTATCGTCCAGCTTGATCGCCCGAGTGTCAGCGTAAGGCTTGCTTGTGATCTGGCAGAGAATCCAGTCGCCTCGACTGGCGTCAGCAAGCACCACAGCCGGACGCAGTTTACTCTGTGACAAGTCAGAAAAGGGAAAGCGGACGAGGACTACCGCACCCGCTGTAGGTGTAACCATGCCTCGTCCTCTTCCGGCCGGTTCCAGTCCTCGGCCAGCGCTGCTTCACTGAGCAGCGCACTTTCGGGCACCCCGGCCACCGGGTGTTCTTCCAAGATCATGACCAGTGCTCGCCGGGCTGCCGGAAGATGGACGGGCTCGAGCAGGCGTACATTCCCGTGCTCATCGATCACGGCTTCGACTGTTCGGATCATCGTTTCCTCCTCTCTCTCGAAAGTATACATGAAGCTGGCCATGCATGGCTAACGCGGCGGCGGAGGAGCGGTCGAGGGTATCCAGCTGCTCGTGTGGACAGCGACAATCTAGACGATGATAGGAGTAAGAGAAAACACTCGGCCGTACCGTGCTGCTGTCGTGGTCTCTCCATTTTTCAGCGCTTCACGCACGTCGTTGAGTTTGCAGGCATCTTCCACCGTGAGATAGGGAGACCATTCATCCTCAGTTACCACCAGCTCAACATTGACCTCGGCCAGATACCGTCCTTCGTGAATCAGTTTCTTGCTCGGCTGTTTGTTCATGTGCCGATGAGTCATACCGATTGTTGGCGTGGATCTTGATAGTCGGATTGGGCAGGGCTGCCGAACAGGATGTGACACCAGTGCGCTTGATTCATTGCTTTTACAGGGATTCTCCCGTTCGCCTTTAACGTGCATTTGTTAAGCGGCAGAGCGTTTGCGGGTCGTCCGGCTTGAGCGAGTAGTTAGCCGCGAGGAACGTGCCACCTTTAGGAGGGAGCGCAATGCATCGTTCACTGCTTTCGAATCGCGGAAGGCTTTAGCGACATCAGGCTCAAGGACAACGACATTGGCCCCTTCCTTTACGAGTCGCCGATAATATTTCCCCCGAACGGCCTTCGAATAGTCGAAGGTGTATTCGGGGCGGAGATCGTCGCTGGAGACTTCGCGCTTACGTTTCATGTCGCTTCCTCTCGTGTCGCGTTGTAGGTCGTGCGCTGATGATTCGTATGGCCTTGCTGCGTTCCGAGTGTGAAACGGCTAATAGCTTTCCGTGTATGGAGTAGTCAACCGTGATGTACCTCCGCTCTCCGACGGAGTGATCAGGATCATCGAAGCTGGCGGATAGAGGATCATAAAACACCGTTACTGCTTCGTCAAAGGACACTCCATGTTTCCGAAGGTTCCGCTTGGCCTTTTCACGATCCCACTCAAATTACATTGAGCGATTCCAGATCCGCAGTCACTATTCGGCGTCTACCATTGAATAAGGGGCCGGTATAGTGCACATAGGCAGCAAAAACCAACGGGGATTTTTGCGCATGTTCAATCACTTGTCAACGCGTGTCGGAATACCCTGTGAGAAACTACCGGGCGACGATGCTGACTTGCGCGGAATAACCGAGCTGTGCGAGGAGGTGTTCGCCCGCCTCAGCAAGAGGCCATGTTGCGGATTCCTGGAGGAGTGCGCGGTTGGCGTCCTCCGAAGTCTTGGTATAGTGCGGACACGCTTCGGCGAGGTGTCGCCGTGAGGCTCCACAGTCTTCTCAGGTGAGACCGAATGCACGTACATCGGCGACGCCGATTCTGGCTATGGCGTTGCGTATGGTCGTGAGATGTGCCGGATCGAATTTGCCGCCCATTAATGCCGATTCCGCCCCGGCTACCAGGCCGTCCAGCGACAATTCATGATGCAAGTACGAAGCAAGCTTTTCAGCAACGGTCTCGCGCGAGATGAGTTTGATGGTCGTCATGTCTACTGATGACTAAGCCTACCGAATATTTGTGATGAATCTCAACCAACCCCAATCCGAAAACATTTCGTAGTGAGAAGAAAAAGTACAGTATGTGGCGTGGTGGACGCGGCGCCCCACCGCGCGCAACGGAAGGGTCCCACTGGGGGATGGGTGGAGTGAGCACGGTGGGGCTGTCCGCCGCGCCAAGATTCGCAAGATACATCATTGCGGTGGAGGTTATTCAGACTAAATCTCGGAACATCCAATGAGCTTCGTCGAATTGACTCTCCTCAACCCCCTTCATATAATGCGATCCGTTCGAGGTTTTCCTTGTCAGGCCTACACTTATGCGATCGCTCTCCAAGAAAGCAGTGGCGGACAAGTTGATGGAAGTTAGAGCTGGCCTTCGCCATGCGTTTGCTGTTCAGCCTGAGACTCAGCCCCTCTCAATCGAGGATGTCCAGTTGTTGGAGCGGATTGCCGAGACGATCGTCACACGTGGCATGGCCGCTCCGGCGACGATGTTTTTGGAATCCATGGGGCCCATGAACTTTCTCGGAAGTCAGGCTCTGCATTTCATCACGCCGATTATCGATTGCGCATTCAACGTCAAAGAAGTCGAACAGATCGCCCGATTACTCGAACGCCGTGACACGGTGACTCGTCTTATTGCCATCCTCGAAGCCAAGTCTGCTCCAAAGGGAGCAACGGCTCAATGACGGCTTCCGCTTCCACCCCTCCAAAAATCGACCATCCTCTCAACGTGATCGTCGCGACCGATTGCGGCAGCACAACCACCAAAGCCATTCTCATCGAAAAAGTCGGTGATGACTACCGGCAGACCTATCGTGGCGAAGCGCCGACGACGGTGGAAGCGCCATTTGAAGACGTGACCCGTGGCGTGCTGAATGCCATCGCCGAAATCGAAGAGTTATCTGGTCGTAAGATCTTGGACGGCGATCAGATCATCATTCCTTGCCGGGATGACAAGACCGGTGTTGATATCTATATCTCGACCAGCAGCGCGGGCGGTGGTTTGCAGATGATGGTGACCGGTGTCGTACAAAACATGACAGGTGAGAGCGCGCAGCGGGCGGCGCTGGGCGCTGGGGCCATCGTCATCGATGTATTTCTCATGTCCGGCGGGACCGATGGAGGGGCCGTCACGCACGTGGTAGAGATGGCGGAATATGTGGCAGCGGCGGAACCACGGCCTCGGTTCGGCATGAGCTACAAATTGCCCCTGATCTATGCAGGTAACAAGGACGCTCAACCACAAGTCAAAGGGATCCTGGAAGACAAATCGGCGCTGGTCGTGACGGAAAATATCCGACCGGTATTGGAACGAGAGAACCTAGCTCCAGCGCGCAACAAGATTCATGACCTGTTTCTCGAACATGTCATGCAACAGGCACCCGGTTATAAGAAACTGATTGATATGGCCGGGGCACCCATCATGCCGACTCCAGCTGCCGTCGGCCTCATCATGGAAGCGATCGCCAAACGGGAACATTTGAACCTGATCGGCGTCGATATCGGAGGCGCA
>PHGD01000185.1 GCA_011090425.1 Nitrospira sp. LK70 | reverse complement strand
ATCCTCGGCGGGGCTCCTCGCGAGGAGGGGCTTTAGCTAGACAGGGATCGTCAATAGATCTTTTCCCTTCCAAATTTTCCCTCCATACTGCTCCCCCGCTTGCGCTTTGACGTCGTATCGATCCGCGACCGGATAGAAGTGAGAGAGCACGAGCTGTCCCACACCGGCCTCCGTCGCTACCTGACCACACTGTCCGGCGTGCAGATGGGCGGCGCCTGGACGATTGGCCGGAAACGAGCAATCGAGCACGGCAAGGTCGGCATCTTTGCAAAGGGCAACCAGCGCATCGCAATATTGAACATCTCCGGAGTACACGATCGTCTTGCCTCGGTGCTCAATCCGATAGCCGACGGACGAGAGATCGGGAACATGGACCATCGGTTTGGGAACGATACGGGTATCGCCGATCGTAAAGGGTTTGGTGGTTACTTCTTTCAAGGCGACTCGGAACGGAGCCGGCGAAAAACTGGGGAAACTGCGCATGATCGACTGGAAGAGACGGATCGTGCCTTTTGGGCCGATCAGGGTCATCGCCGGTCGATGGCCTCCTCCGTACTTGGCATAAATAACCGCGTCGAAGAAAAAGGTGATGAAATCGGAAAAGTGGTCGGCGTGAAAATGGGAGAATAGGATGTGCGTGATCCTGTGTCGATCCACACCGGTTTTGATCAAATTCATCAAGGTACGAGGGCCGAAATCCAATACAATGAGTTGATCTGTGCGCACAAGATATCCAGCCGCAGCACGTGAGGGGTGCAGATTGGTCCCCGAACCAAGAATCGTCAGGCGCATGAGCCGGATAAGTCAGCCATGGGTTAAGAAGCGACGGCCAGTTGAGCAAGGAGTTTTTGAGCTTCCATTAAGTCAGGATTGCTGTCTTGTTCACTAAACCTGGAGCAGATCGAATCCAAGGTGTGTCTAGCAATATCTGGTTTGTTCAGTTTGCGCAAGAGCCTTGCCAGGCTCGTCGCGGCCCTGAGTTCGAGCATTCGTGCCTGCTGATCACGAGCAACCTGTACGGCTTCTGAAAAACACTGCTCTGCCGCAACGAGTGATGGGTCGGATTGCGCGACTAATAGCTCGCCTTTGAGCCGCAGCAGTTCAGCCTGCCAGCACAGTTCTCCCTGTGTTACAGCGAGTTCCTGTGCCTGCTGAATAGCGGCCAAGCCTTCCGCTATATGTTGGTTCCGCAAATGACTCTCTGCGAGTAACGCCAAGGTATAGGTGTCGTTGAGGCTGGCTTTGGCTCTCCGTGCAACCGAGAGTCCTTCTGCCAACCTTTCAAGGCCTGTCTCCTTTCCCTGCTCGGCCAATGCCCAGCCTTGAAAGGACATCGCCCAGGCTAACGGCACCTCAAACGAGTGTTTGGTCGAAAGCATGATTGCTTCTTCGGTCAGGGTTAAGGTTCTATCCGTGTCATGGAGCATGGAATAGACCCAAGAAGCGGTCGCCAGGGTAAATGCCAACGTGTACGGGTGCTCCAGTTCCCTTGCCATGGCGATCGCCTCTGTCACCAGCGTTTCGACCTCATCAATCTCCCCCAATACCCATAATGTTCTCGCCAACATGATTCTCGCGGTGATGCCGGGGTCTTGGGTATAGGGTAACGTTTGCGAGCGATGTCGATCCGGATCATACAGCGACTTTGCTTTACGTAGATGTCCCTTGGCCTCGTCAAACCGGCCAAGAAAGGAGTAGGTCGAACCCACACTTTCGTGAGCTCGAATCAGCGGGTCGGGGTTTTGCTGATGGTTTGCCCACGAGAGGAGACTGTCGGCCAGAGTGCAGGCCTTGGCGAGAGGCCCTCTGACCAGCTGGAATACCCATAATCCCCACATCGAGAGAAAATATCGCTCGGAACCAGGGTTCTCCTGCGAGAGACTTCTTGCTCTGAGATAATTGTGCTCGATTTCATCGGAGGCATACCCTTGTAACGTCAGCAAGGGAGCGCCGCGCGCGATGAGAAGATCCAACTCCAATGCGTCACGCTCAGCACCTACGGACAAATCCTTCAGCAACGTCAACGCGTTATTGAAATGGTTCAACGCTTCGACATTGGCCGACCGAGCCGCGTCTCTTTGGGCCGCAAGTCGCCAATAGTCCACGGCTTTGTCTATCAATCCTGCTTGTTCATAATGATAGGCCAAGAGTTCCGGTTCCAACTGCGCGCGCTCGGGAAAGGTTGTTTCTAATGTTCTAGCAATGCGGTCATGGAGGAGTCGGCGAGATTTTTTGGGGAGCGTGTTGTAGGCCGCTTCCTGGACGAGCATATGCTTAAACCGATATCGCGAAAGGGATCGTTCACCCTCTTGTATGATGAGCCCGGAAGCGACGAACACATCCAGGGCGCTGTTGAGTTGGTCGTCCGTCACGTTGGCGGTGGCCCGCAGCAGTTCATAGGTGAATTCCCGCCCGATTGCCGCTCCGATCTGAACGATTTCCTTGACCGACCCCAATCGATCCACCCGTTCCATGAACAAGGCTTGAAGACTATCCGGAATGGTCATTTCTTTTAGGGGAGTTTTGAGGGTGAATGAGTCGGTTCCCTCAGCCAGCACTGCCGTCTGAAGCAGACTGTTTGTCAATTCTTCGATATACAGCGGTACGCCGTCGGTCTTTGCCAGAATCGCCTGCTGCACCTCCTGGGGAAGCACTTTGCCACCGGTCATCGTTGCAATCAGCTCGGCACTCTGCCGGCGCGGAAGCCGATTCAGCGTCAGAAACGTCACATGACTATAATCGGCCCAAACCGGTCTGAAGTCCGGCCGAAAGGTGACCAGCAACAACACACGCATCAGCCTAATCCGATCGATGATTCGCGCCATGAGATCCTGCGTCGTTGGATCGAGCCAATGAGCATCTTCCACGATCATCAATATGGGCAAGCGATCTGCCGGCCTCTGCAGGTACTGCACAAGCGCTTCAAGGGTCATGTCCTTACGTTTGTCGGGCGACAGGTTCAATAGCTGGTTCTGCTCATCTCCTCGGATCGAAAGCAGATCTGCGAGCAAGGCAACCGTGACACGATCGTTGAGTCCGCTGTCGGCCATCAGAATGTCAAGCTTCTGTAGTTGCGTGGATGCGTTGTCTTCATTGGCCAGCCTCGCTGCCTGCCGCAGGTAGGTCATCACCGGATAGAGCGCCGTATTGATATGGTGCGGGGAGCACTGCAATTGGATCGCGTCGTAATGGTCCTCCGCAAGGCGGTCTCGCAGAAATCGAACCAGCCGCGATTTGCCGATGCCGGCCTCGCCGCACAGCAGAACAACCTGTCCTTCACCCTCCACCGCTTCGCGCCAACGATCCAAGAGCAGTGCCGTTTCATGCGCTCGGCCGACGAAAGGGACTAATCGTCCGGCTCGATAGGACTCGAACCGGCTCGCCGAGGGTTTACTCCGGAGCACTCTCCAGACCTGAACGGGTGTGTCGAATCCCTTGAGAGAAACCGCGCCCAGATCGGCCAACTCAAACTCACTCCCGACAAGACGCTTCGTCACCGAATCAACGATCAATTGATTCGGTTCCGCCAATCCCTGGAGGCGAGAAGCCAGATTCGGAGTTGACGATGACTTGTCCTGTCGCAATTCCGATGCGTACCGCGATTTCAGACTCCTGAGATGAAGGATGCTCTCGGGAAGAGGTTTTCACCAAATCAAGTATGGCCAGGCCGGCATGTATCGCTCGTTCCGCATCATGTTCATGAGCATGCGGATACCCAAAATACACCAACAGTCCGTCACCCATGTATTTGGCAATATAGCCGTTGAATCGACCGATCGCTTGACCACAGGCGTCCAAGAACCGCCGAATAAGCTCTTGTAAGTCTTCTGGGTCCAACCGACGAGCCAGCGCCGTCGAACCCACGAGATCACAAAACATGACGGTCAATTGCCGCCGTTCTGCTTGGTCTCGACTCGAAGAGGACGACGTTGTGTCTTTCGAGGTGGTAATAGATGAACTGGTCGCGGTACCGCTCTCCCCCTTT
>PHGD01000084.1 GCA_011090425.1 Nitrospira sp. LK70 | reverse complement strand
TGACGAGCTCTGTGCAAGCGAACCGTCAGATTGTTCCGCGAGATCTTGAGCTCCTTCGCAACCTGTGCCGGCGATTCCCCGTCGAGATCGATACGTTTAATGAGTTCGGCATAGTTTTCATGGAGGCTCGGCAGAAGTCCGTGAAGGCAGGTGCAAGCGGTAGCCTGGAGCTCGTCGAGCGGCGGTTCCTGATGATTCCCGGAAATGGTCAATTCCCTGAGCAAAGCCTCATTCCGACGAGCCTCGGCTCCATGAGCACGATAATAATCGGCCACCGTATGGCGGAGGATTTGATAGAACCAGGCGAGCACGCTTTGCTCATTCTTCAACGAGTGGGAACGCTCGACCGCTCTGGTGAGGCTTTGTTGCAAGATGTCGTCCGCGATGACTTCATCGGGCACTCGACGGCGAATAAACTGTCTGAAGGCAGACTCGTTCTCCAGAAGTCGTTGAATGGCTCCGCTTCTGTTTCCCTCCTGCATCCTAACTCCTCACCCATCACCTCTTCCTGTCCGCCTCAAGGATGCTCCGAATGATGGTGACGACATTTTCTTGGTTCATGTTGACGCCGTCAACTTTGATATTCCCATCCAGCAAGAGCGAGGGCGTCGACGACACCTTGATCCGCTCTCCCCAACGACGCCCTTCTTCAAACAGCCTGGCCGGCTTTCCACTCTCCAGACCTGCTTCGAACGTCGCGACGTCCAAGCCCGCCTCTTTGATCAACAAGGCACGTATGGAGCGATCCAACACACCATCGACTTTGTCCTTGTGGATCGTGCGGAACAAGATCGCCCTCATTTGATCGCCCTTCCCCATCAGCTTCGCTTGCTCATACATATCGAACACGGTCGGAAGTTTTCCGGGGATGACGGGGAACCCGACCATCGTGATGTCAACCCTGTTTCCGAATTCTTTCAGAAGGAGCGGCACCCCGGTTTCCTCGAAATGATGGCAATGCGGGCAGTAGAAGTCGGCGAACTCGACGACTTTCACCTTCCCCGACTGATGGGTCGACGACTCGTCCTTCAGTATTTCAAATTGTCCCTTGAATTCGGGTTTGGCCGCCGTCGCCGTCAACGGCACGGTCAGCAACCATACGGCCCCGACTAGGACTACAAGCCTCCTCATCCACTTCTGCGAACGATTCATCTGATTCTCCTTTCCCTGTAATTGCCACTGCCATTATAGCGGATGATGAGCTTCATTGCCGTTTGTTATAATCGCGCCATGCTAAACCTTCGGTATGTCTTGTTGAGTTCGATGCTCTTGATCGAGCTCGGCTGTGCCTCGAAGGGCAAGCAGGCCGACCAACAGTCCGCCGACACTCCGCAGATCACCTATACGCAGGTGAAAGCGGCTCCCAGAACATTCAACGGGCAGTCAGTAACTTTCGGGGGGAAGGTACTGAGTGCGAGACGTTTGAAGGAGGGAACTAGGATCGAAATTCTGCAACTACCCCTCACCCCTTCATCCCAACCAACGATGGACCTTACCAAGTCTGAAGGTCGTTTCCTTGCCCTGCAGAGAGAATTTCTTGACCCGGCGACGATCCCGCCAGGCACATTTCTAATAGTGACAGGAGAGATAGAAGGCTCGCTAACCTTGCCGTTCGATGAGACAGAGTACAGCTACCCGCTCGTACGCATCAACGATCTGCGCGTGTGGACCGACAGCGAGCAAGAATCCCCCCGCGTGCGACCTTGCATGGGGCCTGGTCCTTATTGGGGCCCCTACTGGAGGGCATGGCCTTATTGTTGGTAACGCGCCACGTCAAACGATCTAGCTGCGATCAACGCCGACGGAGAGAAACCACAGTCACCTCATTCCACCTTCCGCTTCACACCTGAAACATGCCGTGCGACGAATGACGGTTCCCCCGTATTGGAAGACCGTTTGCGCTCGCAGCGCGCAGCTAATCGCCGCCGTTGCGACCAGCGATATGCCATCCAGGACACATTTGACTTTGTACGCTTAATTGTATACAACGTATAAAGTTGCCGCCGCTGAAGATGAAACTGACTTGTCTGCTCTCACATGACGGGGCGTCCGCCATGAAATTTCCTGAAACTCGGAGCCCCAAAAGAACATGATGATTCGAAATGACCGAATCGTGAAAGGAAAACCATCCAACCTTAGTTCATCGATCGTCGCCACACTGAAGGAACAGATCATTCATTGGCAGTACCCACCCGAACATCGGCTGACTGAAGTTGAGCTGTGCGAGAAATTCAACGTGAGTCGAAGTCCGGTGCGGGAAGCGCTCCGTGTACTGGCATCCGATGGGTTCGTGAAAAAATTGCCGAATCGAGCCTATGTCGTCAGACAGTACAACCTCGGTGAGATCGAGGAGCTATACGATCTTCGCTTGGCGTTGGAACTCTATACCGTCGAACGCTTGGCGACAAAAGGTCCTCTCCACCAGAACGAGAAGGAGGCCATCAGTAAATTGAAGAGCGCATGGATTGGGCTGTTGAACGGACCTGGCAAGAAGGCCGAAGAGCTCGCCAGGCTGGACACCCTGTTTCACGAGACACTCGCTCAAACTTTAGGAAACAACCCTCTATTGCAGCACCTCCGCGCCATCAATGAGCGGTTGATGCTTTTTCGAATGATCGATTTCGATAAGTCGGATCGAGCAGAAAGCACATGCCGCCAGCATCTCAAAATCCTGAAGTGTATAACCGCCGGAGATGCTTCAGGAGCACGAACCGCGATGCAACGAAACATCGAAGAAGGGAGGAACAACGTTCATACAGCGATTAAAGACGCGCTGGCCAAAGCGTACTCATCGAAAGCTTAAGTGTCCATCATGCATTTCCAGGCCTTTTCGGTCGGCGCCCTGGTGCCGGCCCATCATTTCAGCGGGACGGTACACAGCGTGGTTCACCAGCCTGCAACATGAGGCTTCAGTCTGACGCGATGTTGACCTTCCTTCCCTCCGAGAAAGACAACGTCCCGCACGGCATCCGTTTGAATACCGCATCTCAACCTACTTTCCTGAATCTCCTTCGAGTCGGTCGATCGTCGCCTGTCGGGGAAGCATCCTCCGCATCGGCGGAACCGCACGCAGCCATCCACATTTCACCCGTAGGGAGGACATATGTCCGAGTCATACAAACTGACGAGACGCCAAGTGCTGAAGAGGAGCGCAGCTGTCGGCGCACTGGGAATGTTAGGGAGCTTGGACTGGGTCGGTCAGGCATGGGGCGCATCGGACAAGGTGAAGATGGGCTTTATCTTTGTGGGTCCACGAGACGACTACGGGTACAATCAGGCACATTTTGAAGGAAAAGCTGCGGTCACCAAGCTCGACTGGGTGAAAGCATTCGACGAAGAAAAGGTGCCGGAAACCATCGAGATCCAAAAAACCATGGAAAGTATGATCAAACTGGACGGTGCTCAGGTGCTCTTCCCCACATCGTTCGGTTATTTCGATCCCCACATTCTTAAGATCGCACCCCACTATCCCACTATTCAGTTCTTACACTGCGGGGGACTCTATCAGGACGGCAAACATCCTAAAAACGTCGGAAGTTACTTCGGCTACATCGATGAGTCTCAATATATTTCCGGTATCGTGGCAGGCGGGATGAGCAAGAGCGGGAAGCTTGGGTTCGTGGCCGCCAAACCGATCTCCCAAGTGCTCCGCAACATCAACAACTATACACTCGGCGCCCGCAGCATCAAGCCGAACACGACGGTCCATGTGATCTTCACCGGCGATTGGTCGCTCCCGGTTCGTGAAGCGGAGGCCACGAACAGCTTAGTCGACCAAGGGATCGACGTGGTCACCTGCCATGTCGACAGTCCCAAAGTCGTCATGACGACCTGCGAAAAGCGAGACATCTACTGTACCGGGTATCACTGCAATCAATCCAAACTCGCCCCAAAAGGCTATCTCACAGGAGCCGAATGGAATTGGGCCAAAGTCTACATGGACTATGCCGAGATGATCCGTAAAGGACAACAAATTCCTCACCTGGTGCGAGGCGGGTTGAAGGAAGGGATCGTGCGGGTATCCGATTATAACCAGGTAGTGACGGAAGCCGTTCGCAAACAAGCGGACGCAGCCAAAGACAAATTCATGAGTGGAGAGATGGTCGTGTACAAAGGCCCGATCAAGGACAATACCGGTCGTGTCGTCATCGCGGCGGGAAAGGAACATGTCCAAACTGATATCTGGCTGGAAAGCATGGACTGGCTGGTAGAGGGAGTCATCGGTTCAACGAAGTCGTGAGCAGAGCCGTGCCGCAAACCCTGAACAAAGCGCTGGAACCGTTCCTCATCATCGTCGGATCTCTGACGATCTCGATGCTGTTGTTTGGAGTCTTTGTGGCCTCGGTTGGAGCAGATCCGTTCGACGTCTATCAGACCATGTACCGCGCCGCCTTCGGCACCTCGTTTTCCTGGCAAAATACGCTGATCCGAGCCGCGCCGTTGATGCTGACCGCTCTCTGTACCGCACTGCCGGGCTATCTTGGGCTGATCGTGATCGGAGGGGAAGGAGCCGTGGTGATGGGAGGGCTTTTCGCGGCCATTGCGGCGTTAGCCATGCCCTCAGCCCCTCCTCTGGTCGTACTCCTGACTATGGCGCTTGCCGGCATGATCGCGGGCGGCATTTGGCTCATGATCCCCGGATTGTTGCGCCACTATCGTGCAGTCAATGAAACCATCAGCAGTCTGCTGCTGAACTATATCGCCATTGCATTGTTGAATCACCTCGTCACCAACACCTTCCGCGATCCCGAAAGCCTCAACCATCCGTCGACACATCATATCGGCGAAGCCAATATGATCGGCCTCATTCCCGGCACCGATCTCCACTGGGGATTGGTGTTCGGCATTGTGGCTTGTGTCATCGCGTGGTTTTTCATGCGTCACACGGTGTTCGGTTTTGCCTCTCAGATTGCAGGAGGCAATGTGCGGGCGGCCCAGATCGCGGGACTGCCGGTAGGGCGGCTGGTCTTGATCATCTGTTTCGTGGCGGGAGCGGCGGGCGGACTGACCGGCATGGTGGAAGTAGCGGCCATCCATGGAAGAGCCAATGACACGCTCAATGCCAATTATGGGTATGCCGGCATTCTCGTGGCCTTTGTGGCTCGTAATAACCCATTGGCCATCATTCCCGTTGCGGTCTTGCTGGGGGGCATCCGAGCAAGCAGCGGACTGTTGCAGCGAGCCCATGAACTGCCCGATGCGACCGTACTCGTGATGCAGGGGATCATTTTCCTTGTCATCCTGTTCAGCGAAACTCTCTATGGTCGGTTTTCGAGGTTGCAGAAACAAGGAGCGTCCTGATGGAAGCCGGATGGTGGGGCGTGCTCATCGCGGTCTTAGGGGGTGCGATCCGCATCGGCACGCCTTTTCTGTTTGTGTCGCTGGGAGAATGTTTGACGGAGAAAAGCGGTCGTATCAATTTGGGGCTGGAAGGGACGTTGGTCATGGGGGCGATGACCGGCTACGCCGTCTCGCTACACAGCGGATCTCCTTGGCTGGGAGTCTTGTGTGCCGGACTGGCAGGTATGGCGCTCGGCGCCTTGCATAGCTGGCTCTGCAGTTTTCAACGTGTCAACGATATCGCCGTGGGGATCGCGATGATGCTCTTCGGTACGGGATTGGCCTTCTTCCTTGGAAAGCCTTACATCCAACCATCCGCTCCTCGATTGCCTTCTATTGACCTCGGAGCCTGGAGTGATGTCCCTCAACTCAAGGCGGCGCTGCAGATCAATGCCCTATTTCTGATAGGAATCGTCGTGGCGATCGTACTCGGATGGATGTTGACAAATACAGCCTGGGGATTAAAAGTTCGTGTTGCCGGCGAAAGCGCGGATGCGGCGCGCGCCCTCGGACTGCCGGTCGATCGCATCCGGATCATGAGCACTGCCCAGGGAGGATTTCTCGCGGGCATCGGCGGATCGTATCTCTCGCTTTATTACCCGTTCAATTGGAGCGAAGGCCTGTCGAGCGGCCAAGGACTGATGGCGGTGGCCTTGGTGATCTTTGCTCGATGGCAGCCGATGGCCTGCCTGTGGGTTTCCTTGTTGTGGGGAGGGGCCGCTGCGCTGGGACCATCCTTGCAATCCGTGGGGATCACAGGCGGATATTATATTTTCAATGCGATCCCTTACATCATGACCTTGGCGGTGATGATCATCACCTGCTCCCCGCGCCGCACGCTGGTGGGAGCACCGCATGAGTTGACCGTCACTCGTTAGATCGTAATGGCGAACCAGACTTTACACCTTTAAGAGGCAAATCATGGATAAAAAATACGTCGCATCGGATCCCTATCCCTATCCCTATCCCTATAACGGCGATCTTCGGCCGGACAATACGGTCTTTCTCATCATCGACATGCAGACGGATTTTTGCGGCAAGGGCGGCTATGTCGACAAGATGGGTTATGACATCTCTCTCACCCGTGCCCCGATCGCGCATATCCTTAAAGTGCTGTCGAAAGCCCGAACCATCGGCATGCATGTCTTCCACACCAGAGAAGGCCATCGACCGGACTTGGCGGATCTGCCGGAAAACAAACGGTGGCGCAGCCGGAGAATCGGAGCGGGCATTGGTGACCCCGGCCCCTGCGGCAAGATTCTGGTGCGAGGCGAACCGGGTTGGGAGATCATCCCGGAACTGGCCCCGAAAGAAGGGGAACCGATCATCGATAAGCCGGGCAAGGGCTCTTTCTGGGCAACCGATTTGGACATGTTGTTACGGCTTCGCGGCATTCAAAATGTCGTTCTGGCTGGAATCACCACCGATGTTTGCGTGCATACCACCATGCGTGAGGCCAATGATCGAGGGTTTGAGTGTCTCTTGCTGGAAGACTGTTGCGGTGCGACGGATTATGGCAACCACCAGGCTGCGGTCAAGATGGTCACAATGCAGGGCGGCGTGTTCGGCGCGATCGCGAAATCGGATGCCTTGCTCGAGGCGCTTTCATGAACGACGGAGCTCCTCCTGATTTGCAAGCATTGGGAATCACCAAACGCTTCGGGCCGCTCACGGCTCTGAAGGACGTGGATTTTCGATTGCAGTCTGGGCAGTTCCATGCCCTGCTCGGTGAAAACGGTGCAGGCAAGAGCACCCTCGTCAAATGCATCATGGGGTATTACCACCCTGATGAGGGGAACATTCTATTGGATCAGCAACCGGTCACGATTCGCAACCCGCGCGACGCACAGACCTTCGGCATCGGCATGGTGTATCAGCAGTTCACCCTCATCCCCAACATGACGGTCCTTGAGAACCTGGCCATTTCAAAGGCCAAGTTGAATCTCATCATTAATTGGCAGGAAGAAGAATCTCAACTGACACAGTTCATGGAGAAGATGCCGTTCAAGGTACCGCTCTCCGCTCGCGTCGGTTCGCTCGCTGCAGGCGAAAAACAAAAGGTCGAAATCCTCAAACAACTCGCGTTACAGAACCGAATCCTTATTCTCGATGAACCAACCTCCGTCCTGACGCCACAAGAAGCGAAGGAAGTCTTGGGCCATCTCCGAGCTATGACCCTAGCCCGGCAATTGAGCATCCTGATCATTACCCACAAGCTTCGAGAAGTGGCCGCATTTGCAGACGAGGTCACAGTCCTGCGCAAGGGACAATTCGTTGGCTCCGGACTGGCTTCGGAGCTGAAGATTTCCCAGATCGCTGAGATGATGGTGGGCTCGGAAGTGACGGCGAAGCCGAAGCAGCGGACCGTTCTGTCCAAGAAAGTTCCGAAGCTGGTCCTGCAAGATATACGCGTCAAGGATGATATCGGTGTGGAGGTCGTGCGGGGGCTGCATCTCACGATCCATGAAGGCGAGATCGTCGGAGTGGCCGGGGTATCAGGCAACGGCCAGCGAGAACTGGTCGAAGTCCTGGCGGGGCAGCGCCAAGCCGTTGCCGGCACGATCCGTGTGCAAGATCAGCCTTTTCAGCCGACTCGCGAGAAGATCATGCGACACAAGATGTTCTGTCTTCCCGAAGAGCCGCTTCAGAACACGTGCGTTGGACGCATGACAGTCTCGGAGAACCTGGCGTTTCGTAATTTCGACGTCGTACCTCACGCGATCGGGGGTTGGCTCATCAGTCGTTCTGCACTGCGTCGCAGCGCGTTCGGGCTGATTGAACGCTATAACATCAAACCGCCCCACCCCGACATTCCCATTCAATCACTCTCGGGAGGCAACGTACAACGGGCGGTCTTAGCGCGTGAATTATCGGCGGAGGTCGAGATCCTGATCATCGCCAACCCCTGTTTCGGACTGGACTTTTTGGCTATGGAGGAAATTCGCCTGCAGATTGTCGCAGCGCGTAATCGCGGGACGGCAGTGCTTTTGGTCAGCGAAGATCTCGACGAGATCCTGGAACTCTCCGATCGCACAGTGGTGATGTTCAACGGTCGACTGGTCTATGAAACCACGTCGCCCGGCGCCGACCTGGCCATCATCGGACGACACATGACGGGACATGCGACATGAATACCGTCCAGGCCTCTCCTTATCCCTATCCTTTGCCTGCAAAAGATTCGGGCAATCGAGTGGCTTTAGTGATCATCGATATGCAGCGCGACTTCGTCGAGCCGGGCGGATTCGGCGCGGCGCTGGGAAATAAGGTCGAGCATCTGCAGAACATCGTGCCGACCGTCGCGAGACTCCTCAAAACATTCCGCGAATTACGGTTGCCGGTGATTCACACGAGGGAGGGCCATCGTCCCGATCTCTCGGATTGCCCGCCGGCCAAGATACGGCGCGGAAATTCCACACTTCGCATCGGCGACCCCGGTCCGATGGGACGCATTCTGGTCTTGGGAGAGCCTGGAAATGAGATCGTCCCTGAGCTGCACCCCGAAGCCGGCGAACTCGTCATCGACAAGCCGGGCAAGGGAGCATTCTACGCTACCAATTTACAAGAACACCTAAAGACACTCGGTATCACCCATCTGATATTTGCAGGGGGCACCACCGAAGTCTGTGTCCAAGCCAGTATGAGAGAAGCGAACGACCGGGGCTTTGAATGTCTCCTGGTCGAGGATGGAACCGAAAGCTATTTCCCCGAGTTTAAACAGGCGACGGTCCGCATGATCCAATCGCAAGGAGGCATCGTCGGCTGGGTCACGACGGCCGATCGGCTCATCGCATCGCTCCGGCAAACCTACGCAGGGAACGCCCATGAACCAGAGTGACGTGCTGCTCGCGGTCAACGGTACGTTGATGCGGGGACTCGAGCTCAACTCCAACATGGTGGCGGCCAAGGCGACGTTCGTTCGTGAGACGATGACCGAGGCCACGTATCGTCTCTGGACGATCAACGATGAGCATCCTGCGATGCTGCGTGTCACCGATGGAACGGGCGTCAAGGTGGCGGTCGAAGTCTGGTCAGTGCCCGCCGAAGGGTTGGCGGTAATCCTGTTGAATGAGCCCCCCGGTCTGTGTGTCGGAAAGGTCCGACTGGAAGACGGAACCGTCGTCCTAGGTGTATTGGGTGAGTCGGCGCTCGTTGAAAGGCACCGAGAAATCACGGGGTATGGAGGCTGGCGCAGTTATTTGGCTCGACAGTCACAGTAGGTCCTGAGGAGTGCGTTTACTCCAGCGGTCGAGATTTCGAGGCAGATGGCGTCGACGATGAATGTATGCAATTGAAGCCCACGCTCCGCATTCACCTTGATTACGCTTGCCGCGTGCTGCCAGCCACCGCTATTGCGACCAACCAAGCGGAGAGATAGAATAAGCTGTTGTATCATGTGGATACCGCTTCGATTGATCGTGCTCATCTGGCTCTCTTTGGTTGCGGCTTGCGCCTCAGTTCACCATCAGCCACAACCGATTCTGGAACGCCTTGATCACTCAGTTGCGATCGGAGACCCTACCGCCTCACGCGATCTCGGTGCCTGCCGCGCCGAGGTTGATCAAGCAGCGCCGGTGAGCATCCTGCCCCGCTGGCTACCGCCGCTGGGGAACACGGAGAGCGGCGTCGTGCTCGGAACGGTCGATAACCCTCATCCGGTCTGGTCTTCACAGGAAGCCTATCGGCAGGCGCTAACGCGATGCTTGATCGCGCGCGGCTACGAAATCCACACCTGGCAGTAACCACATCGTGCAACTCGTGACCTCACCAGCGTGAAAAAGGGCGGGGCGAAGGAGGAGACAGCAACCTTCACCCCGCGCTGGTCCGAGCCGGAGGCAGCCTGCTCGGACAGCCCATCGATCATCCGATTCCAACCCAGCGAAAGGGTCTTCTATCGCTCGCTCATACCTTTCCGCTAGAACAGTCCTAACGTCACCCCTCCATAAATAGCTCGTCCGTAGCCCGCATAGAACGCCTGTCGCCCCGCAGCTTCGGCATGTGTTTCGCCGGTGATCACTTGTCCGGAGGCGGCATATTTCGTATCTGCGATGTTGTCGACTTGAACAAACAGCTTGGCGAATCGGAACCAGGAGGATTTCGACAGTTCGATATTCTTGTGCACATTGATGTTTCCGGTCACATAGGAAGGAAATCTGAACGTATTACTGTTGTTCAAGAAATAGCTATTGGAGTAATTGCCCTCGACCCAGGCCCCCCATCCAGTCGGCGCATGGTAGTACTCCAGCTTCCCGTTTAGAGTGTCGGTCGGGACATTGGGTACTTGGTTGCCGTCACGCACAATGAATCCGGAAGCAGTCCGATCGGAAAAGTTGATGTACTCCGTATTGATGTGGGTGTAGGCGCCGGATACCCGCAGACCTGAGACAGGCCGCCATTCGGCGAAGAGTTCGACACCGCGATACCTGGAGGAGGGCGCATTGACCGATGCCGTGTTATTCCCTGAAATCACCTGTGTGATGATTTCGTCTCGAAAGAACGTATAAAATCCGACGAGGTGGACGAGCAATGTCGGATGCAGCCTCATCTCCGTGCCGATTTCAAGGTTGAGATTCTTTTGGGGTCTCAGGTCGAAATTGCTCCCGGGAAGCCCCGTGACAGGATCTCGCAAGAGATTGTTGAACTGCGGAATACCATACCCCGTCGAGGCCCGAATCCAATTGCGATAGTCTACCGATGGTTTCCAAATCAACGCACCTTCCGGCGCCCAGTTTAGATAGGACCGATTGATGCTGGCGCGCGTGTCTACCAAAGCCGTGGTTGGATTATAGTTCGTGGCATCCACGCTGATAGTGGATTGTTCAAAGCCGAGGCCGACCGCGAAAGTCCAGTTCTGATAGAATTCCAATTCCTCACGAAACCGACCGCCGATGTTGAAGATAGATCCACGGGTGTTCTGCAGCAACGTCCCTTTCGTTCCGAAGCCATCCGCAAGATTCTGGAAGGTGTTGCCCTTCTGATCCATGTAATTGACGAAGAAACCGACATAGCTCTTCAAGGGCATGGCTCCCAGTCGGCCGTCGTGTCGCAAGTCGGCATAGCTCTTGTAGTTGGGATTCGTGTTCTCGATAATCTGCGAAAATGATTGCTGGATGTCTTTGAGGTCGTAGTCTGCTTCCACCGTCAAGACAGTGTTTGCATCGATCTGACGTTCGTAGATCCCTCCGATAATCGTTCTGGTATCGACGCGGCTTTGATCGAGCAGAATCGCATTGGCGCAACCGGGGTTGTAGGTGCCGGGCGTACAAGGCGTCTGCGCGCCACCGGCCTGCCGTTCATCAGCAAAGAACTGTCCCTGTGTGAGTCTGGTGGGCACTTTGGTATTGAGCCAGTTGGTGATGGCTTTGAAGTAGAAATTCTGCCGGTCATCCAGTTTGTACCGAATATTGAAATTAAGGGTTTGCGTGTTGTAGTTGCTGTGTTGGATAAATCCATCTGCCGCCATCTGACTGCCGAACATCGCGATATCGAACCGGTCCGTTGCCTGGCCGAAGGCGAGGCCGTACTTCTGGTATCCAAAGGATCCTCCCGATAAGAATGTTTCCAGCCCGTGAATGTCGCTGCCTCGTCTCGTTCGGAAGTGAACCATTCCACCCAATGCGTAGTTGTCGTACAAGGAAGAGGAGGCCCCGCGAATGACTTCAACGCTGCGCATGAACCAGGGATCTTGCATATCCAGGCGTGAAAGGCCGTCGGACTGGGTCTGAGAGATTCCGTCTTCGTACACCTTGATATCCCGAATCGCAAAGGTGGTCTTGGCTCCTTGTCCTCGGATCATCATACTGAAATCTCGAGGCCCATTGGCCTGTCGCAAGACGATACCAGGAAGCGATTCCATGGATTCCTTCATGGTTCTGGTGGGCTGGGATTCTGTCTCGGAAGGGACCGTTGCCGAAAGCGACACCCCTTCCGGCCGATTCTGCTGACGATTGCTGACGATGCTCATGTCGGCGAGATCGAAATCCGGTTTCGCAGATGCGGCTTCGGTCGCAGCCTCCTCTGAGGCAGGCTCCGTGTCCTCCTTAATAATCGTTGGACGTTCTCCTTCAGGCTTGCCGCTCTCCTTCTTCTGCTGCAATTCCTCCAGTTCCTGAAGAATATCCTTAAGTTGATCGCGCAGCTCTTTCTCGCGCGCCGACGCAGATGGATCTGAAGAAGACGTTCCTTGCGCGAAAATGTCGTTGCCGGTGGCCCCACAGATCACGAAGATACCTACAGCAATCCCATAACCCCATCGAGAAATACGTGCCAATTCGGACATGATCGCCGACTCCTCGCTCGATCAGATTGGTGAAGAGCATAGTCCGACGTATAGCCTGATCTGGCCAGCGACGCCGGTAACCAGCTTACGACTGATACGGATCTAGAAAGGGATCACTGAGGAGGTGCGCGAGAACGAGAAACCGTGGAAATGAAATGAAGTTGTGGTGCTGCATCAACCAACCGCTGCAGTGCTACGACGGCGAAGAACCCGAGGAGAGGTGCGGCTGCGTGGATGCTGGCCGTCGGGTGAACCTGACAAACCCAGGCACAGAGCGTGGAGTGAGCAGCATGAGACGGAGTGTGGTGAGCATGGCCCGACTCTTCTGCGTGCATGACGAGACAGCCTGCCGCGCTCACCGCAAGAGCGGCATAGAGCAGGACCATCCCAACGGCGAAGGGTGCAAACCAACGTTTCATTTCATCCCATCAAGAACATGCCGTATCAGCGCGACCGACTCCTCACTGTCCCAGGCCCTCGGCCCGACTGCGCGACCGACGGCTCGCCCCTCTTGCGTAATGAGCACGGTCGTCGGCAGCCCTCTGACCATAAAGGACCGCGACACATCTTCATTCTCGTCGAACAGCACGGGGAGTCGGATGCCTAGGTGATCGAGAAACTGCTTGATCCCCTGTGGATGCATGTCCGTCGTAACGGTCACCACCTGGAACTGTGTGGAATCGAACTGTGATTGGAGTCTGGCGAGCGACGGCATTTCTTCTTTGCACGGCCCACACCAGGTTGCCCAAAAATTCAGAAGGATGGTTTTTCCAGCCAATTCCTTCGAGTGGACGGTCCTGCCGTCAAGCTCCTTCAGGTTGAACGATGCGATCGGAGAACCACCCACGACTCGACTGACTCGGAGCGCGGCAAAGGGGTCGCTCACTGCGGCGGTGGCATGGGTGCCGTACCACCCGGAGGCAAGCGCGCTCACGCTACCAGTGAGAAGCAACGCAAGCAGCAAGCTCCACGATCTATGGTTCATGGGTTCCACCCTGAAGAGCCGTGACATTGGCCGTTGGGAACTGCATGGTTTGGATGACCAGCCGATGCGCCGGCATTGCATGTTCCTTCCAACCCATCACGACCGTCCCATGCTGATTGACCGCTACGGTCGGTGTCTGGCCGTTCTTTTCGTTCAGCTTGATTGGGACATTGAACGACTGGCCGCGATCGAGCGAATAGCTGACGACGACTTCTCGACGGACGGGTGATTGTTCTTCCCAGATGACGGCAATCCTCCCTGCCAGATCGACCACCATCTGCGGATGGTCTGGGAAGGTCCCTTTGGACCGGTTCAATTGCTTCTTGGCCGAAAACGTTTGCCCTTGGTCATCGGAGTAAGCCAAATAGATTGCGGGCGTTTCGTCGGCGCCCTCTGTGTACCACACCACATACAGTCGCCCTTGCCGATCGGCACCGAGCGACGTCGGACGATGAGGGCAGGCAGGATAGACCCACCGATCGTCTCCAACGATCACCGACGGTGAAAATGTCTCGCCGCCGTCCATCGATCGAGAGACCACGGTCTCCCGCAGATTGCCGTCAAAAATCTTTCGCCACGCGACATAGACAGTTCCATCTGCGGACGTCGTCACGGCTGTTCTGCAACAGACACAGGTATCGTCGTCGATCTTGAGATTCTTTGAGATCGTGTGTCCATGATCCGTCGATCTCGCGACAAACGTTCCCGGCTCCTTCTTGCCTTCGCGGCCATCGATCCAGGCCATGTGCAGGGCTCCGTTCGGAGCTGTCTGGATCGAATCAAACGTGTGCTGGGTGACATGACTGTCGTCATTCACCAAGATGGAGGGCGCGAACGTTCGTCCTTCGTCCGAAGACTTGCTGAGTCTCAATTCTCCGGAAAACGGCTTATCAGGCGTGATTTTCGGATGGGTCTGCGACCAAGTGACAAATACCTCATTCCCAAGGACGGCCAAGGCTGGGGACTCCTGGCGATGATAGACATTGTCGGTTGGTTGGTTCACGGGGACGGGCCTTCCAAACGGCCCACCTGGTTGTTCAGATCTCGCAAAGAGGATGGTGCGGGTGTCCTTGTCTTCCTCCACCCAGGCGGCCGAAACGACACCCTGTTCATCGATCTGTACCGATGGCCCGACTACGCCCTTCACTTGGTGAACCGTCATATGTTTAGGACCAAAAATGACGGCCGGCTCGGAAGTCTCGGCCCACACTTGCATTGGTACCAAGGAGGAGAGAATCACGGTGAATGTAGTAGCGAAGTATCGCATGACTTACCTTTCATGATCTGGCATGAGTCGCGTTCATGACGGCGTTTCACCTTTCATTCGACTCACTAATTGGCCAAGCTATACACGATCGGAAGACTCACGACGATCTGCGGCTTTCCGATGGCATGTTTCATATGGAGTGGACAGGCCAGTTTCACCGCCTCGATGGCCGCGTCATCAAGGACGCTATGTCCAGAACTCTTCTGGACGGATACGTCGGCCAAATGGCCGTCCGATCGAATGACGGCTTTCAGGACCACTTTCCCTTCTTGACCGTTCATGCGAGCCTGATTCGGATAGCGTTTGAGCTCGGCCACCCGGCGCCACAGCGACTCGGCCAACCATCGATGATCCATTTTCGTTTCCGGACCGGGCGCCGGAGCCTTGGCCACCTCCACTGGCGCAGTATCCACGGGAGCTTCCTGTGACGGGGATTCCGGCGGTGCCTCTTGTTGGGCCACGTCCTCATGCGACGGGGTAGGAGCTGCTGCAATTGCTGCCGACTCCTGTTGAGCTGGTGGAGCCTCAACCGGCTCCGGTTGCTTTTCTTCTACGACCGGTTCGACCTTTGATTCAGTCCTCTCGACAGTCCGTTGTTCAACCGGCTCCTCTCGTGGCTGAGGCTCGACTTTCCGCTCCAACGGCGTTACCGCCCGGGATACTTCCGTCATTTGTCTGGGACGTGGCTGAGACACGACTTTCGCCGGTGGCTGTACAGGAGCCACGACTGACGGCGCTTGTTCCGAAATGGATTCCGTCTTCGTCGCCTCCACCAACGCCACGTCCCACTGGAACAGGTCTTTCGGTATGAGAGGTTTGACTTGGGCGGCAAACACGAATGCCAACCCAACTACTATGCCGTGCAAGGCCAATGAAACTCCCCAAGCGGGGAAAAAGAATCGGTTTTCATCTCTCGATGTCATGCTGTCCTCTGCCTTTCCACTTGCCGCTAATCTGTCGCCGACCCACGTTCTTCGTCTGCGTAGGGCTATCGCAGAGAGGCAGCCTTCATCGGTTCTGATTTTTGGATCCGTGCCACGGTATCAAGGATCAGCTGTTCGGTCAGAAGACCTCCCTTGATGTATTCCTGAACGACACCCTTCTCATCAATGAACACGCTCACAGGCAAGCCGAAGACTCCGAACTGGTTCGCGACCTTGTTGTCTCGATCCATGAGCACAGGGAAGGTATGGCTATATTGCCTAATATGCTCACGCACTTTGGCATCGTCTTCCAGTTCGTTGATCGCCAACACCACAAACCCTTTGTCACGGAGCTTGTCGTACATGGTCTGCATGGCAGGCATTTCCGTCGTGCAGGGCTTGCACCAGGTGGCCCAAAAATTCACTAGGACGACCTTCCCGCGATATTGGCTCAGGCTTTGCTGCTTGCCTTCCAGATCGACCAAGCGAAAATCTTCGGCGGTTGTCCCCACCGCCGGCACTCGTGAACCCATTCCCCACACCAAGCTGTTGGTGAGCATGCAGGTCAAACTCAGGGCCAACAGCCCCGACATGGTCTTGTTGTACATTCTCTTCATGCCTATCTCCTCATCATCGCTGTGGCTCTTTTGAACACTAACTCTTCCGCAACTGCAACGATCGAGTCACTCCGAAGATAAAACTGGTTCCCTGAGCGAGGCTGTTGTTGGAATCTCGGACCATCGGGATCTGCGAATAGAAATAGATCGATGTCAATTCCGTCCAGGCAGAGCTGATGACGCCGTCCAAACTCATTTGAAATCCAGGAGTAAACGCGAGGAACGTTGAGCCGGTAGTCGGGACCGATCGATTCTGGATGTTCGGATCAATCACAACTGGTTCACCGGGAAAGTCCGGCGCGTCTGCGGGCGTTGCGGAACGCAGTAACGAACTATTGAAGCTATCGTGCAACATATATCGGTAATTGAGCTGCGCGGTCAGCACGAGCCATGGAACGGTCACGAGGTTGAACCCGCCATTGATATCCCACTGATCCCCGAACTGGTATCCCTTATTGTTTTGAAACGTGTGCCGATAACTCGCAAAGGCGAACTGACTCAACCGATGCGGAATCACTTCGTAGGTTTGGTAGATCGTGGGATTCAAGCCGACTTGCCCACGGCCGAGCTGGGTGGTGGGTTCCATCAAAGCGCCGGTGCTGTCGTCTGCATTGGTGACCCCAGTTGGCAGGTAGGCACCGAACCCCAACACCACCATGCTTCTCAAGGTCGGCAGCAAATTGTATTTGACGCCGACACGCATGTCTCCGAGTCCGTCCGACGAAAAAGTGGTGGGCTCTCCCTCACCATTTGGACCATCTTCCCCTAACCCATCGATGTGATGGTGTGTCCTCCACATATAGGGAATCGTGATTTGCATGCCTAGCCGTTCCGTGATGCCATAATTGAGATCAAAGGTTGCCATCTGTGTAATTGTCCTGGCCTCTTGATGGTGATCCAGGATCAGCTGCCGTTCATTCGTATCGATGCCCGGGATCACGCCATTGGTTCCCGGCAGCAATCGCATGGGGGTGTAGCTGTAAATGCCATTGACCGTCAGCAACCCGGCCATCGGCACCTGTTGCTGGGATCCGATCGTGATGAAGCAGGACACCGCCCCGCAGGATGCCTCTGCAGTTCGACCAGCGGGCCATGCGAGGATGATCGCAAACCCGAGCAAGCACGTGAGTATGGAACGCTTGACTGCCATGTAAGGCGCAGCCTCCTTCTCTTAAGGAATCTTCTTGATCCACACGCCGTCGGACCATTCACCGGTCCTTGTTACGACGAAATAGCTCCGACGGAATAGCGAAGGTTACAGCGAGAAGGACGGGGGAGCTCGGCTGTGAGAAGTCCAGGTGACCTCAATTGAAGGGGTCGATGACTGAGTGAGAGGGATAAACGCGTTTGGACTTTGTTCAACCTGAATCAGAACGACGGCACTATCGAGCACGGTACCGGCGGCACACATCCAGGAACAGAGCAGCGTCCCATGCGTGGCAGCTTGATGCTGAGCATGGTGTCCGGCGTGTTCAGCTGCTTGAGCTTGGGCCAAACCGCCAACGGCAAGAATGCAGAGTATTAGTAAAATCGATAGGACTTTTTGGAATGGGCACGTCATCGCAGGCACGTCTAAAAAGCTCTCGCGTAGTCCGGACATGCAACAAGATGCTAGAACTGCAACTAGGTTGAATCCTAGGTGACTCGGATGACGCTTGTCAAGGCAGCGCTGAGGTCGCTGGAGGTTCGGGTAGGATTCAACGGAGAGATCCTGTATACTGGGTTGATCCTTTCGATCTAACACTTATCTAACACTTATCTACGAAGACGAATGCCCTTCTTATGGTCACGCAAGTACTCAATCTGATCTTCGGCAGCAAAAACGACCGTGAAATCAAGACGCTCCGGCCGATCGTGGAGCAGATCAATGGCTTGGAGGCCGGACTCACGCCGCTCACTGATCACGCACTTGCCGACAGGACGCAGGACTTCAAGAAACGGCTTGAAGCAGGTCAGGCGCTGGACGACATCTTGCCAGAAGCGTTTGCCGTGTGCCGGGAAATGTCGCGCCGCAAGCTCAGCATGCGGCATTTCGACGTACAACTGATCGGTGGCATGATTCTCCACCGTGGCCGCATCGCGGAAATGAAGACCGGCGAAGGAAAGACCTTGGTGGCGACGCTCCCCATCTATCTGAATGCGCTCGAAGGTAAAGGCGCTCATCTCGTCACCGTCAACGATTATCTCGCCAAACGTGACGCCCAGTGGATGGGGCAACTCTACCATGCGCTGGGTCTATCCACGGGGATCATTCAACACGATGCGTCGTTCATCTATGACCCAACCTACGATGCGTCCGATAAGCGACTACAACACCTTCGCCCCTGCAGCAGACCTGAGGCGTACCGCGCCGACATCACCTACGGCACCAACAACGAATATGGGTTCGACTATCTCCGCGACAACCTCGTGGTCACCGATTTGAATCAGTGCGTGCAGCGTGAGTTGAATTTCGCCATTGTGGACGAAGTCGACAGCATCTTGATTGATGAAGCGCGGACGCCGTTGATCATCTCGGGTCCGACCGACCAGACTACAGACCTCTATTACCGAATCAACGCGATCATTCCGCAACTCAAAGCCGAGACGGACTACACCATCGAAGAAAAGACCAAAACCGCTGCGCTCACCGAAGACGGCAATGCGCGCGTTGAAAAACTCCTCGGCGTCGATAATCTGTACGATCCGGCCCACATGGACATGGTCCATCACGTAGTGAAAGCCTTACAAGCCTACACGCTCTATAAACGAGACGTAGACTACGTCGTGAAGGACGGCGAAGTCATCATCGTCGATGAATTTACCGGACGCTTGATGCCTGGTCGACGGTGGAGCGACGG